>NZ_CATZBU010000005.1:0-386929 GCF_958405935.1 Ralstonia psammae
CCCCCCCCCCCCCCCCCCCCCCCCCCCCCCCCCCCCCCCCCCCCCCCCCCCCCCCCCCCCCCCCCCCCCCCCCCCCCCCCCCCCCCCCGCCACCGCCAACGCCTCGCCCGACGAGTCGATCGACACCACCGAGCGCGCCCCGCCCTTGAGCGCCGCCAGCGAAAAACCGCCGGTATAGCAGAAGCAATTGAGCACATCGCGGTCGCGCGCCAAGGCGCCGACGAGTGCGCGGTTGTCGCGCTGATCGATGTAGAAGCCGGTCTTGTGGCCCTCGCGTACATCCACGTAGTAGCGCACGCCTTGCTCGGTGGCAGACAGGTCTGCGGCAGGCTCAGCACCGGCCAGCACGCCGGTCATCTGCTCCAGGCCTTCGCGCTCGCGCACGCTCACGTCGGAGCGTTCGTAGACGTTCGGGCAACCCGTCTCTTTGATGAGCGCGGCGACAATGGCTTGCTTCCAGTGCTCAACGCCCGCGGCGCTGAACTGACAGACGAGCTGGCCCGCATCGCCTGTGCCGTACTGGTCGACGATCAAGCCCGGCAAGCCGTCGGCTTCGCCCATGACGAGGCGCACGGCGTCGGTGTCGTGCACCCACGCGCGGCGGTACGCCACGGCAGCGGCAATGCGGCGCTTGAAGAATGCGTGGTCGACCGGCTCGGCTTCGTCAAAGCTCCAGACGCGAGCCCGAATCTGCGAGATGGGGCTGAACGCGGCGCGCGCCAGAAACTGGCCGTTGTGCGCGCGCACGATGACGGTCGCGCCGGAGGCCGGCTTGCCCTCCACACGATCGATGGCGTTGGCGAAAATCCATGGGTGCCGGCGCAGCAGCGAGCGCTCCTTGCCGGGCTTCAGAATCAGGGTTTGCATACGACTGGGGGTGGAGCGCCCGAAGGCTCGGGCAATGCGCTACTTCTTTTTTGCGCGGGGATGCGCCTGATCGTAGATCTTGGCCAGGTGCTGAAAATCGAGCGAAGTATAAACCTGCGTGCTGGCGATGCTGGCGTGCCCGAGCAGTTCCTGCACTGCACGCAAGTCGCCGGACGACTGCAGCATGTGTGTGGCAAACGAATGCCGCAGCACGTGGGGATGCACATCCGCCGGCACACCCGCCGCGATGGCGTTGCGCTTCATTCGCAATTGAATCTGCCGCTGCGCCAACCGCTTGCCGCGCGGCGAGAGAAACAGCGCGTGCGCATCTTCGGGTACCGCGTCAGGCTTGGCCAGTTGTTCGCGCACGGCCAGCCATGCGGCCAGCGCCTCGGCGGCCTTGGCGCCGACCGGCACGGTGCGCCGCTTGCTGCCCTTGCCGAGCACCTCCACTTCGCGCGCCTCCAGATCGAGCCAGCTCGCAGAGGCGTACTCGCCGGCCTTGACGTGGCGCATATCCAGGCTGACCAGCTCCGAGAGCCGCAGCCCGCACGAATAGAACAGCTCGTTGACAGCGCGGTCGCGAATCGTCTCGGCATCGTCGCCCGGCAGTTGCTCCATCAGCGCGACAGCCTGTTCGACGGACAACGCTTTCGGCAACCGCTTCGGGCTCTTCGGCGCACGCACGCCATCGACCGGGTTGGCGGTGACGGCCGCATCGCGCAGCGCCATCCATTTGAACCAGCCGCGCCACGCCGACAGCGCCCGCGCAATGCTGCGGCCCGACAAGCCGTTGCCGTGCAGCTGCGCCATCATGCGGCGAATATGGTGGGACTGCAGTTGCGTGAGGTCGACGTTGGCGGCGTGCTGCGCACCCAGGCGCTGCAGCACGGCCAGCTCGCGGGTGTAGCTCTCCAGCGTGTGCGGCGAGAGCTGCCGCTCGAACTTCAGCGCGGCGAGATAGGCCGCAATCTGCGGATGCGGCGCCTGAGCGCCATGTTCATCGGCGGATGCGGATTGCGGCATGCGAGGACAGCGCTTCAGTCGCGCAGGCGGTTGAGCGCGGCGGCGGCCAATTCGCCGATCTGCGCGAGGTAGGTCGTGCCCATGCCGTCATGGAAGCGGCGGGCGTCCGGCGAGCCGAGCACCAGCAGGCCGAATGCCGGCGCTGCGCTGGCATCGGCATCCCCACGCACCGGCACGCGCAGCGTGACGATGGCGAGCGATTCGATGGGCTCACCGCCGGTCTCCGACGTATCGAGCCAGCCAGCCGCTTCAAAGCCCGCATTGGCGCCGCAATACGGTGCGCGCAGGCCGGCCGCAAACAGGCGCACTTCCTCGCTCACGCCCTGCGCGACCTCCAGGTGCGCGAATTCTTCGCCCACCTGCCACACGCGCAACGCCACGGCGGGCACTTCGAAAATTTCACGCAAACCATCCTGCACGGCATACGGCAGCGCATGCGTGTCGGCCTCGCCCAGCAGGCGCGTCGTCCACGCGTGCACGCGCTGCTGCGTGCGGTCATTCTCGTTGCCGTGGCGCATCAGGTCCGACAGCTTGAGTTCGAGGTGCTTGTTTTTGTCGCGCAGGATTTCCATCTGGCGCTCCTGCAGCGACACGGCACGGTGGCTGTGCGGGCTGGTGAGCTGGATGGCGGCCAGCAGCTCCGCATGCTCTTCAAAGAAGGCCGGATGCGCTTGCAGGTAGTTGGCGACGTCTTGTGCGTTCATGGTGCTCATCAGGCTGCGCCCAGTTTCTTCTTCAGCAAATCATTGACTTGTGCAGGATTGGCCTTGCCGCGCGTGGCCTTCATGGCCTGGCCGACCAGCGCGTTGAATGCCTTCTCCTTGCCCGCGCGGAATTCCTCAACGGACTTGGCATTGGCCGCCAGCACGTCGTCGATGATTTTCTCCAGCTCGCCGGAGTCCGACATCTGCTTCAGGCCCTTCTCGGCGATGATCGCGTCGGCGTCCGCTCCGTGTTCGCCGGCCCACATGGCAGGGAAGACGTCCTTCTTGGCGGTGTTGTTGCTGATCGTGCCGTCGGCAATGCGCGCGAGCAGCTTGGCCAGTTGCGCGGGCTTGACCGGTGCGGCGTCGATGTCCAGATCGGCGCGGTTCAGGTTCGAGGCGACTTCGCCCATGATCCAGTTGGCCGCAGCCTTGGCATTCGCGGCGCCAGCATCGGCCACCACGGCTTCGAAGTACGCTGCGGTTGCTTTGGTAGCGGTGAGGATGCTCGCGTCGTACTTCGGCAGGCCGTAGGCGGATTCAAAGCGCGCAGCCATCGCCGCGGGCAGTTCGGGCAGCGTGGCACGCACGCGCTCGATCCAGTCGTCGCCAATAACGAGCGGCAGCAGGTCGGGGTCGGGGAAGTAGCGGTAATCCTGCGCGTCTTCCTTGCTGCGCATCGAGCGCGTTTCCTTGCGGTCCGGATCGTACAGGCGGGTTTCCTGCACCACGGTGCCACCATCTTCGATCAGCTCGATCTGACGGCGCACTTCGTAGTTGATGGCCTCTTCCAGGAAGCGGAACGAGTTCAGGTTCTTGATCTCGCAGCGCGTGCCGTACGGCGCGTCCGGGCCCGGGCGCACGGAGACGTTCGCATCGCAGCGGAAGCTGCCTTCCTGCATGTTGCCATCGCAAATGCCCAGCCACATCACCAGCGCGTGCAAGGCCTTGGCGTAGGCCACGGCCTCGGCCGCGCTGCGCATGTCGGGCTCGGTCACGATTTCCAAGAGCGGCGTGCCGGCGCGGTTCAGGTCGATGCCGGTCATGCCGGCAAAGTCTTCGTGCAGCGATTTGCCCGCATCTTCTTCCAGGTGGGCACGCGTGAGCTGCACGGATTTCTCGTACCCGGGCTGGCCGTTCTTGCCTTCCACCTGGATGGTCAGCGTGCCGCCCTGCACCACCGGGATCTCGTACTGGCTGATCTGGTAGCCCTTGGGCAGATCGGGGTAGAAGTAATTCTTGCGCGCGAAGATGCTCTTGGGCGCGATCTTGGCACCAATGGCCAGACCGAACACGATGGCGCGCTCAACGGCACCCCTGTTCAGCACCGGCAGCACGCCCGGCAACGCCAGATCGACCGGCGCGGCCTGCGTGTTGGGCGCCGCGCCAAAGGCGGTGGACGCGCCGGAGAAAATCTTCGAGACCGTCGAGAGCTGCGTGTGCGTCTCGAGGCCGATCACCACTTCCCATTGCATGTTGCGTGTGTCCTGTCGATTGTTGTGGTGTGAATGTCTAGGTACTCAGGTATTCAGGTGTTCTTGCGTTGCTGCGATCAGGGGTGCGGCGCATCGAGCCACGCCGCGAGCTTCGCAAACGCCGCTTCGCGCGCGGCCGGGTCACCGCCGACGGTGACAGCACCGTAGCGACGTCCCTTCGGGATGCCGCTACGCTCCTTGACCGGCGCCGTGCCGTCAAAGCCGTGATACGCACCGCCAAACAGGTCCAGCTCGAAACGCGCCTGCGGCTGGCGGGCCAGTACGGCAGTCTGCAGCGCCTGGCAGTGGTCGGCCGGGGTCCAGTCGTCGTTGCCGCCGGCCAGCAGCAGCAATGGCGCGTTCAGCCGATAGTCCGGCCGCTTCTGCGCCGACGCGCAGCCCGGATAGAACGCCACCGCGCGATCAATCGCGGGCGTATCGGCGGGCCAGGCGCGGCTGGCATCCACGGCCTCCAGCACGGCCTGCGCGCCGTTGGACCAGCCAAGCAGTACGATGCGGCGCGCATCCACGCCCGGCTGTCCCGCTACCCAACGGATGGTCGCCAGCACGTCGGCGCGGCGCACCGTCCCGTTGATATCGCGCGTGGCGGTACGTTCGGTGCAGATGCCGTGCGGTTTGCCGCGCGGGCCGAAACTGTCAGGAAACACCACCGCGTAACCGCGCGCGCCCAGCCATTGCGCATAACCGCGATACCGCGAGCCCAGAGCCTTGGCATCCGCACCGGCCTGCGTATAGAGGCCACTGCAGCCGTGTAGCGCGATGACCACCGGCGTGCCGGTTGCGGGCGCCTTGACGGGCGGTGCGACCCAGTAGGCGGTCAGCGTTTGCGGTGCATCCTCGGCGTCTTTCATGAACGCACGCGGAACCTCCACCGTCTGCACGCCCAGTTCTGCCGAGGACGGCGCACGCGCCGCCGGCATATCAGGCAGGGCGCCTTCGGCGTCCGGCGTCGGTTGCGCGACGGCGTGCAGCGCCAGGGCGCCGGCCAGCGCCGCCAGCACACGAAGCGATGTCCGCATCACCGGGCATTCCGGGCGCATTGGCCCGTTTGCGGGTCGAACATCACCGGCCACGCTTCTTCGTAGATCCCGGGTGTGCAATGCGCTTCGCAGTTGGCGTGTGCCAGCGTCACGCGGCGCGGGTCCTGCCAGACCATCAGTTCGCATTTGCCGTAGCGCTCGCGCAGCTCGATGCTCGGACTGCGCTTGGTCTGCTGGAAGGTCGACAGGTCGAAGCGGCACGAGCCGCGCCGGCCGACCCACAACTGCCACTGCAACGCGTTGACGTTGTTGTCTGCCACCGTCAGGGTTGCCTGTTCCCGGAAGCCGTCTTCCTCGGTCTGGTTGCAGTAGCCGTTGATGTTGATGGTGCGGTCGGCAATCGGCGGGGCCTTTGTCCCAGATGGGCGGCTGATGCCCGGCAGAGACGGCAGAGACGGCAGCGGAATCGGCACGCACGCCGCCAGCAGGCCGGCGGCAAGCGCGAGCCCGAGTGCAGTGCGGATGCGGTGGTTCATGCGAGCCTCCTGCATGGAGCGGGTCCGTCGGAACAGGCCTCAGGCCGCCGGCTGGCGGTTGTGCCAATCGGTCGCCTGTTGAAACGCATGCGCAATCTGCAGCATGCGTGCCTCTTCAAAATAGTTGCCGATGATCTGCAAGCCAACCGGGAGACCGTTTGCGCCAAAACCGGCCGGCACGCTCATGCCCGGCAGGCCAGCCAGGCTGGTCGACAGCGTGAAGATGTCGGCCAGGTACATCTGCACGGGGTCGCTCGTCTTCTCGCCGAGTTTCCAGGCGACGGTCGGGGCCACGGGGCCCATGATCACGTCGCACTGACGGTTGGCACCGGCCAGCACGTTCTGGAAATCCTGCGCGATGATCCGGCGGATTTTCTGCGCCTGCAGGTAGTAGGCGTCGTAATACCCGTGGGACAGCACATAGGCGCCCACCAGGATGCGGCGCTTGACCTCCCAGCCAAAACCTTCAGCGCGGGACTTGCGGTACATGTCGGCCAGATCGCGGTATTCCGCCGCGCGGTGGCCGTAACGCACACCGTCAAAACGTGACAGGTTGGACGACGCCTCGGCCGGCGCGATCACGTAATACGTCGGGATCGACAGTTCGGTCTTAGGCAGGCTGATGTCAACCAGCGTAGCGCCGAGCTTTTCCAGCTCGGCCAGGGCAGCGCGCACCGTGGTGCGCACGTCATCGGCCAGGCCAACGCCGAAGTACTCCTTGGGCAGACCGATGCGCAGGCCGGCCAGCGGGCGCGCGGCATCGGCGCCTTGCAGCGGCTGGCCGAGCAGGCGGCCGAAGTCTTCCACGTCGCCACCGCGGCCAGGTTCCAGGCTGGTGGAATCGCGCGGGTCAAAGCCGGCCATGGCAGACAGCAGCAGCGCGCAGTCTTCAGCCGTGCGCGCCATCGGGCCGCCCTGGTCCAGCGACGAGGCGAAGGCGATCATGCCGTAGCGCGACACGCGGCCGTACGTCGGCTTGATGCCCGTGATGCCCGAGAACGATGCCGGCTGACGGATCGAACCGCCCGTGTCGGTCCCTGTTGCAGCAGGCGCCAGATCGGCCGCCACCGCCGCAGCCGAGCCGCCCGACGAACCGCCCGGCACGTGCTCGAGGTTCCACGGGTTCTTGACCGCGCCGAACGCCGAGTTCTCATTGGACGAGCCCATGGCAAATTCGTCCATGTTGGTCTTGCCCAGCGTCACCATGCCGGCAGCGCCCAGGCGCTCGACCACGGTGGCGTCAAACGGGCTGACGTAGTTGCCGAGCATCTTGGAACCCGCCGTGGCACGCCAGCCGCGCGTGACGAACACGTCCTTGTGCGCGATCGGCACACCAGTCAACGGCGCCGCGTTACCGGCTGCAATGCGAGCGTCGGCCGCCTGCGCCTGGGCAAGCGTTGCCTCGGGGTCGACATGGGTAAAGGCGTTGAGGTGCGCCCCGGCCTCGATGCGCGACAGGTAGTGGCGCGCCAGTTCCTCCGCCGAAACCTCCTTGGCGGCGAGTTGGGCGGACAGGGCTTTGATCGTGGATGCGGTCATCGAATACGTTCGGATGGGCTGCCGGCAGCGGCCGGCGACGTCGAATGGAGTGGGCTCAAGGCAGGCGCAGACGCGCCGTTTACGCGGGTTACTCGATCACTTTGGGCACGAGGTACAGGCCGGCCTCGGTGGCCGGCGCGCATTGCTGGTAGTCCGCGCGGCGGTCGGCCTCGGTGACGGCATCGTCGCGCAGACGCTGGGCTTGCGCTTGAACCTGCTCGATCGGGTGGGCCATCGGCTCAATGCCGGTGGTGTCCACGGCCTGCATCTGTTCGACCAGCGAGAAAAACTGGTTGAGCTGGGTAAGGGTCTGCGCCGCTTCGCCTTCGGAGACTTCGATACGGGCGAGATGGGCGATGCGTTTGACGTCGGAGAGTTCGAGTGCCATCGGAGTGGGTCAGTGAGTGCAGCGGCGGGCGGGCAACGTACGGCAAGCGACGGCTACTGCGCGCAAGGTGCGCTCAGGTTGGCCCCCGACAGCGCCGATCTGCCGCAATTTTGGCGCCAAACGCCCGCGAAACGCCCGAATTATAAGGTATGATTGCCGACTAAATTTCTAAGTCAGCAGGCGACTTCGTGCAGTCACGGACCCTCTGATTAAGTACCCCGGGAACCTCCCGGCAGTCGCACCGTCAGCATCAGGCGACACTTAATCAAAGGTTCCTTGGGGGCCCCCTCTCCGGGCGGCCCAGCCTCGGCAGGATGGCCAGTGCCACGGCACCCCACCGTCGACCACCACGGAGCCCGCGACATTCCCGGGAGCGCAGTAGCAGGATCGGACCGCATGGCATGCCCTTGCGACGTCCGCGCGTTGGTGCAGCCGTTGCACCGCAATCCTGCTGCTGGGCCGCCCATGACTCGAAAAACAGGATTCATTCGATGTTCGGCTTTTTGCGCAGCTATTTCTCCAACGATCTCGCGATCGACCTCGGCACCGCCAACACCCTGATCTACGTCCGCGACAAGGGCATCGTCCTTGACGAGCCGTCGGTGGTGGCCATTCGCCAGGAAGGTGGCCCGAACGCCAAGAAAACCATCCAGGCCGTCGGTAAGGAAGCCAAGCAGATGCTGGGCAAGGTGCCTGGCAATATCGAGGCGATCCGCCCGATGAAAGATGGCGTGATCGCCGACTTCACCGTCACCGAGCAGATGCTCAAGCAGTTCATCAAGATGGTGCACGACACCAAGCTGCTGCGCCCGAGCCCGCGCATCATCATCTGCGTGCCGTGCGGTTCGACCCAGGTCGAGCGCCGCGCCATCCGTGAGTCGGCGCTGGGCGCGGGGGCTTCGCAGGTGTACCTGATTGAAGAGCCGATGGCCGCTGCCATTGGCGCCGGCCTGCCGGTGTCGGAGCCGTCGGGTTCGATGGTGGTGGACATTGGCGGCGGCACCACCGAGGTGGGCATCATCTCGCTGGGCGGCATGGTCTACAAGGGCAGCGTCCGTGTGGGCGGTGACAAGTTCGACGAGGCCATCGTCAACTACATCCGCCGCAACTACGGCATGTTGATCGGCGAACAGACGGCCGAAGCCATCAAGAAGGAAATCGGCTCGGCCTTCCCGGGCTCGGAAGTGCGCGAAATGGAAGTGAAGGGCCGCAACCTGTCGGAAGGCATTCCGCGTGCCTTCACGGTGTCGTCCAACGAAATCCTGGAAGCACTGACCGACCCGCTGAACCAGATCGTGTCGTCGGTGAAGATCGCGCTGGAACAAACCCCGCCGGAACTGGGCGCCGACATTGCCGAGCGCGGCATGATGCTCACGGGCGGCGGCGCGCTGCTGCGCGACCTCGACCGCCTGCTGGCCGAAGAAACCGGCCTGCCGGTGCTGGTGGCCGAAGATCCGCTGACTTGCGTGGTGCGCGGCTCGGGCATGGCGCTCGAGCGCATGGACAAGCTCGGCAGCATCTTCTCGTACGAATAACGGGACCATGCACCACGCCGATCCGCGTTCCGCTGTTGTGGCCACCGTTGTGGTCACGCCAACGGCCTTCGCGGACCGCTGAAATGCGTCTCGCGCCGGTGCGCCGTGCTCCGCCCACCCAGGGCTTCGGCACCGCACCAGCGCCACACCCAATCTGCTGCCGGCAGGCCGTTGACCTTGACGTTGACCGTCACGCGTCTGCCGTGCCCATTTGAAGCGTCCGGGTCATGGATTACTCCCCGCCGCCCCTCTTCAAGCAGGGCCCGTCCGCCACCGCGCGGCTGGTCGCCTTGCTCGCGCTTGCGCTTGCGTTGCTGGTGATCGATGCCCGCATGTCCGTGCTGGGCGTGGTCCGGCAAGTCGTGTCGGTCATCCTGTACCCCGTCGAGCGCCTGGTGCTGATTCCGCGCGATACGGCACGCGCGGCGCTCGATTACACGCAATCGTCCACCAAGCTGGCCGTTGATAACCGTAACCTGCGCGAATCGGCCGTTGCCCAGGCGCAGCAATCGCTGCGCGCCTCGCAGCTCGAAGCCGAAAACCGCAATCTGCGCACGCTGCTCAATCTGAAGCAGCACGCGGCAGTGCCCACGGTGGCGGCGGAAGTCCTCTACGAAGCACGCGACCCTTATACGCAGCGCATCGTGATCGATCGCGGCTCCAAGGACGGCGTGCGCGCGGGCTACCCGGTCATCGATGACCGTGGCGTGGTCGGCCAGGTGACGCGCGTGTCGCTGTTCGAATCGCAAGTCACGCTGCTGACCGACAAGGACCAGGCGATCCCGGTGGAGGTCGTGCGCAACGGCCTGCGCAGCGTGGCCTTTGGCGGTGCCCGACCGGGTGCGCTGGATCTGCGCTTCATGGCCGCTTCGGCCGATTTGCAACAGGGCGACCTGCTGGTGACCTCGGGGCTGGACGGCGTCTATCCGGCGGGCCTGCCGGTGGCGCGCATTTCGCAAATCGAGCGCAAGGCCGACACGGCGTTCTCGCGTGTGATCTGCGAGCCGGTGGCCGGCATCCGCAGCAACCGGCACTTGCTGATCGTGAAGTACGAATCGGGCTTCCCGCCGCCGACGGATCTGTCGCCCGCGCCTGCGCCCAAGGGCAAGAACGCTGCCCGCGACGCACGCGAAGAGAAGGACCGCGCCGCACGCGCCGCCGCCGAAGCCAATGTGCCAGGGCCTGCGCCCACGCCTGAAGAGAACACCCCGCCGCCGCGCCCGACCGATGCCGACGGCAATCCGCTGGATACCGATTCAGCGCAAAAACGCTGAAGCGAGGCCATCGATCATGAACTCGCCCCAATACCTGCTGCGCCCGGTCAACCCCGGCTTCATCGCCTTCAGCTTCGTGCTGGCGTTCCTGTTCAACCTGATGCCGTGGGGCCACATGCAGTGGATTCCCGATCTGGTGGCACTGGTGCTGGTGTTCTGGAACATCCATCAGCCGCGCCGCGTGGGCATGGTGGTGGCCTTCCTGCTGGGCCTCTTGATGGACGTGCACGAAGCGCGTCTGCTTGGCGAACACGCGATGGCCTATACGATGCTGTCGTACTTTGCGATCACGATTCACCGGCGCGTGCTGTGGTTCTCAGTGCTGTCGCAGGCGCTGCATGTGTTGCCGCTGCTGGTACTTGCACACGCCGTACCGATCGTCATCCGCCTGCTGATGGGCGCACACCTGCCGGACTGGCAGGTCATCCTGCCGCCGCTGATCGAAGCGGTCCTGTGGCCGTTCGCAAACGCGTTCCTGCTCGCGCCGCAGCGCCGCCCGGAGAGCGTTGATGAAACTCGGCCCATCTAAGGCGGCCGACTTGACGCGCCCCGCTACTCGCATTCACCAGGCATGACCGAAATCCGCAACGTCGAACAGGAGCTGTCGCGCTTCCGCCTGCGGCTGGCGGCGGCCGCCCTGTTCGTGCTCGTCTGCTTCGGGCTGCTGCTGGCGCGTTTCTTCTGGCTGCAGGAGATCAAGCACGAGCAGTACTCGGCCAAGGCGGAAGACAACCGCATCTCGGTGGCGCCGATCGAGCCCAATCGCGGCATCATCATGGACCGCAACGGCGTGGTGCTGGCGCGCAACTATTCGGCGTACACGCTGGAGATCACGCCGTCCAAGCTGCAGGACACGCTGGACAACACGATCGACCAGCTTGCCCAGGTGGTCGATATCCAGCCACGCGATCGCCGCCGCTTCAAGCGTCTGATGGAGGATGCGCGCAGCTTCGAGAGCCTGCCGATCCGCAGCCAGCTGACCGATCAGGAAGTCGCGCGCTTCTCGGCGCAGCGCTTCCGCTTTCCGGGCGTGGACGTGCATGCGCGGCTGTTCCGCCAATACCCGCTGGGCGAATCGGCGTCGCACGTGATCGGCTACATCGGCCGCATCTCCGAGCGCGACCTGGACCGCATCGACAACATGAGCGATGCCAACAGCCAACCCGGCGTGGCGTACGACCCGCGCAAGGATTCCAACAACTACAGCGGCACGGAATACATCGGCAAGGTCGGCATCGAGCAAAGCTACGAGACCGAGCTGCATGGCCTGACCGGCTACGAAGAGGTGGAAGTGAGCGCGGGCGGGCGGCCGATCCGCACGCTGTCGACCTCGCAGGCAACGCCGGGCAACAACCTGATCCTGTCGCTCGACATCAACCTGCAGCGGCTGGCCGAGCAACTCTTCGGCAACCGCCGCGGCGCACTGGTGGCGATCGAACCCGAGACGGGCGACATCCTGGCCTTCGTCTCCAAGCCGACGTTCGATCCGAACCTGTTCATTGAAGGTATCGACAGCGCGACCTGGAACGAGCTGAACAACTCGCAGGACAAGCCGCTACTGAACCGCCCGCTGCGCGGCACGTATCCGCCAGGCTCGACGTACAAGCCTTTCATGGCGCTGGGCGCGCTGGAGCTGGGCAAGCGCACGCCGCAGTGGGGCATGGCCGATCCGGGTTCGTTCACGCTGGGCAACCACACCTTCCGCGACGACGTGCCGGGCGGGCATGGCTGGGTCGACATGTACCGCTCCATCGTGGCGTCGTGCGACACGTATTACTACCGGCTCGCCAACGACATGGGCGTCAATGCCATCCACGATTTCATGAAGCCGTTCGGCTTCGGGCAGGTCACGGGCATCGACATCGAGGGCGAGCGCACCGGCATCCTGCCGTCCACCGACTGGAAGCGCAAAGCCTACAAGCGCCCCGAGCAGCAGAAGTGGTACGACGGCGAAACGATCTCGCTGGGCATCGGCCAGGGCTACAACAACTTCACGATCCTGCAACTCGCGCACGCGATATCGACGCTGGCCAACAACGGTGTGGTGATGAAGCCCCACCTTGTGAAGGCGGTCGAAGATTCGCTGTCCAAGTCGCGTTCGCTGACAGTGCCGACCGAGAGCTACCGGATCCCGCTCAAGCAGGCCAACATCGACGTGATCAAGCGTGCGATGGTCGGCGTGAACCAAGCCGGCACGGCGGCCAAGGCTTTCATCGGTGCGCAGTACGTATCGGCGGGCAAGACCGGTACAGCCCAGGTGTACTCGCTGGGCAAGAACGAAAAGTACAACCACCACGCCATTCCCGAAAACAAGCGTGACCACGCGCTGTTCGAAGCCTTTGCCCCCGCCGACCATCCGAAGATCGCGCTGGCACTCATCGTGGAGAACGCCGGCTTTGGTGCCGCATCGGCCGCACCAATTGCGCGTGCAGTCATGGACTATTACCTGACCGGCAAGTGGCCCACCGAACTGGCCGCCACCGCGCCGAAGCCCCAGCAGCAACCGCCGGTGGACACGCCGAGCGTGTTCTCGACCGGCAAGACGGCCACCATCGCCAGCGCGACAGCTGCGCCGCAGGTGGCTGCAGAGGTAGCGTCCGGGGTGTCTGCCGCTTCGGGCGTGGCAGCCCCTGCCGCCAGCGCTGTGGCCGCCGCTTCGGCGCCGGCCGCGTCGTCGGTGGCAACGGGCGCCACGCGCAGCGTGCCGCCACTGTCGCCGGACCTCGTGGCGCCGGCCCTGCGCGAGGCCGGCACCAGCGCCGAAGCTGTCGCCCCGGCCACGCTGGACGCCCAGGTGCTGCAAGCGCTGTCGCACGCGCAACCGGCGCCCGAACTGCCGCCGCGCGGACGTGGCAACGCTGCCGCACCGGCACCGGCGCCGGCCACCACAGCAAAGGGTGTGAAGAACGCCAAGCCGGGCAACAAGCCGGCACCGAAGCCCGCGCAAAAGCCGGCCTCCACGCCGGCCGCACCCTGATATTTGCGCTTGAGGATCTCGCCATGGACAAATTGGACAAGCGCCGCATATTCAATGTCGTCAAGTCGCTCTTCACCGGCTTCGATGGACCGCTGGCGCTGATCGTCTTCCTGTTGCTCGGCACGGGATTGATCGCGCTGTACTCGGCCGCCATCGACATGCCGGGCCGGGTGGAAGACCAAGTCCGCAACATCCTGCTGTCGTTCGTGCTGATGTGGATCATCGCCAACCTGCCGCAGCAAACGCTGATGCGCTTTGCGGTGCCGCTCTACACCGTCGGCGTGGCGCTGTTGATTGGCGTGGCGGCGTTCGGGCTCATCCGCAAGGGCGCGCGGCGGTGGCTCAACATCGGCGTGGTGGTACAGCCTTCCGAGATCATGAAGATCGCCATGCCGCTCATGCTCGCGTGGTACTTCCAGAAGCGTGAGGGCGTGATCCACTGGTATGACTATCTGGCGGCAGCCTTGCTGCTGCTGATTCCCGTGGGGTTGATTGCCAAGCAGCCGGACCTGGGCACCGCGCTGCTGGTGCTGGCGGCAGGCATCTACGTGATCTACTTTGCCGGCCTGTCATGGCGGTTGATCGTGCCGGTGCTGGTGATTGCTGTCACGGCGATCACGCTGGTGGTGTCGTTCGAATCGCGCATCTGTGCGCCGGGCGTGAACTGGCCGATCCTGCACGACTACCAGCAACACCGCGTGTGCACGTTGCTCGACCCGACCACCGACCCGCTCGGAAAGGGCTTCCACACCATCCAGTCGATCATTGCCATCGGCTCGGGCGGCGTGACGGGCAAAGGGTGGCTGAAGGGCACGCAAACCCATCTGGAGTTCATTCCCGAGAAGCACACCGACTTCATCTTTGCGGTGTATTCGGAAGAGTTCGGGCTGGTGGGCAACGGTGTCCTGTTGTTTCTGTATCTGCTGCTGATCTTGCGGGGGCTCTTTATTGCGGCCAATGCGGGCACGCTGTTCGGGCGCCTGCTCGCCGGGTCGATCACGCTGATTTTTTTCACCTACGCCTTCGTCAACATGGGCATGGTGAGCGGCATCCTGCCGGTGGTGGGGGTGCCGCTGCCGCTCATCAGTTATGGCGGGACGGCGCTGGTCACGCTGGGCATGGGCATCGGCATCCTGATGAGCATCGCCCGACAGAAACGCTTCGTGCAGACCTGACAAAACGGCCGCCAAGATTCTGGCGGCCGTTTTGTTTTCAGGCGGCGAGGGCTTCTTCGCGCAGCAACCTTCGCAGCACCTTGCCCGTCGCGGTAGCGGGCAGCGCATCATGGAACTTCACGCGCCGCGGCACCTTGTACGGCGCCATGTTGTCGCGCGACCAGGCAATCAACTCTGCTTCCGAGAGCGTCACGCCGCTCATCGGCACCACGTGCGCGCAAACGACCTCGCCTTTGTCGGGATCGGGAATGGGCGTCACGGCCACTTGGCGGATGCCCGGGTGGCGCGACAGCAGCGCTTCGACCTCCTCCGGAAACACGCTGTAGCCCGACACCTTGATCATTTCCTTGATGCGGCCTTGCCACTGCAGGTAGCCGTCGGGCGAAACCTGGCCGATGTCGCCGGTGCGCAGAAAGCCGTTGTGCAGAACGGCGCGCGTGGCCTCGTCGCGCTGCCAGTAGCCGCGGAACACGCCAGGGCTGCGGATCGTGATCTCGCCGGCCTGGCCTGGCGGGAGTTCGGCGCCGGTATGCGGGTCGACAATGCATACCTCAGTCTGCGGGACGATCTTGCCGTGCCAACCCCAGCGCGGCATACCGGCCGGCGTGATGGCGTCGCAAGTGTGGGTTTCCGACAGGCC
The DNA here is from genome assembly GCF_958405935.1 of Ralstonia psammae. Classification (NCBI taxonomy): domain Bacteria; kingdom Pseudomonadati; phylum Pseudomonadota; class Betaproteobacteria; order Burkholderiales; family Burkholderiaceae; genus Ralstonia; species Ralstonia psammae. The sequence continues at coordinate 15,138 of NZ_CATZBU010000005.1, forward strand.
ATAGGCGGCTTCGTAGATGCGGCACTGCGGGCCGGCAAAGGCACGCCACCGCTCGGCAATGGCTTCGGTCAGCGTAACACCGAAGCTGGTGCATGGATTGGCCACCAAGGATTCCATACGGTACTGCGCGGCGTCCGGATGCGCCATGACCGCCAGGTTCATTGGCGTCATGCTGTACCAGCGTGTCACGCGGTAGCGGTCGATGGCCTGCAGCACGGCCAGGGGATCGAACCGATAGAGCAGGATGGTCGTCGCTCCGGAATACAGCATCACGTTCATGCCCATCAGCATGCCGGCGATATGCGACAGCGGCGCCACTGCCAGCATGACGTCGGAGGCGTGGATACCGCTGACCTGCACTGTGACGGCCGTCTTGTACAGCGCGTTGCGGTGCGTGAGCATGGCGCCCTTCGGGCGGCCGGTGGTGCCGGAGGTGTAGACCATCAGCGCGACGTCATCCAGACTCACCTGGATGGCAGCCACGGCGTTGCGCTCGGCCACATCCACGGGCTCAGCCATCAATTGCATCAGGTCGAGCTGCGCGGCACCCGGCTTGTTCTTGAGCGGCGGCGCAGACGAAGCATCGGCGGCAATCAGCTCGGGCGGCACGGCCAGCGCCTTGCGGCACGCAGGCTGCGAGGGCTGCAGATCGGCATAGCGCGTGGTGATGACGGTCGTGACCGACGTGCCCGGCCGCGCGGCCTCAACAATCGGCATCAGATCAGCCGCCGCCACCAGAATCTTGGCGCCGGAATCGGCCAGTTGGTCGCGCAGCTCGTGCTGACGCGACAGCGGCCCGCACGGCACGACGATGCCGCCCAGCTTGGCCGTGGCCAGATGGGCCACGATGGCTTGCGGACAATTGTGCAGAAACAGTGCAACACGATCGCCGCGTGTCACGCCCAGCCGCTGCAACTGCACCGCGAGCCGCGTCGAGGCTTGGTCCAGCTCGCGCCAGCAGATCGTGCGGCCGTACCACAACAGGGCGATGCGCTCGGGCGTCTGCTGCGCATGGTGGGCGCAATACCGGTGCAGCGGCATCTCGCCCGCCAGATAGTTAACCGGTTCGCGGTTCTGGATGGTCATGTGGTGTCTCCTCGGCCGCCGGCATCGCGGGGCGACACATCGGCCGTGATGGCAGCCCTCGTTGCGGGGCGCTCATGCGGGTCAGGGTTCGCGGCATCCATCGTTCAAGTATGGCGAAGCCGTCTGACCACCGCCGCACCGATTTGCGCAAAACCGCGTTCCACCCAAAATTCTGGCCAAACGTGATCTCGCACAAGACGAATCCCACAAAAATCTACCGTTCGGTATAGAGTCTCGGCGCAAATCTGCTGTTGCGTCAATCGGTGAGAAGTCGGATATGCAGCCCTGGCAATGAAACATCGCAAATGCAACCCGCGTCGACATTCTTACATGAGCGTGCGCTCACATTCCAGGATCACTACTAGGCAGTGAATTGCTTGCACCAATATTAAACATTTGCTGTCACGACAGATTTGTTCTATTTTTGACAACAAATCAAATGAGAGGCCGGAATGGATCGTTTGCAGTCGATGCGGGTATTTTCCAAGGTGGTGGAGCTTGGCAGCTTCGCTCGGGCGGCCCAGCATCTGTCGATGAGCAATGCCGTGGTCACGCGCTACGTGGCCGATCTGGAGGCGCATCTCGGTACGCGCCTGCTCAACCGCACCACGCGCAGCCTGTCGCTGACCGACGTGGGCGAAACCTACCTGCAGCGCTGCGCGCAGATCCTGCTCGACATTGACGAGGCGGAATCGCTAGCCACCTCGCGCAGCCAGGCGCTGGTCGGTGGCCTGCGCATCGTCGCCCCGGTGATGTTCGGGCTGCACGTGCTGCCGATGTTGCTCGCGCGCTTCCAGCAGCTCTATCCCGAGGTGACGTTTGACGTGGCGCTGTCCGATCGCCCGATCGACATCGTCGAGGATGGCCGCGACGTCGGCATCATGGTTTCGGAACTCGGCCTGGGTTCGCACCTCGTGGCGCGCCGCATGATCTCCGCCGAGATGGTCATGGCAGCCACCCCCGCCTACCTCCGCCAGCATTCCACACCGCAGCGCGCCGAAGATATTGCCGAGCACCGCGTCATTGCCATGTGGCACCCGCAACTGCGTCACGAGTGGGAGATGAGCACCGCCGACGGCCAGTCGATTTCGGTGCCGGTGCAGCCCTCGCTCGTCACCAGCAATGCCGAACTGATGCACCGCGCCGTGCTCGCCGACATGGGGATCGCGATTCTGTCGTCGTACATGGCGCGGCCGGATCTGGAGTCCGGGCGGCTGGTGCGCGTGCTGCCGCAATACAAGCTGCCGCACCGGTCGCTGTCGCTCGTGTACCCGAGCCGCAAGTTCCTGCCGACCAAGGTACGCACGTTCATCGATTACATGCTGGCCCAGGCGATGGAGGTCAAGCACAGCGAGGCGCGCGCCGGCCGGGGCCTGAGCGAAGCCGCGTAAACGCAAACCGCATCGCCAAAACAAAACGGGAGGACAGCGTCCTCCCGTTTGCGTTGGTGCCTGCGAAAGCGCACTCAGGTTTCGCTGGTGCTTTCTTCGTCAGCCTCGGCTTCAGTGGCTTTCTTGCGCGCCGGCGCCTTTTTGGAGGCCGTCTTGCCTGCGGTCTTGGCCGGCGCCTTCTTGGCAGCAGGCGTCTTGGCCGCGGCCGTCGTCTTCTTCGCCGCGGTCTTGGCGCCGGGCTTGCCCTTGCCTTCGCCGCGCGGCTCGAATTCGAAGCCGATCTTGCCGTCCGGCTGCTTGACCAGGAACGCCTTGAAGTTGCGGCCCGTGCGCGCCGACTTGAAGCCGGTCAGCAGGTCGGTCTTGCCCTCGCTCAACAGCTTGGCCAACTGCTCGCGGCTGATCTCCTGCTGCAGGATGATTTTGCCGGTGGTGAAGTCACAGGTCTTCGGCTGCGCCACGGCGTTCTCGCACACGTACTTCAGGCCGTGCTCGTAGACGCTGCCGTTGCACTTCGGGCAGTGGCCGACGCTTTCCTGGCCGGAGAAATCGACCGGCTCGCCATCGTCTTCGTCGTTCTGGCCGAAGTCGAACTCCATCTTCCAGTGACCGTCTTCCTGCGCCAGCTTGAGGATGGCTGCAAACGGCCGGCCCATCTTGCTGCGGAAGCCCTGCAGCGGGCCGATGGTCTTGTTGATCAGCAGCTCTTCCACCTCGTCCAGCTCGAACTGGCGCCCGCCCGGGATCTTGCTGATCGAGAAATCGCAGTGGCTGCAGGCGAAGCGGCGGTAGTTTTCTTTGACGACGTGGCCACATTGCGGGCACGGCGTGGCCAGCGTCGCATAGTCGCCGGGGATGGTGTCGCTGTCGTATTCCTTGGCGCGTTTGACAATCTGCTGCGTCATCTGCGCAATCTCGCGCATGAATTCGTCGCGCTCCAGTTGGCCGCGTTCGATCAGCGAAAGCTTGTGTTCCCAGCCACCGGTCAATTCGGCCTGCGTCAGTTCTTCCACGCCCAGGCCCCGCAGCAGCGTCATCAGCTGAAACGCTTTGGCAGTCGGAATCAGCTCGCGCCCTTCGCGCACGAGGTACTTTTCCGTCAGCAGACCTTCGATGATGGCTGCACGCGTGGCTGGCGTGCCCAGCCCCTTGCCTGCCATGGCTTCGCGCAGCGCATCGTCGTCGACCAGCTTACCGGCGCCTTCCATGGCGGAGAGCAGCGTCGCTTCGTTGTAGCGTGCGGGCGGCTTGGTGGTGAGGCCGACCGGCTCGACTTTGTCCGTCTTGACCTTCTCGTCCTTGGCGACGGGCACCAGGTTGGCATCTTCGCCCTGCGCCTCGCGGCCGTACACGACCAGCCAGCCCGGGTTCACCAGGACCTTCCCTTCGGTCTTGAAGTGATGCCCGGCCACCTCGGTAATCCGCGTAGTGACCTGGTATTCGGCCGCCGGGAAGAACACCGCCAGGAAGCGGCGCACCACCAGGTCGTACAGCTTCTGCTCCGGCTCCGACAGGTTCTTCGGTGCCTGCAGCGTCGGGATGATGGCGAAGTGATCGCTGATCTTGCTGTTGTCGAAGATCCGCTTGTTCGGCTTGACCCACTGGTTGGCCAGGATCTTCTTCGCGTGCGTCAGATAGTTGGGCGAGCTTTCACCCAGCATGTCCAGCGTCTGCTTGACCGTGCCCATGTAGTCTTCGGGCAGCGCGCGCGAATCGGTACGCGGGTAGGTCAGCACCTTGTGCTTTTCATACAGCGCCTGCGCCAGGCCCAGCGTGTTCTTGGCCGAGAAGCCGAAGCGCCCGTTGGCCTCGCGCTGCAGGCTGGTCAGGTCGAACAGCGCCGGCGACATCTGCGTCGACGGCTTCGATTCTTCCGTCACCGAACCGGGCTTGTCGCGACACGCAGCAACGATGCTCTTGGCTTCGGCCTCGCTCCACAGGCGCGAATCGCGCTGCTCGGGGTCGAACTCGTTCTTCTTGAACTTCGGGTCGAACCAGCGGCCTTCGTACAGGCCGGCCGCGGCGATGAATTCGGCGCGCACTTCCCAGTAGTCACGCGGGACGAAGCGTTTGATCTTCTCTTCGCGCTCCACCACGATCGATAGCGTAGGCGTTTGCACGCGGCCCACAGTGGTCAGGAAGAAGCCGCCGCCCTTGCTGTTGAACGCGGTCATGGCGCGCGTGCCATTGATACCGACCAGCCAGTCGGCCTCGGAGCGGCAGCGTGCAGCGTCCGCCAGCGGCATCATGTCCTCATTGCTGCGCAGCTTGCCAAAGCCATCGCGGATAGACTGCGGCGTCATCGACTGCAGCCACAGGCGCTTCACCGGCAGCTTGGTATTCGCGTGCTGGGCGATCAGGCGGAAGATCAATTCACCTTCGCGCCCCGCGTCACAGGCGTTGATCAGGCCGGTCACGTCCTTGCGCTTGATCAGGCGCGTCAGCACCTTCAGGCGCGATTCCGACTTGGCGATCGGGCGCAGATCGAAATGCGGCGGGATCACCGGCAGATGGGCGAAGCTCCATTTCCCGCGCTTGACTTCGTATTCGTCGGGGGCAGCAATCTCGACCAAGTGGCCAACCGCCGACGAGAGGACGTATTCGTCGCTCTCAAAGTACTCGTCGTGCTTGGTGAAGCCACCCAGCGCGCGCGCGATATCAGCGGCGACCGACGGTTTTTCGGCAATGATGAGAGCCTTGGACATGTGAGCGGATCCTGGCGATCGCAAGTGATCGGGTAAAGAAGAAGTCGCTTTTCTATAGCGACCGTTCGCGTGTTTTTTTTAGAGTCTTATGGCAACGCCTGCCGACTTCAAGTGCCGCGGGCGCTTGTCAGCGTGCCCGTTTGGGGGCCGTCAATCACCAGTCGACCCCAAATTTGGCCGCCAATCATAAGCGCGGTTCCTTTTCAGGCGCAATAGAGTGGCGCATGCATCTCTTCATGTTGTCAAGGCCCGCGATCACGCCGATTCCAGCAGCCAGCCTCGCAAGTCCGGGGCCGCTGGCACTGCGAGAGCAACGCCCAGATCACGCGAAAGCAATCCCTCAACAACGCCCGCGTGTGGCAAGACAGGGCCGAAAAACAACACATCGCTCCCACGCTGCACCAGCAGGGTCGGAAAGTTTTCCACGTCGAAATCGCCCAGCGCATCGGCATGGTCCTCCACATCGACCCAGACGAAGCAGCACTCCGGATGCCGCGCCGCGAGTTCAGTGAAGGTCTTGCGATAGCTGCGGCACGTGCCGCACCACTCGGCGCACAGGCACGCCACCAGCAGTTGCTCGGCGCGGATGCGCGCGTGCAGCGTGGCGGCGTCAGTGTCGGGCGAGAGCAGTGGCATGAAAACGGAGCTGAGCGATCAGCCGGGTGACGAAGGGGTCGCGCCTATTGTAGGCACGCTTTCACGGAAGCCGCAGGAAGCGTCCGCCGGGCTGACGCTCAATGCGGCCATCCAGCTCCAGTGCCAGAAGCTGTGCGGACAGCGCGGCAGCAGCTTGGCCGGTGCGCTCACACAAGGTATCCAGATCGACGGGATCAAAGCCGAGCGCGTCGAGCAATAGGGTTTCTGCCGCACTTGGCGTCGCACGCGCGACCGGAACCGGCGCGGCGGACGCCTCGACCGTGGCGGCACGCGTCGCGCGTTTGGCCGGCGCAGCAGCACGCCCCCAACCGAGTTCGTCGAGGATATCGGCGGCGGTTTCCACCAGCTTGGCGCCTTGCTTGATCAGCAGATGGCAGCCCTTGGCCAGCGGCGAATGGATCGACCCGGGAATCGCAAACACATCGCGCCCTTGCTCGGCCGCCAGCCGCGCAGTGATGAGCGAGCCGGACTGCGCAGCCGCTTCCACCACCAGCAGCCCGCGCGCCAAACCCGAGATCAGGCGATTGCGGCGCGGAAAGTTCTCAGCGCGTGCGCCCATGCCCAGCGGGTATTCGGAGATGATGACGCCCGCCTCGGCAATGCGATGCGCCAGCGCCCGGTTACGGGCCGGGTAAACAATATCCAGCCCCGTACCCACGACTGCGATGGTGCTGCCGGGGCCAGCCAGCGCGCCTTCATGCGCCGCCGCATCGATGCCGAGCGCCAAGCCTGACACGACCGTCACGCTCGCCGCCGACAGCGCTTGGGAAAACGCCCGCGCGTTGTCGATGCCGGCCGCCGTGGCGCTGCGCGCGCCCACCACGCCCACCGCTGCTGCACGCAGCAGCGAGGCATCGCCCTTGGTGTACAGCAAGGTCGGCGGGTCCGGCAGTTCGAGCAGGCGAGGCGGGTAGCCACGATCGGCCAGCGTGAAGATGGCGTTGCCAGGCTCGCTCACCCAGGCGACGGTGCGCTCGATCAGTGCTGCAAGCGCTTCGTCGGGCTCGGCGAGCACCGCGCGCGCTTGCCGCTCCGGCAGCACCTTGGCGAGCGCGGCATACGGCTGGACGAAAATGTCTTGCGGCAACCCGAAGGCCGCCAGCAACTGCCGCGCGGCGACGGGCCCGACGCCGGGGGTCTCAGTCAGACGCAACCACGCAGCCAGTTCGGCCGGATCGCGCGTGCAAGAGAGGGAAGCAGTGGAATCGGCCGCGGCGGGCGCCGCGACCTGGGAGGCGTCGGTCAAATCGAGGACTGCGGTAGCGCGTAGGTCAGGGTTGCGGCGACATCGGGTTGCTGACGCTGTCGCCCACTTCCACGGCGTTCGATGCGTCCGTCACCAGCGCATAGGCCACGTGCGGGAACACGCGGAACACGAAGGCCAGGCCGTAACGCTCGGCGGGCAGTTGCACGGTCTCGTTGCCGGCCGTCGCGTCCTTCACGACGGCGCCAGCGCGCGCCAGCGAAAGCACGTGACCCGGCTCAAGCCCCTGCTGGCTACCGATGTTCAGCACAACCACCTGGTCGGTGCCGCCAAAGCGCACGCCACCGGTCACCTTGGCGACCGCGCCGTGCACGTCGCCTTCCGGTGCATGCGGCATATAGCGCACCGGCACGCGCGGTGGCAGTGGCATCAGTTGCGAGCCGACGCCCATTTCTTCCTTGGACGACAGCACTTCCATCTTGGTCACCGCCTGCGGGCCGGTGGCCGCGCGCACCACCCGCAGTGTGCCGAGGAAGTCTGCTTCATAGCCGAGCAGGTTGCCGGTCACCGGATCCTTGAGCGGCCGGACCGGGCGATACGCCTGCCATTCGGTGCCGGCCTGGCCACCTTCGCCTTCCGGGAGACCGCGAGCGTAGGCGTTCTCGCCCCTGCCCAGATAGACGCGGCCTTCGGGCAGCGAGAAGATGCGCGCCGGCGTGGCCAGCGTTTTCTCATCCACCACGATCGGCTGCGTCAGGAACGGCTCAATGGCGGCGGATGGAATGCTGGAGATGGCGTCACCATCCTGCCCCGACACGCGGGTATGCGGCGACAGGCGCACCGTACTGCCATCCGCCGACGCCGGCGAACTCGACAGCCAGGCGCGGCCATTGGCATGATGCAGATACAGGATCTGGCCCGGATAGATCAGATGCGGGTTGCGGATCTGCTCGCGGTTCATGCCCCACAGTTCGGGCCAGCGATAGGGCCGCTTGAGGTATTTGCCCGAGATTGCCCACAGCGTGTCGCCACGGCGCACGGTGTACTGCGCGGGCGCAGTGGCGGACAGTTCGGATTCGGGGATGCCCGCTTGGGCAGCCGTCGCGGCCTGCGCCTGTTGTGCCGGCGTCACAGTGCGCTCGGCTGCGTGCGCGGCGCCCATGCAGAAAAGCGCTGCCGCGGCAACCGCCGATAGGGCGCAAACGTAAGGCTGGCGCGCTTTCGTGGCAGTTTGCATGGCGGGCTGAGAGAGCATCGGTGTGTTACGATGGCGCATTATTCTATGAAGAATCGGCGAGTGGTCCGCGTGCCTGTTCGACGCCTCACCGCCGCAGCTGTACGCAGTTCTGCGCTGCAGCAAGAGGGGTATGGCATCCAACATTCGTCAGGCTTTTTCCTAAGCCATGTGGCGGATAGCGCCCCCGATTCTGCATGACATTCCAAGCGATCGCAATTGAAGGCAACCCCTCGTTAGCGTGGCCTTCTGCAACCGTTGTTGCCAAGCATCATGGCCCTACTGAATATCCTGCAATACCCTGATCCGCGGCTGCACAAAGTCGCCAAACCGGTCGCCGCCGTGGATGACCGCATCCGCAAACTGGTGGCCGACATGGCCGAGACCATGTACGAGGCGCCGGGCGTTGGCCTGGCCGCCACGCAGGTCGACGTGCACGAGCGCGTGATCACCATCGACGTGTCGGAGTCGCGCGACGAGCTGCGCGTGTTCATCAACCCCGAGATCATCTGGGCGAGTGACGAGCACAAGGTCTGGGACGAAGGCTGCCTGTCGGTGCCCGATATCTATGACAAGGTCGACCGCCCGGCCCGCGTGCGCGTACGCGCACTGAACGAGAAAGGCGAAACCTTCGAGCTGGAGGCCGACGACCTGCTGGCGGTGTGCATCCAGCATGAGATGGATCACCTGATGGGCAAGGTCTTCGTCGAATACCTCTCGCCGCTCAAGCAAACGCGCATCCGCTCCAAGCTCAAGAAGCACCAACGCGACGCGGCGCCCCAGCGTTGAACGTGTTCCCATGCCTGCCGATGCCGACGCGCACCCTCGCTCCATCCCGCTGATGCCGATCGCTCCCGCTGACGCAGGCACGAACGCCAGCCCGCGCCGCCTGCCTGCGCTGCTGGTGCGGCATTGGCGTGCCGTCGTCGTGCTGATGCTGTGCGCGTATTTTGTCGCGGGCACGTTCTGGCGTGCACCGTGGAAGGCCGACGAGCCCTATTCGTTTGGCATCGTCGTCAACATCATCGAGCGCGGCGACTGGGTCGTCCCCAACGTCGCCTTCGAGCCGTTCGTCGAAAAGCCGCCGCTGATGTACTGGACGGGCGCGCTGACCGCGCTGGCGCTGCCCGACATGCCGCCGCACGAAGCCGTGCGCGTGGCCGTACTGTTCTGGATGGCGCTGACGTGCTGGGCGGTCTGGCGCACGGCGCGCCTGCTGCGCAGCGAAGCGCGCGACTGGCGCTTGCGCGTCGGCGCAGACCTCGCGCGCGGACGGCCCGGACTGACGCTGGCCGCACGTCGCGAAGCCGGCCTCGACGCCGGCGGGGCGGCGCTGCGCGACTATGCACTCGGCGCGCTGCTGCTGTTTGCCGGCTGCATCGGGCTGGTCGAGCATGTCCACAAGTTCATTGCCGATGTCCCGCAACTGGCCGGCACGGCGATCGCGCTGTACGGCCTCGTGCGCTTCGTCAAAGAAAGCGAAACCGGGGGCGCAAAGGGCGTCGACGTGCTGCGCCCCGCACTGTGGTTCGGGACGGGCATCGGGGTCGCGTTTCTGGGCAAGGGCGTGCTCGTGCCGGGGCTGTTCGCGATCACCCTGCTGGCGGCGATCGCACTGTTGCCGGATTTCCGCAACCGCCAGGCATGGCGCTTCTATGGCCTCTCGGTGCTGGTTGCGCTGCCCTGGCTGGTGATCTGGCCGGCCATCTTCTGGCGCGAATCGCCGGACCTGTTCATCGAATGGTTCTGGGTCAATAACCTGGGCCGCTTCTTCGGCTTCTCACATCTGGGCGGCGAGAAAGGGGCGTTGACGACGACCATCCGATCGATCTTCCTGACCGGCACGCCCGCGGTATGGCCAGCGCTGGCCGTGCTGGGCGTGTCGCTGTACAAGCTCGTGCGGCAACGTGGGCACGGGGTGCGTACGGCGTGGCTGTTGCCGTATCAGGGGCACCTGGTCGTTGCGCTGTTCGTGCTGGCGACGATTGCCGTGGTACTGCGCTCGGCCGTGCTGCGCGATGTGTATCTGATGCCGCTGCAACCCGCGCTGGCCTTGCTGGGTGCGCCGATGCTGCTGCTGATTGCACCCGCTTGGCGTGCGCGTGCATGGGGCGCGGCGGTGGCGTTGTTTGGGGTGCTCGGGCTGGTGGTCTGGGCCGTGTGGGGCGCGCTCGTTACCAGTGGCGGGCAATTGCTGCCGGGCTGGCTGGCCAAAATGCTGGGCCGCGTGCTGCCGTTGCCGTATGAAATGCTGATCCACCCGGTCGCCGTGTTGGCGGCAGGAGGCATCACGGTACTGTGGGCGATCTGCGTGTGGCTGCGGCCGGCGCGCTCGGGCGTGGTGGCATGGGCGGCGGGCCTGGGTATGGTGTGGGGCCTGCTCGGCACCCTGCTGATGCCGTGGGTGGACGACGCCCGCAGCTACCGTCCGCTGTTCCAGGCGATCAAGCCGGTGCTCGAATCTGCGCAGATCTGCGTGGCCACGCGTGGCATGGGCGAAAGCGAGCGCGCGCTGATGCACTACGAAACGGGCGTGCGCCCCGTCAAATGGCTGCTGGGCCACAGCGGCGCCGGCGACGATCACCGCCCCAACCCGACCGCACGTACCTGCGACCTGATACTGGTGCTCGAGAAACGGCCGGAACACGCTCGACGCCGCCCCCACGGCAACAACTGGGAAATGGTGTGGCGCGGCAGCCGCCCGGGCGACACCAACGAAACCTTCTCGCTGTTCCAGCGGCGCAGCAATGGCGTGTCCGAGGCGCTGCCGTCGCCCGAGCCCATCGTGCCGCTGACCGACACCCCGCATCGCGGCCGTCGTTGAGCCCAATGCGCTACGCTGTCGTGTAGCGCGCTTCCCCTCGTTTTCGGTTTCCATCCATGACGTCCACCCTTCGCGTAGCGTTCGCCGGCACGCCTGAATTTGCGCAGATTGCCCTGGCGGCGATCCACCAGGCCGGCTTTCCCGTCGTTGCCGTGCTGAGCCAGCCGGATCGCCCGGCCGGGCGCGGCATGCAATTGCAGTCGAGCCCCGTCAAGCAGTACGCCGTGACGCAGGGGTTCGCGCCGATCCTCCAGCCGCCGTCGCTGCGTCGGACGGGCAAGTATCCACAGGAAGCCGCAGAAGCCATCGCCGCCCTGGCCGCCACCCGCCCCGACGTGATGGTCGTTGCCGCCTATGGCCTGATCCTGCCGCAGGAAGTACTCGACCTGCCGCGCTTTGGCTGCATCAACATCCACGCGTCGCTGCTGCCGCGCTGGCGTGGCGCCGCGCCCATCCATCGCGCTGTCGAAGCGGGCGATGCCGAATCGGGCATCACGCTCATGCAGATGGATGCGGGCCTGGACACCGGCGACATGATTGCCATGGAGCGCGTGCCCATCGGCCTGACAGACACGACCGGCACGCTGCACGACACGCTGGCCGCGCTGGGCGGACGCATGGTGGTGGAGGCGCTCGCCAGGTTGACGCAAGACGGCAAGCTGGACGCTACGCCGCAGCCGGCCGAAGGCGTCACGTATGCAGAGAAAATCGCCAAGGACGAAGCCGCGCTCGACTGGTCGCGCCACGCCGCCGCGCTGCTGCGCCAGGTGCATGCGTTCAATCCGTTTCCCGGCGCATCGGCTGCGCTGGATGGGGTGACGATCAAGTTCTGGCAAGCGGAAGCGCTAGCCGACCGGCCCGCAGATGTCGAACCCGGCACGGTGCTCGCCGCGGGCACCAACGGCATCACCATCGCCTGCGGCGCCGGCGCGCTGCGCGTGACCCAGTTGCAGAAGCCGGGCGGCAAGCGCCTGCCCGCACGCGAATTCCTGCAGAGCCTGGCAATCCAGCCGGGCCAGCGCTTCGCGTCGCGCGGCTAACCGCCCTATCTATATAGAAGAGGATTTCGCCATGACCGCGCTAGGCATCGTCAATCTGCCGCTCTTCATGCTGGCTGTGTTTCTGCTGAATGTGACGCCAGGGCCCGACACGGCGTATATCGTCGGGCGCAGCGTTTCGCAAGGACGGGCGGCGGGGCTGCTGTCGGCGCTGGGCGTCTCGGCGGGCTGCTGCGTGCACGTGCTGGCGGTAGCCTTCGGGCTGACGGCGCTGCTGGCGACATCCACCGTGGCGTTCACGGTCATCAAGGTGGTAGGCGCGGCGTACCTGATCTACCTGGGCGGCCGCATGTTGCTGGCGCCGCCCGAACGCGACGACGCCCCGGTCGACGAAGCGAAAATCCTCGCCGCCAAGCGCGCGCGTCCGCTCAAGTCGCTGTTCACGCAGGGTTTTCTTACCAACGTGCTGAATCCGAAGGTCGTGCTGTTCTTCCTGTCGTTCTTCCCGCAGTTCGTCGATCCGCACGCCGGCCACAAGGCGCTGGCATTCCTGGCGCTGGGTGCGGTGTTCATCGTCATGTCGACGATCTGGAACAGCTTGGTGGCGTGGGTGGCTGCCAGCGTCACGCGCAGCGTGGCGGGCAACCCGGGCATCAAGCGTTGGCTCGACCGGGTGGTCGGCACCGCGTTCATCGGCCTGGGCGCGCGGCTGGCGTTCACCACCCGTTGATGCGTCAAGCGTCATCTGCGGCGAAATATCGCGCAAGTACCGCGCAAACCCTTGAATTTTCAGCGATTATCTCGATCTAACCAACTCACAAAACCCGAGACCCACAGGAGCCACGCCCCCATGTTCAACTGGATCAAGACCTTCATGCTGATGGCAGCGATCACCGCGCTGTTCATCGTCATCGGCGGCATGATCGGCGGACGCAGCGGGATGATGCTGGCGCTGCTGTTCGCGCTGGGCATGAATTTCTTCTCGTACTGGTTCTCCGACAAGCTGGTCCTGCGCATGTACAACGCCCAGGAAGTCAACGAGACCAGCGCGCCACAGTTCTATCGGATGGTGCACGAGCTTGCCGGCCGCGCCGGCCTGCCCATGCCGCGCGTCTACCTGATCGACGAAGCGCAGCCCAACGCCTTCGCCACCGGCCGCAACCCCGAGCACGCCGCCGTTGCGGCCACGACCGGCATCCTCAATATCCTGTCGGAACGCGAGCTGCGCGGCGTGATGGCCCACGAACTGGCGCACGTGCAACACCGCGACATCCTGATCTCGACCATCTCGGCGACGATGGCCGGTGCGATCTCGGCGCTGGCCAACTTTGCCGTGTTCTTTGGCGGGCGCGACAGCGAAGGCCGTCCGGCCAACCCGATCGCCGGGATTGCGGTGGCGATCCTGGCGCCGCTGGCGGCAGCCATGATCCAGATGGCGATTTCCCGCGCGCGTGAGTTCGAAGCCGACCGCGGGGGCGCGACCATCAGCGGCGACCCGCAGGCGCTGGCCTCAGCGCTGGACAAGATCCACCGCTATGCGGCCGGCATTCCGTTTGCCGCTGCCGAAGCCCACCCGGCCACCGCGCAAATGATGATCATGAACCCGCTGCACGGCGGCGGCCTGGCCAACCTGTTCAGCACCCACCCGGCCACGGAGGAGCGCATCGCGCGCCTGATGCAGATGGCGCAGACGGGGCAATATCCGACGTAAAAGCGGCAGCCCGGCCGGGCGCTTCCTTTATACTTCCGCAGTCCGCACGAGCCCGCCCATCGCGGGCTCGTTGCATTTTGTTCGCCTGCTTTCCTGCTGCCCGATGCGCCTGCCGCCCGATTCCCTCGCCCACGCCTTGTCGCTTGCCGCTGTTGCACTGGGCAAGCTGCGGCAGGGCACGGCTTTGCCCCAAGCCATCGATGCCGCGTGCCAGGGCCAGCCCGCACCGGTGCGGGGCGCCGTACAGGATCTCGCGTACCGCGCCACGCGCTGGCTTGGCAGCACCGACTGGCTGATCCGCACGCTGATCCCGCGCCCGCCCGCCGAAGGCGCCGCCAACCTGCTGCACGTAGCGCTCGCGCAATTGCTGGACGATCCGCTGCCATACGCGCCGTTCACCGTCGTCAATCAGACCGTCACGGCCGCCTCGGCCGACCCGAAGCTTTCGCACGGCAAGGGCATGATCAACGGCGTGCTGCGTCGCTTCCTGCGCGAGCAAACTGCGCTGGTCGCAGATATGCAGGCGGATCCGTCGGCCGCCACCAACTACCCGATGTGGTGGATCGACGCCGTACGCAACGCCTATCCCGACGCGTGGCAAACCATCTTGGCAGCCGGCAACCGCCGCCCACCGATGGTGCTGCGCGTGAACCCCCGCCGCATTGCCCTCGACGCGTATCTCGCTCGCCTGGCCGAAGCCGGCATCGACGCCGAGCGCATCGGCGAACAGGCCATACGCCTTGCGCGCGCCCTCCCCGTTTCCGAACTGCCGGGTTTTGTCGAAGGCGATGTCTCCGTGCAGGACGCGGGTGCGCAACTGGCCGCAACGCTGCTCGACGTGGCGCCCGGGCAACGCGTGCTGGACGCCTGCGCCGCACCTGGCGGCAAGACCGGGCATGTGCTCGAGCTGGCAGACCACCTGGACGTGACGGCGCTTGAGTCGGATGCCGCGCGCGCCGTGCGTATCAGCGAAAACCTCGCGCGCTTGCACCAAACCGCGACCGTCTGCATCGGCGACGCGGCCAAACCCGACACCTGGTGGGACGGCCAGCCGTTCGACCGCATCCTGGCCGATGTGCCGTGCTCGGCCGCCGGCATCGTGCGACGCCATCCGGACATCCGTTGGCTGCGTCGGCCGGCCGACCTCAAGGCGCTGGCCGGCCTGCAGCGAGACATCGTGCGCGCCCTCTGGGCATGCCTGAAGCCGGGTGGCAAGCTGGTTTATGTCACCTGTTCGATTTTCCCGACGGAAGGTGAGGACCAGGCCCGATGGTTTGAACGCCATCTGGAAGATGCGATACGATTGCACGCGCCCGGCCAGTTGCTGCCGGTCTCGCCCGACGCAGCGCAGGCCAGCAGATTCACCGCCGGCGCGTCGCCCCTGCCGCTCGATCACGACGGCTTCTTTTACGCGGTTTTCCAGAAACGGCCCTGATGCACCGACCGTTGTGACTGTCATCCTTCGCCCATCGATCCGGCTGCTGCAATCCCGGTTCCGGCAGATTCTGCAACGGCTGGTCGTATTGGGCATGCTGTTCCTGTGGTGGCCCGTCACGGCGCCCGCACAGTCCATCGAAATCAACCGAGCCCAGCTCGAATACGCCGACGGCGGCTGGAACCTCTCGGCCGATTTCGATTTCGATCTGCCCAGCAACCTCGAAGACGCGGTCAACAAGGGGATCGCGCTCTACTTCCTCGTCGAATTCGAACTGATCCGCCCGCGCTGGTATTGGTTTGACGACCATGCCATCAGCGCCACGCGCGTGGTGCGGCTGTCGTACCACCCGCTCACGCGCCAGTACCGCGTATCGACCGGCGGCCTGCAGGTGCCGTTCTCGCGTCTGAAAGACGCTGTCGATTTCATGCAGCACGTGCGTGGTTGGCGCGTGTTCGAGCAGCGCGCCGTCAAGGCCGGCGAAACCGTGCAGGCCGAAGTGCGCATGCGCCTGGACGTGACGCAGCTGCCCAAGCCGTTCCAGATCAACGCTGTCAACACGCGCGACTGGAATCTCAGCTCCGAATGGAAGCGCTTCAGCCTGCTGGTGCCGAATGAGCCGCCGCCGGCGCCCGCGCCCGCGCCTGTTGCGCCACCGGCCACCGCACCGGCATCCTCGCCGCCGGCTTCCGGCGCGTCGGGCCTGTCGCCCAATCCTGGCTGGGGCATGAGCGCCGGCCCGTCCAGCGCAGGCCCGCTGCTGGCACCCGCCAAATGATCTTCGATCGCAGCTATAAGCGGCTGCTCTATCAGGTGGTGGCGGGCACCATCGTCTTTCTGGCGATCGTGCTGGTGGGGCTGCTGGCTGCCGCCTCGGCCAACACCGAGTTCTTCGACCGGTATTTCACCCTGCTCTACAAGGTCAACCTCGTCATCGGGGTGCTGCTGGTGGTGATCATCGGCGGGCTGATGCTGGCGCTGGCGCTACGCGCGCGGCGCGGCAAGTTCGGCACGCGGTTGATGACCAAGCTTGCCGTGTTTTTCGGCGTGGTGGGTGTGCTGCCGGGGGTGCTGATCTATCTGGTGTCGCTGCAGTTCGTGTCGCGCAGCATCGAGTCGTGGTTCGACGTGAAGGTCGAATCGGCGCTGGAGGCGGGCCTGAACCTCGGCCGCTCCACCATGGACACCGCGCTGGCCGATCTGCAGAACAAGGGCCGCCTGATCGCGGAGCAGGTGGGCGATGGGTCCGCCTCGGCCACGGCCATCACGCTCAATCGATTGCGCGAGCAGTTCGGCGTACAGGAGGCCACCATCTTCACGGCCAGTGGCCGCGTGATCGCCACCGCGTCAAACACCTACGACACGCTCGTCCCGAGCCTGCCCGACCAAGCTGTGCTCGAACAGGCCCGCACACCGGGCGGCTATGCCAGCCTGGAAGGCGGCAGCGATACCGAAACCGATAGCGCCTCCGCGCCGGCCGCCTCAGCACCTGCGACACCTGCGACACGCAACACCGGCCGCCGCAGTGATCTGTACCAACTGCATGTGGTGGTGGCGCTGGGCACGTCGTCCCGCGAAGAGCCGGGTCTCGGGCTGGGCACGCCGGCGCGCAAGTGGGCCGGCACCGGTTTGCTGGCAGACCGCCGGCCGGAAGATGGCAGCAGCACCTCGCGCGGCTTCGGCCTGATCGGCGAGAGCGGCCGCGACGAACGCTTCCTGCAGCTCGTGCAACCGGTGCCGCAGGCGCTTGCGCGCAATGCCGACGCCGTCCAGCGCGCCTATCAGGAATACCAGGAGAAAGCGCTCGGCCGCACGGGCCTGCGCAAGATGTACATCGGCACCCTCACGCTCACGCTGTTCCTGGCGGTGTTCATCGCGGTGATGCTCGCGCTGCTGCTCGGTGCGCAGCTGGCACGGCCGCTGCTAATGCTGCTCCAAGGCACGCGCGAAGTGGCCGAGGGCGATCTCTCGCCCAAGCGGGAACTGAATACGCGTGACGAACTGGGTGTGCTCACCCAACAGTTCAACCAGATGACGCGGCAGCTGGCCGACGCACGCCGCGCCGTGGAGCAAAACCGCGCGGCACTCGAGCAATCGAAGGCCTATCTTGAGAGCGTGCTGACCAACCTGACCGCGGGCGTCTTCGTGTTCGACCATCGCTTTGTGCTGCTGACTGCCAACCCGGGTGCCGAGCGCATCTTCAAACAGCCTTTCGGCGCGTGGGTCGGCCAGGGGCTGACCAGCATCACGCCGGTGGCCGCGTTCGCCCCCGTGGTCGAACAGGCCTTCGCCGAACAAGACGCGAGCACAGCCGCCGGCGGCGCAGCAGCCCATTGGCAGAAGCAGGTCGAGATTCCGCTCGAAGACGAAGACGAACCCCTCACGCTACTGGTGCGCGGCACGCGCCTGCCCGGCCCATCGACGGGCACGCACGGCACCGAGCGCGGCTACGTGGTGGTGTTCGACGATATCTCCGACGTGATCTCGGCGCAGCGCTCGGTCGCGTGGGGCGAGGTCGCGCGGCGCCTCGCGCACGAGATCAAGAATCCGCTTACGCCCATCCAGCTCTCGGCCGAGCGCCTGGAGATGAAGCTATCGCCCAAGCTGTCGGACGCCGACGCCGACGTGCTGCGGCGCGGCGCCACCACCATCGTCAACCAGGTGGCGGCGATGAAGCGCATGGTCGATGACTTCCGCGACTACGCCCGAACGCCGCCGGCCATGCTGCAGGAGCTGGACCTCAACGCGCTTGCCGCCGAGGTGCTGCACCTGTACGGCATCGATCACCCTGACCGCCGCGATCACCCCGTCATCGAGGCCAAGCTGGGCGACAATCTGCCGCTCATCAAGGGCGACCCGACGCAGTTGCGCCAGGTCATCCATAACCTGCTGCAGAATGCGCAGGATGCCGTGGCCGATAATGAAGCGGCCGGGCGACCCGCTCCACATGTCATGTTGCAAACTGACACGGTAGAATACGACGACGCCTCGGGCGCGCGGCGGCAGGCCGTGCGGCTTGCGATCGCGGACAACGGCGGCGGGTTCTCTTCCCGCATCCTCAACCGCGCCTTCGAGCCGTACGTCACGACCAAAGCCAAGGGCACGGGATTGGGCTTGGCCATGGTGAAGAAAATCATGGACGAGCACGGGGCGCGCATCGAATTGCGCAACCGCCAATCCAGCACAACATCGGGCACATCGGGTACCGACACCGTCGGCGCCCAGGTTTCCATACTGTTCGTAAAACTCGCGTAGCGCGGACGGCAATCCCGCCGCACATAGAGGAAAAGCATGGCCACCATCCTCGTTGTCGACGACGAAATGGGTATCCGGGAGTTGCTCTCCGAAATCCTCGGAGACGAAGGGCACGTTGTTGAAGTCGCCGAGAACGCGCAGCGCGCGCGCGAATACCGCGCGAACGCAACGCCCGACCTCGTCCTGCTCGATATCTGGATGCCGGATACCGACGGCGTGACGCTGCTCAAAGAATGGGCGTCGCAAGGTCTGCTGACCATGCCCGTCATCATGATGTCGGGCCACGCCACCATCGACACCGCCGTCGAGGCGACCAAGATCGGCGCGCTGAATTTCCTGGAGAAGCCCATCGCACTGCAGAAGCTGCTGACGGCGGTGGAGCAGGGCCTGTCGCGCAGCAAGGAAAAGCCGCGCGCGGCGACACCGGCTGCCGCACCGGCGGCGGGACTCGCAGGCGCCGTGCCCAACGCCGCAGTGGCGGGTACGCCTGCCGCGCTCGATCGCACCGATATCAATGGCGTGCCGACCCGCGCAGCCGAAGGCGGCGGCATGCAGTTCTCGTTCGACATGCCGCTGCGCGAAGCGCGCGACCTGTTTGAGCGCGCCTACTTCGAATACCACCTGCAGCGTGAAGGCGGCAGCATGACGCGCGTGGCAGAAAAGACCGGCCTGGAGCGGACCCACCTGTACCGCAAGCTCAAGCAGCTGGGCGTCGAACTGTCGCGCAACAAGGGCGAACCGGCCGCCTGACCATCAAAAGTGCTCGGAGGTGCTTGACGACAGGGCACTCACCCTGTCATACTTGCCTTTCTTTGCTTGGCCCGGTAGCTCAGTTGGTAGAGCAGCGGATTGAAAATCCGCGTGTCGGTGGTTCGATTCCGCCCCAGGCCACCAAAATTCTTCGCACTTCAAGATCGATCGATTTTGCAGGGCAACAAAAAAGACCTCTTCGCGAGGTCTTTTTTCATTTCTGCGGCGCCATTCCTGCGCGCTCACCATCTCCCTGTTTGCCGCACCAGCCGCGGATCTGCGGCGCAGTGTCGCACTCACAAAAAATGTGCCAGAGGCTCTTGACGCAGCGCAGCTTAGGGTATACCTAGCGACGCAAACTGCGCCAAACTGTCGCAGGTCTCGGTATAGTGACTCAACGCTATCAAGCGGCAAGCACAAGGAGATTCTCCATGGCACTCGTTGGCACCGGTCACCACCACTTTCATTTCCACGCTTTCGACGGCATCAGCCGCAAGACGCGGTTGACGTGGTTGCGCAATGCCGCAGCGCTGACGTGTTTGATGGCCTTGATCGCGGCCATGTGGGTGGGCGGCAATTTGTCGGCATTGATGCACACGCCCCTGATGAGCGGAGTTTCGTCGCTGGGCGCGGTAATGATTCTGGCCTGCACTAGCATGGCGCTGAGCCTGCTCGGCCTGATCGCCGCCGGCTTCTTCCAGCTCCGCATGGAACAGCTCGACACACCGGCAACCTGAGACACACGCATCACATACACAACGGAGGCTTCGGCCTCCGTTTTTGTTTGCCTGGCACGGCCGCACTCCCTGAGATGCGGCCGTTTTGCTTGCGTGCACCGCCCCGAGGGTGAACCCGGCCTTGACTCAACTGTTTCAGTTTCGTAGTTTACGAAACAGTTGAATCATCACGATCACCTCATGACGTTCGATGGGCTTATGCAGACGCTGCGCGACCGCGCCGGCGATCTGTCTCCGCAATTGCAGCGCGCCGCTATGCTGCTTGAGACGCACCAGCGCGACATCGCCCTGCTCTCGATGCGGGATCTGGCGCGCCGCTGCGATCTGCCGCCGGCCACGTTCTCGCGCCTGGCACGCGCGCTGGGCTTTGAGGACTTTGCCGCGCTGCGCGACATCTGCGTGAGCCACCTGCGCCAGCAGGCCGACGGGTTTGCCGGCCGCGCCAGCGCGCTTGAAGGCAACGATGCCGCAGGTGCATCGGAGGCCGAGCGCATCGGCATGGCCATCGGCGCGCACGTGCAGACGGCATTTTCACCGGCCAACCTTAGGACGCTGGACACCGTGGCCGCCGCCCTCTGCAAGGCGCGCCGGGTCTATCTGCTGGGCGCGCGCAGTTGCTTGGCGCTGACGCATGCATTCGGTTACGCCGCCCAGCTGTTCGACGACAAGGTCACGCTCTGCGCTGGCAGCGGCAACACGCTGGCCGACCCGCTGCGTTTTTGCGGCGAGGGTGACATCGTGGTGGCCGTCACGTTCGATCCATACACGCGCGAGGTCATCGAGGCGATGCAGTACGCTCATGCGCGCGGTGCGCGCCTCGTGTACGTGACCGACAGCGCGATCGCCCCCGGCGCTGAGCTGGCGTGGCAGCAGCTCGTCGCGCCTGTCGTCATCCCGTCGTTCTTCCATTCGCTGGCCGCACCGCTGGCGCTGCTCGATGCGCTGCTGATGACATGGTTCCGCCACGCCGGTCCAACCGCGCTCGCCCACCTGGCCGACAGCGACGCCCAGCTCAAGCAACAAGCCGCCTACGTGCGCAACGCCCGCCGCAGTGAAGCGGCTGTCGCCGTGCCGCCCACGCAACGTTGACCCCTCCCGACCGCCCATGACACCGTCCGCCACCTCCGTCTTCCACCGCGACCCGCGCAAGACGCTGCCCACCGCTGTCGGCGGCGAGGGCATGACCCTCATCGACTCCGACGGCAAGCGCTATCTCGATGCCTGCGGCGGTGCCGCCGTTTCATGTCTCGGCCACGGCCACCCGCGCGTAGTGGACGCCATCTGCAAGCAGGTGCGCGCGCTGGCGTATGCGCACACGTCGTTCTTCACGACCGACGTGGCGGAAGAACTGGCCGCGCGCCTGACCGCTGCCGCGCCGGGTGATCTGGATCACGTGTACTTCGTCTCCGGCGGCTCCGAAGCGGTTGAGGCCGCGCTAAAACTCGCACGCCAATACTTCGTTGAAGTTGGTCAGCAGCAGCGCCGGTACTTCATCGCGCGCCGCCAGAGCTATCACGGCAACACGCTCGGCGCGCTGGCGATTGGCGGTAACGCATGGCGCCGAGAGCCCTTCCTGCCGCTGCTAGTGCCTGCTCACCATGTATCGCCATGCTTTGCGTATCGCGAGCGCCTGGATGGTGAGAGCGACGCGCAATACGTGCAGCGTCTGGCCGATGAGCTGGACGCGAAGATCATCGAACTCGGCGCGGAAAATGTCGCTGCCTTCGTCGCCGAGACGGTGGTGGGCGCCACAGCCGGCGCGGTGCCGCCGGTGGGCGATTACTTCCGCAAGATTCGCGCGGTGTGCGACCGCCACGGCGTGCTGCTGTTGCTCGATGAGGTGATGTCCGGCATGGGGCGTACCGGCTACCTGTTCGCCTGCGAGGAAGACGGCGTGGTGCCTGACATGGTCACCATTGCCAAGGGCCTGGGCGGCGGGTATCAGCCGATCGGCGCGACGCTGGTGAATCGCCGTATTTACGACGCGATCACGAACGGCAGCGGCTTCTTCCAGCATGGCCACACCTACATTGGCCACGCGACGGCATGCGCGGCGGCACTGGAAGTCCAGAAGGTGATCGCAGAAGACAACCTGCTCACCAACGTGCAGGCGCGCGGCGAACAACTGCGTGCGGCGCTGCGTGCGCGCTTTGCCGACCACGCACACGTGGGTGACGTGCGCGGCCGCGGACTCTTCGTCGGCGTGGAGCTGGTGGCGGATCGCGCGACCAAGGCGCCGCTGGCGCCTGCACGCAAGACGCACGCACGCGTGAAGGCCGAAGCCATGCAGCGCGGCCTGATGGTCTATCCGATGGGCGGCACGATTGACGGCCGGCGCGGCGACCACATCTTGCTGGCACCGCCGTTCATCGCCAGCGCGCAGGACATCGACGCCATCGTCGAACGCCTGGGCGATGCCGTTGACGCCGCCACCGCCTCCTCACTGGAGGCCGCATGGTGACCCAGCCCATCGCCATCGCCGTGGCGCCCAACGGCGCGCGCAAGACGCACGCCGACCACCCCGCACTGCCGATCACGCCCGACGAACTGGCCGCGTGCGCACGCCAATGCGTGGACGCCGGCGCTGCGATGCTGCATCTGCATGTGCGCCGTCCCGACGGCATGCACAGCCTGGAGCCGGACGACTACCGCCCGGCCATCGCCGCCGTACAACAAGCCGTGGGCGAGGCGCTGGTGATTCAAGTCACCACCGAAGCCGTCGGCATCTACTCGCCCGAACAGCAGATGGCATCGGTGCGCGCGCTGCAGCCGGAAGCGATTTCCGCCGCGCTGCGCGAGCTGGCACCCGATGCTGCGCACGAAGCGCAAGCCGCGCGTTTCTTGGGTGAGCTTGCCGCCGCGCGCACGGCCGTCCAGTACATCCTCTATTCCGCCGACGACGTGGTGCGCTACCGCGACCTGCGTGCGCGGGGCGTGCTGCCCGACACACCCCACTGGGTGCTGTTCGTGCTCGGCCGCTACAGCACGGGCCAGCGTTCCGATCCGTCCGACCTGTTGCCGTTCCTGCAGGCGTGGGCTGACGGCGGTGACCTCACCGCCAACGTGCCGTGGGCGATGTGCGCATTCGGCCCGCGTGAAGCGGAATGCGCGCTCAGCGCAGCACTGCTCGGCGGCCATGCGCGCCTGGGGTTCGAAAACAACATGGCGCTGCCCGACGGCAGCACGGCGCCCGACAACGCGGCGCTCGTCGCCAACCTGCGACGGCACCTCGACGCGCTGCATCGGCCGCTGGCCAGCGCCGCAGATCTGCGCCACTGGTTCGGACGCTGACACGCTCCACATTCATCACCACGAAGCCAAAGCACAGACGGCCGCAACACAACAGGCCGCGCACGACAACCACTGGAGGAAGCATGCGTTTGACCACCCGCTATATCCGATCCATCCCGCTGGCCCTGACCAGCCTGCTCGCGATCAGCGCGCACGCCCAGGCTCTCGACGGCACACTCAAGAAGATCCAGGACAACAACACGATCCTGATCGGCGTGCGCGAATCGTCGATTCCGTTTTCTTACCGCGATAGCAAGAATGAGATCGTCGGCTTCTCCGCAGACCTCTGCTCCCGCGTGATCGACGCCGTCAAGAAGAAGACGGGCAAGCCCAACCTGGAGGTCAAGCAGATTCCGGTGACGTCGCAGAACCGGACATCGCTGGTACAAAACGGCTCGGTGGACCTGGAGTGCGGCGTGACCACGCACCTGAAATCGCGCGAGCAGCAGACGGCGTTTTCGACCACCTTTTTCATCGCCGGCACGCGCCTGCTGACCAACGTGAAATCGGGCGTGAAGGATTTCCCGGACCTGCGGGGCAAGTCGGTCATCACCAACGCGGGCACGACGTCCGAACGCATCCTGCGCAAGATGAACGACGAGAAGAAGATGAACATGAACCTGATCAGCGGCAAGGATTACGGTGAATCGTTCCTCACGCTGCAGAGCGGCCGCGTGGCGGCGTTCATGATGGACGACGTGCTTTTGGCCGGCGCGCGCACGCTGGCACAGAAGCCCGACGACTGGGTCGTGACCGGCGCACCGCAATCGTTCGAGGCCTACGGCTTCATGCTGCGCAAGGACGACCCTCAGTTCAAGACGCTGGTGGACGACACGATGATCGGCGTGATGAAGAGCGGCGAGATCAAGACGCTCTACGCCAAGTGGTTTGAAAAGCCGGTGCCGCCCAAGAACCTGAACTTCAACTTCCCGATGAACGATCAGTTGAAGGCGCTGTACGCCACCCCGAACGACACGCCGTTCGAGTAAGCACGGGCCGCATGGCCGGCCCTGGGTGCCACCTAGATGCCAGCCTGCGCGACCGCCTCGATGCGGGCCTGATGCACGGCTTGTTTGATGTGCGCCGGATTGTCGGCATAGCGCTTGGCGACGGCGCCCGCGTCGATGGATGACGCAGCCTCCAGCGCGCGCAGCAGACGCTCCGTCTGCGGATAGCTGCGATCTTCAAACCCGAGACGACCGCGCGCGTCCGCCTCGCACGCCTGCAGGGCCTGACGGAAACGATCGGGCTTGCGCAGCGCATCGCAGCGCTCCAGCAGGCGCACCAGTGCTGCGGCATCAAAGCCATCGCAGCGGTGGATGTTGCCGTGCTCGCGCGCAACCACCAGCGCCAGCTCGCGGCAATCGGTCGGCACGCGCAGGCGTTGGCACACCGCTTCGATCAGCGGCACGCTGCGCTCTTCGTGGCCGATGTGGCGCGGCAGGATGTCGTCTGGCGTGGTGCCCTTGCCGAGGTCGTGCACCAGCGCGGCGAAGCGCACCGGCAGCGACGTCGCCATCGCTGCGGCCATTTCGATCACCATCATGGTGTGCACGCCGGTATCGACTTCGGGGTGGTAGTCGGCGCGTTGCGGCACGCCCCACAGCCGGTCAAGTTCGGGCAGCAGGCGCACCAGCGCACCGCAGTCGCGCAGCACGGCGAACATGCGCTGAGGATGGGCTTCCATCAGGCCGCGGGCGATTTCCTGCCACACGCGCTCGGGCACCAGCGCATCGACTTCGCCGGCCTGCACCATGCGCTGCATCAACGCGTTGGTTTCTGGCGCGACATGAAAATCGGCAAAGCGCGCCGCAAACCGCGCCAGGCGCAGGATGCGCACCGGGTCTTCCATGAACGCATCGGACACATGCCGGAACGTGCGCGAGGCCAGGTCGGCCTGTCCACCGTACGGATCGATGACGGGACCCACCAGTGCGCCGTCTTCTGCCACGCTTTGTGCCATCGCGTTGATGGTCAGGTCGCGGCGGACGAGGTCGTCTTCGAGCGTGACGTCCGGCGCGTAGTAGACCGAGAACCCCTTGTAGCCGGCGGCCGTCTTGCGCTCGGTGCGAGCGAGCGCGTATTCGGCATGCGTTGCCGGGTGCAGGAACACCGGAAAGTCCTTGCCGACGGCACGGAACCCACGCGCTTCCATGTCGTGCGGCGTGGCGCCGACAACCACGTAATCCTGATCTTGCACCGGCAGCCCGAGCAGCGCATCACGAATGGCGCCGCCCACGGCATACACATCCAGTCCGTGCGTGGCTGGATCGACAACGGCCTCGGTCTTTGTTGCGCGCTCCGTCATTGATTGGCGGCGACCAGCGTGTCTTCGTCCGGCGCGGTGCGGTACGGCTCGTCATCGGCGAGGAAGTCATGCTCGGCGCGTGCACCGTCGATCCACTCCTGCATGGCGGGCAGGTTGAGGATGTCATCGGCGTAGGCCTTGGCGGCCTCCGGCAGACGCACACCGTACGTGGCGAAGCGGCTGACCACCGGCGCGTAGAACGCATCCGCCACCGTGAAGCGGCCGAACAGGAACGGACCTTCCGATGCGTATTTCTGGCGCAGCTCTGTCCACATGCCAGCAATGCGATCGATGTCGCGCTGCACGGCCACGTTCCAGCCCATGCCGGGCAGCACGGCCGTCACGTTCATCGGCATGTTGTTGCGCAGGTTGGTGAAGCCGCTGTGCATTTCAGCGCAGATCGAGCGGGCGTGCGCGCGCGCCTTCGGGTCCTGCGGCCACAGCTGCGCGCGCGGAAAGCGCTCGGCCAGCGTCTCGCAGATGGCGAGCGAATCCCACACATTCATGTCGCCGTCCACCAGCACGGGCACGCGGCCGGCCGGCGAATGACGTGCCACGTCGGCGGCAAAGGTCTCACTCTGCAGGCGCACGCGGATCTCTTCGAACGGAATACCGGCCTGCTTGGCGAGCAGCCACGGGCGTAGCGACCACGACGAATAGTTCTTGTTGCCGATGACCAGTTTCATGATTCCCGTCCTTGGAGAGTGCACAGCATTGTTGTGGGAGCCCGCCAGCATCGCGCGGGAATGCCGGGGCGCTCTGGTCTTGTTGTATCGGAAGCGGCGAGCGGCAGCGCGAAGGCGAACGAATCATTCTAGCCTTGCGCTGCACCGCCACAAAATGAAACGGATTGGCCACGGTTGTGAAGCGGATTCACAAACGAGGCAAATACCCCGGGTTTCCGTAGCGTCTAGCGGTGGACCCGTGTGCGTGCCGCACGCAATCCTCGGTCCGGTCCAAGGCCGGCCAGCGCGGGCAGCATCACCGCCTCCATGCCGAGCGGGTGGATGCCGAGTTCCGGCGCAACCGGTTCCATGCTGACGCTGTCCACGCGCATGGAGTCGAGGTTGTCCCGTGAGACCGGCGCCCCCGGCAGGTGCTCGAGTAGCGCGGCCTGCATGCGGCCCAGGCCTTCGGGAAGCGGCACGATCCAGCGCGGGTGGCCGCTGGCACGCCCCGCAAAGCGCATCAGCTCCGCCAACGTGTAGACGCGCGGCCCGACCAGCGGATACGCGCGCCGGATCGTCGCCGGCTTCTTGAGCGCGTTGATGAACGCGGCGGCCACATCGTCCACATACACGGGCTGAAAGCGCGCATCGGCACAGGCCAGCGGCACGAACGGCGCCATGCGCTGCATGCTCGCAAACAGATTCAGGAAATGATCCTGCGGGCCGAACACCACCGAGGGGCGAAACACCGTCCAGTCGAGATCGCTGTTCATGACCACGCGCTCGCCGTCGCCCTTGCTTCGCAGGTACATCGAGGGGCCCGCGGGGTCGGCGCCCAACGCGCTCATGTGCAGCAGCCGGTTCACGCCATGGCGGCGGCAGGCGGCGACGATGCGGCGGGGCAGGTCGACATGCACGCGCTGGAAGTGCGGGCCATACGGCATCTCGCGCGCATCCTGCAGCGTGCCGACCAGGTTGATGACGGCACAGTGCTCGCCGCCGCGCTCGGTGAGCGCGAGGAAGAGTGCCTCGAGGGCGTCGTCGGCGTAGATGTCGGCATCCATCACGTCCACACGCGGCAGCAGCGTGAGGCTGTGCGCGCGGGCAGACTCAGGATCGCGCGTGGGCACGATCATCCGGCCCTCGGGAAGGCCGGGCGCGGAAAACGTCTCCGTCACGAGCCGCGATAACAATTGCGAACCGATAAAACCGGTACCGCCAAAGACGAGCAGATTGGAGGGCTGCATGGGGGGCATCTCCAAGACGGGAAGGGCAACACCACAATACATCCGGAATGCAATCGCCCCCAAGGTATGTCGACGCGCGGCGTGCTGCCCGCCGCACTACTGTGCGCCAACCAGCGCACGCGCCCATGAAAAACGCCCGCGTTGCGGCGGGCGTTGCGTGACAGCGGGAGGACGATGCGGCAGTTACGGCAGGTCGTCCGGCGTAACGGATTCCGGCGCCACCTTGCCCAGGCGGTCCTTCAGCGACTGTGGACGGCCGGTCAGCAACGCGCTGTAGTACGTCGCGTTCGACAGCACGTTTTTCACATACGTGCGCGTCTCGTTGAACGGGATCGTCTCGGCGAAGATCGCGCCTTCCACCGGGCGCGCGAGCGTCGAGCGCCAGCGTTTCGGGCGGCCCGGGCCCGCGTTGTAGCCGGCGGTGGCCAGGGTGATGGAGCTGTCAAGGTTGGTCAGGATCATCGACAGGTAGGCCGTACCCAGCAGCACGTTGGTATCGATGTCGCTCATCTGCGAGACGCGAAACCCCGGCAGGCCGATCTTCTTGGCAATGTGCTTGGCGGTTTCCGGCATCACCTGCATCAGGCCCGAGGCCCCCACCGACGAACGCGCATCCATGATGAAGCGCGATTCCTGGCGGATCAGGCCGTAGGCCCAGGCAATGTCCAGGCCCACGGCATCCGCGTTGCGTTGGACCACATTGAGGTACGGTGTCGGGAAGCGCAGCGAGAAGTCGTGCTCCGTCTTGGTCTTGTCCGCCGAGTTGACGGTGCGATCAAGCAAGCCAAGCTTGCGACCATATTCCGCTGCGGCCAGCAGTTCGCGGTCGCTCATGTTGCGCAGCTCCCAGTTCCACTCGCGGTTGCCCTCGAAGCGCAGATTCAGGTCGTACAGCTTCTTGGCACGCCCAAAGCCTGGGTGGTTGCGGCCCATCACGTCGATCTCGGCGTCGGTCACGGTCGTGCGCGGCGGCACGGTGATGCGCTGGCCGAGTTCTTCCTGTGCCAGTTGGCCGTAGAAGTTGAACTGCCCGGCAATCGACTGGAACTGCTGGCGGGCTTCGTCGTTGCGGTTGTCGGCTTTGAGCGCGCGGCCGTACCAGTACGCCCAGGCGGGATCACGATCGCGCAGGCTCGGGCGCATTTTCTCAATGGCCTGGCGCACCATCTTCCAGTCACCCGCGCGCAGGGCGCTGCGCACACGCCATTCCTGCGAATCATCCGACAGGTAGGCATCGCCGCCGAGCGTCATCTGGCGGCGGTAGGCATCCAAGGCATCGGGCGTCTGCTTCTTGGCGGCGTACTGGCCGATCACGCCCCAGCCCGCGCCCTGTTCTTCGCGCGACAGGCCGCCGCTTTGCGCCAGCAGATACGCCGTTGCCTGCGACGGGTCGTTGCGCGCCATGCGCGTCACGTTGGCCAGCGTGTCGTTGTCGACGCGATCGCCCTCGGGCAGCACCGCCGCAATGCGCGAGGCCTGCGTGACGAGGTTCTGCTCAAGCGACAGCCGAGCCGCAAAGGCCACATCCGCACGCGTGAACTGCTTCGACTGCGCCAGATAGCCGATCAGGTCGACACAGCCTTCGCCATAGCCCTTGGGGTCCGACAGCGTGTTGCGAGCATCGGCGGCCACGTTCTGGCCCTTCATCGCGCGCGAGAGCAGGGCATAGCACTCGACCTGCGTATCGTCCTTCAGGACGAAGTTGGGGTATTCGGCATCGAAGGTTGCCCAATCGCGCTTCTTGCCAAGCACGAGCAGCCAGTCGTTGCGCAACCGGTCGGCAATCGCTTCGCCCTTGTAGCGCTGCAGGAACGGGCGGATCTCGTCTTCCGGTGCGTCGGTACGTGCATAGCCGCTGGCATCGAACAGCTGCGGCTTGATGCGGAAATACTGCACGTAAGACTGGATCGGGTAATCGGCGAGGCTGTCGGCCAGCTCCCAGCTGCGCGACACATCGTTGCGGCGCGCAGCGTTGCGCAGCTCGACAAACGCATCGTCCGGATTGGCCGGAATGCCTTGCGGCGCCTGGCGCTTGGC
Organism: Ralstonia psammae; assembly: GCF_958405935.1. NCBI lineage: Bacteria > Pseudomonadati > Pseudomonadota > Betaproteobacteria > Burkholderiales > Burkholderiaceae > Ralstonia > Ralstonia psammae. The sequence goes on from NZ_CATZBU010000005.1 coordinate 44,676, forward strand.
GGCCACCGCCAACGGCGTCGGGCCGACCACACTCATGCCCACCACGCCCGCAAAAGCCAGCGCGACCGCGCGATATACTGCCTTGGCCTTCAATGTCATCTCCTGCCCCATCCAATCACTGTTAGGTCCGCCGAATTATCCCATGCCAGCCTTAGGGAACCCGCACGATCCGGCCAATCCCACCACGCCAATCGAATCGCGCCGCACGCTGCGCACCATGTTGCTCGATGCACGCGCCGCGCTGCCCGATCGCCTTGCACACGATGCCACGCTGGCGCACCACCTGGCGGAGTTGCTGAACGCACTGCCCGTCAAACGCCTGGCCGCCTACTGGCCAACGCAGGGAGAGTTCGATGCGTTGACCGTGCTGGACCACTGGTTGGCGGCCGACGCCACGCGCCATGCACTGCTGCCCGTAGTGACTGACAAATGTTCACCCCTCCAGTTTCGGCGATGGACGCCCAATTGTGAAATGACGCCTGGCGCGTACAACATCCCCATCCCCCGCTCGGGCGAGATGGAAACGCCCGATGCCTTGCTGATCCCTTGCGTGGGCTTTGACGCGCAGCACTATCGCATCGGCTACGGCGGCGGCTTCTACGATCGCACGCTGGCTGCGCTGCATGCCGCCGGACACCGCCCACGCACCATTGGCGTGGCGTATGAAGTGAACCGCGTGGAATCCATCGCACCGCAATCGCACGACATCGCGCTCGACTGCATCGTCACCGAGCGCGGCGCGTTTTAATCCGTCACAGGAAGCCTATGTCCTACACGCTGAAAACCGTTGCCGACCTTGAGGCCGTGTACGGCACCCCGAACCCGCGCTCGCTGCTCAAGGAGATCGACCATCTGAACGCCGACTACCGCGCGTTCGTGGAGGCGTCGCCGTTCATCGTGCTTTCGTCGGTGGGCGCGCAAGGCACAGATGCCTCGCCCAAGGGCGACGCGCCGGGCTTCGTGCGCATTCTTGATGAACGCACGCTGGCGATCCCCGATCGGCCCGGCAACAACCGCATCGACAACCTGCGCAACATCGTTGAAGACGGGCGCGTGTCGGTGCTCTTTATCGTGCCGGGGGCGGGTGAAACGTTACGCGTGAACGGCACGGCCACCCTCTCGGCTGACCCGGCATTGCTCGCGTCATTTGCGGTGCAGGACAAGCTGCCGCGCTGCGTGATCCTTGTGCAGGTGCAGACGGTGTACTTCCACTGTTCGAAGGCGCTGGTGCGTTCAAAGCTGTGGGAGCGCGGCGCGCAGGAAACCAAGCCGGCCCTGCCCACCGCCGGCAAGATCCTGCAGCACATCAGCGGTGGCGCATTCGATGGCGACGCCTACGATCGCGAATTGCCGGAGCGGCTGAAGACCACGCTGTACTGAGCGTTCAGCGCTTGGTCGCTTTTTTTGCGGCGGCCTTCTTGGCGGGTGCTTTATTGGCGGCGACCTTTTGGGTCGCCGTTGTCTTGGGTGTCTTGGCTGACTTTGCCGCGGCACGTTTGGGCTTGGCCACCTTTGCATTGGCATCCCGCAGCGCCGCTTCAATCCCCAGCCGTGCCCAGTCTCGCAACGGCTGCCCACCGTCGAGCGCTTCTGCCGGCGTGCTCAGATAGCCCGTCATGCTAATGGTGCGGCCGTTGCGCTCGTAACTGAACGGCGTGCATTTTTCAGCGAGAAAACGTTCACGCGTGAGGTCGTCCACGCGCAGGTAAGACGTGCCGCGCAGCACCAGTGCAAAGACGATGTCGTCGTAGTACAGCGCCGCACCGCTGAACATCCGGCGGGCACGGATCTCGCCGATTTGCGCGGCAAGCGGCCGAAGCTCGTCAAGCAACCAGGCGATCAGCGGATCGGGTGCGGCTGCCATGACGATCTCCCTTGCTTAGCGCCTTTTTTACAGGCCCAGACGCTGCCAGATGGCGCGCGTGGAACCGGCAGCGTTGAGCGTGTAGAAGTGCAGGCCCGGCGCGCCGCCTTGCAGCAGGCGGTCGCACATGGCTGTCACCACGTCCAGGCCGAAGGCGCGGATCGATTCACGGTCGTCGCCGAAGCCCTCGAGGCGCTTGGCGATCCAGCGCGGCACTTCCGCACCGCACATCTCGGAAAAGCGCATGAGCTGCGACGAATTCGTGATCGGCATGATGCCGGGCACGATGGGAACGTCCACGCCGAGCTTGCGTGCGTCGTCAACGAACTGGAAATACGCGTCGGCGTTGAAGAAGTACTGCGTGATGGCGGAGTCCGCACCCGCCTTCACCTTGCGGGCGAAGTTCTCCAGATCGTGCCGCGCCGAGCGCGACTGCGGGTGGTATTCCGGATACGCCGCCACTTCGATGTGGAAAGCCTTGCCGGTTTCCTGACGGATGAACTCGACCAGCTCGTTGGCGAAGCGGAATTCACCGATCTCGCCCATGCCCGAGGGCATGTCGCCGCGCAGGGCCACGATGCGGCGGATGCCGTGTTCGCGATACGTATTGAGGATGCCGCGAATGCTCTCGCGCGACGAACCGACACACGACAGGTGCGGCGCCGCCTCGATGCCTTCGCGCTGAATTTCCACCACGGCGTCGAGCGTGCCCTGTTGCGTGGTGCCGCCCGCGCCGAACGTCACGGAGATGAAGCGCGGCTTGAGCGGCGAGAGTTGCGCGCGCGTATTGCGCAGCTTCTCGGCGCCTTCCGCCGTCTTGGGCGGGAAGAATTCGAAACTGAATTGACGGTCTTGCATCACAGAAACCTTAAGCCTCGCGCAACAACAGGCTCGAGAGCAGCCACGAGATCACGCTGTACAGGATGGAACCCAACAGCGCCGCGCCAAAACTTGCCACCTGAAAGCCTGCCAGCAGGTTGCCGACAAACAGGAACAGCAGCGCGTTGATGATGAAGATGAACAGCCCGAGCGTGAGCAGCGTCACCGGCAGGGTGAGGATCACCAGGATCGGACGGATCAGCGTGTTGACGAGACCCAGCACGAGCGCCGCGATCAGCGCAGAGCCGAAGCCGTTGACGTGGATGCCTTTGAGCAGATAGGCGACAAGAAGCAACGCCAGCGCGTTGATGACCCAGACAGCGAGCAGTCTCATGGGGAGTCCTCGGTTGAGTGCCGGCGGCTGGGAATGCCGCCGGCGGGTACGGCTTAGTAGCGGTAGTGGTCAGCCTTGTACGGGCCTTCCTTCTTCACGCCAATGTATGCAGCTTGCTGGTCGGTCAGCTCGGTCAGCTGCGCATTCAGCTTCTTGAGTTGCAGGCGCGCGACCTTCTCGTCCAGATGCTTGGGCAGCGTGTAGACGCCCACCGGGTACTTGTTCGAGCCCTTTTGCGCTTCCGTCCACAGCTCGATCTGCGCGATGGTCTGGTTGGCGAACGAGCTGCTCATCACGTACGACGGGTGGCCCGTGGCGCAGCCGAGGTTCACCAGGCGGCCCTTGGCCAGGATGATGATCTTCTTGCCGTCGGGGAAGATCACGTGATCGACCTGCGGCTTGATCTCTTCCCACTGGTACTTCTCAACGGACGCGATATCGATCTCGTTGTCGAAGTGGCCGATGTTGCAGACGATGGCCTGGTCCTTCATCTTGGCCATGTGGTCATGCGTGATGACGTGGTAGTTGCCCGTGCAGGTGACGAAGATGTCGCCATGCTCGGCGGCGTAGTCCATCGTCACCACGCGATAGCCTTCCATGGCGGCCTGCAGCGCGCAGATCGGGTCGATTTCCGTCACCCACACCTGGGCCGACAGCGCACGCAGCGCCTGGGCCGAGCCCTTGCCCACGTCGCCGTAGCCGGCCACGATCGCCACCTTGCCCGCGATCATCACGTCGGTCGCGCGCTTGATGCCGTCGACCAGCGATTCACGGCAACCGTACAGGTTGTCGAACTTGCTCTTGGTGACCGAGTCGTTCACGTTGATGGCCGGGAAGCGCAGTTCGCCACGTTGGGCCATCTGGTACAGCCGATGCACGCCCGTGGTGGTTTCTTCGGTCACACCCTTGATGGCGTCGAGGTTGCGGCTGTAGAAGGTCGCGTCCTTCGCGAGCTTTTCCTTGATGGCCGCGAACAGGAAGGTCTCTTCTTCGCTGGTCGGCTTGGCAATGACGGAAGCGTCTGTCTCAGCGCGTGCGCCCAGGTGCAGCAGCAGCGTTGCGTCGCCACCGTCGTCCAGGATCATGTTCGGTGTGCCGCCGCCGGCCCATTCGAAGATGCGGTGGGTGAAGTCCCAGTATTCCTTGAGCGACTCGCCCTTGAACGCAAACACCGGCGTGCCCGATGCGGCGATGGCCGCGGCGGCGTGGTCCTGCGTCGAGAAGATGTTGCACGAGGCCCAGCGCACGTCGGCGCCGAGCGCCTTGAGCGTCTCGATCAGCACGGCGGTCTGGATGGTCATGTGCAGCGAGCCGGCGATGCGCGCGCCCTTGAGCGGCTGGCTGGCAGCAAATTCGTCGCGAATCGCCATCAAGCCGGGCATTTCCGTCTCGGCAATGGCGATTTCCTTGCGGCCCCAGTCGGCCAGCTTGATGTCGGCGACGAGGTAATCGTGTTTCAGATCGGTGACAGCGTTCATTGGATCACTCCGGAAAAGAGGGTGACCGCACGCGGTGAGAGGACCACTGAGACGGGGCCCATGCTGGGGCCCCGGATAGATGCGTTCTCGCCATCGTGTCAGCCACGATACTGCGAGCGCCGTTTGAACTTCCGAGCCTGGCGGCCACCCGTCAAGACGATGGGGTCCGTTGCAACGCTCCTCGGAATGGGCTGGATTGTAGCGGATTTGGGTGGCACTTCCACCAGTTCAATTGAGCTTTTTCCGCATGCACGTGCGCGCACGATCACAGGCCTGGCCCGACACGGCGTGGTGTCAAGCAAGGCGATCCCTTCACGTAATCGCCCTGCTGGGGACCGCACCTGCCGGACTAGATGGACTGCTAATTGTTGATGGCAATAATCTTGATGGTCGTCTTGCCAGAGGTTGGATCGACGATGCCGCTGATCCAAACTTGACCGCTCCCCACCATCAAACCTCGATAGCTGACAAACAGATCTTCGAATCGCTGCGTTTCGATGGCGTGCTTCACTTTGGCATCGAAGATCATGGGGTAGGTCTTCTTGAACGCCGCTGGAGTACGGATGATGATTTCTCTCTTGGAGAGATGGGTACGTAAGGGGTATCGGATGAGCTGGCTGAGCGTGTCTCCATCATCATGCATTGCAGCAATCTTGAGGCAGTCAAAAAAAATTCTCGCCTCCTCCAGATTGAGACCGGCTTGTTCGCTCAGTGCTCTGCGAAATTCGTTTTCTGCTGCCGGCGACGGGAAGGCGAGTGCGGTTGCAGCCTGATAATCGGGTTCGCTGGCAAGCACGCTCACACAGCTCGCATGCGCCATGGCAGACAGCAATGAAAACGCGACGATTGCGATGGCTGTCGAGATGCACTTGAGTCTAGTGTGTAGAGTCATAGTTCCCACTCAAATACATGCCGTGTTCCTGTCTCCGCCTCTTCACAAGACCGGAAATTCCGCCATTTGTAATATCCAAGAACTCTTTTGCTGCATCCGAGTAGGCTCCTGAATTGATCTTTCGACAGAGCCCGGGAGCAATCCTCGCAATGTCTCCTACGTTGAAAGCCAATGAGCACAGAGCATCAAACTCTCGTTGGTATAGCGGGACGCGAATAGCCATACGAATATTTTTCTCATACTTCAACGCATCTGAGCCAAAGAGCGAGGTAGCGCGAGCAGCTCATCTACTTTTCGGAACATGCGTATCCATCGGCATTCTTGAAGGGCTTTATCAATGCCATCAAATGCGTACCTGTCGATGTCACTCGAGGGGAGCGACGAATCCGCGCACGTGGGAAGTGTTGGCCGCTATCGAACGCCTGCACGTTTGCGCCGCATAGCGATTGTTGCGGATTTGGGCTGGGAAGCGGCTACCGGTTCTGCGACCCTGTTGCCCCGTATAGGTGCTCGTTCTGCCACTGCCTTGCGGCAAATCTGGGGAGGCTCAGATTCACCAATCAACCGGTGCGTTTGCCGACTCTTTTAACCATTCGGCATAGTCTACAGAAGGCATATTGATGTTGACTCGTCGCAGCAATACGTGCTCAGACCGGATATCGCTTGTTGGGTCGTAACCACTTTTGTGGATGAGACGGCCTTCTAAAGTGCTGCGTGAAATTTTCCCGTGGAACTCGAACACATCCCGAGCCGGCCGCCCTTGCGGGCCTGAATCTCGGGTGAATTCGAAGCCAGTCGAAAGCTTGGCACCAAAGGTAACGGTGTGAGCCGACAGATCGATCTTAGCGTTGTAGATAGGGCCACTGGGTGCCTCGATACCGGTTGAGACGTAGAACTTGCCGAATACGTGCGATCCCTCTCGATAAAGGTCGACGGCATAGCCCTCGCTGTGGGGGTCACCAGTAGTAGCTGTAGTCTTCTGGTTAGAGAAATACCCCACATGGGTGGAGGTTGGAGGCGTCGCAGAGCACGCCGCACTGATAAGAAGCAACGTAAGGAACAGAAATCGGTGCATGTCAGTGTCCGTCTGTTGACCAATGAGGTTTGTCGGTTGCACCGCCAACGAATTTGATTACGCTGTAGCTGCGACCTACCTCCTTGAGTTTGGCGTTCATACCGTCTTTCGGGGTTGTGGCAATCGTAACGGTTTCACCTGAAGCATCTTCTATAAGCAATGTGCCTGTCCACGAAATCGACATATCAATGGCTTTGCGTTGAGTATGCCGAGTTGCCAAGGCCGGAGGGATTTGAAGGTGCTGCATACCATATGCATTGACCATATTCCGAGCGGCTCTCACAGACGCCTCCAGCGTTGAATGCACCCATTCGATGTTAACGCCATCCATTGGAGGGACCGACGACGGAGGCGTCCCATGGGCAATTTTCCATGACCAATGCATCAAGTACGCGCGCTGTGGCGGACGATATGTCGCCGAGACCCTGATAGTGGCGCCAGCATTTCGCATGGCCTCAATGAAGCGATCTACTGATTGGCGGAATTCGGGCGTCAGCGCTGACGTGTTATCGCTTCCAGGAAACCTAGCAACCCATTGCGCACCGCTTAATTCGTTGCCTCCACTAACAAGCGCAGGGCTCTGATTCGCTTGAGGTGTCAGTTGGGCTGTTGTCATAGTATGGAATCTCGATTTTTGCGTTAAGCGCTCTGTCAGCGGCAACGTTCAACGTGTAACCATTCTCATCAGTCACGCCCACAAATTGCCTGCCGTCTTCAAGAGTGATTCTGTAACCCACGTGGCAGAGGTCTTTTCCTGTCTGCTCGTGCTTTGCATGAAAGAACAGGTCGTAGTGCCCAAGTGAGTTGGCCTGTGCTGCATTGGCAAAATCAGCACCTGACTGATAGTGCGTACCTCTCGCACCGCCCATGTCCTCATACCAAGCTTCGCCTGCAAGCACTGCAACGATGCGCTTTGGATGCAGGCATTTGCACAGCACTTCGTCACCATCCAAAGCAACTTCGCCCATGAAATTCATCCGGCGGGGGCCACCCGCCTTGGTAATGATGCCGACGCTCTTGCACACCTCGCAGTAGGCTTGGCCGCCAATCAGGGCGACTTGGTGACCAGCATTTCCAAAGGTGCAGGCAGGCCCCGCATAGGACAGGACCGTTCCGCCATTCAGAAGCGTGTCACCAACAACAGCAATTCTTCGCATCATGGTTCGACCTCCACCGTGCAGCACGGTCTCCATTCGTTCCACATAACGCATTTCTCCGTTTCGATTTGTCATTCGCCCCTATACATGCATCGACTCTTGCGATGCCGGTGGCTTCTATGAATTGTCTTGGGCAAATCGGCTGATTTCGCGGAGTTGGCGAAATATGACAACTGAGCACGTTGATCCCGTCGCTATAATCCCCACCGTCACCGCCTCAACGGTGACCGGGTTTCGCAGCCCATCTCCTCCTCTTTTTTCCCAGACGGACAGCCGCCTTTCGCGCGGCGTTTTCATGTCCGGTGCTTGCGCACGCCTATGCTTTTCATGGCGGGCCGGGCAGGGAGACCTTCGGGTCTGCCGGCAATGCTGGGATAGGAGGCCGGTCTGCGAACCCTGTCGTCAGGCCCGCCACCCTCGTTTCGCAGCGAGCGGCGAGCCTCCCTCTACCTATCCCCGGAGGCCACATGGCTACCGCACTCAGCGGGCATCGCCCCGCGTCTTACCCTTCCCCGCCCCCATGGCACCCTTGGCTTCCCACGCAATCGGGGGGTGCCGCATGTCGTTGACCAAGAACCGCCTCTACCTCGACGGCGCAGTCTCGGCGCGCGCGTTTCTGTGCCGCACGCGCACCGACATGCGTACCCACGGCCAATGCCGGCTGGGCGTGCTGCGCGAGCAGCTCACCTACTTCTCGGAACACGCGTATCCGCCGGCATTCGTGAAGGGCTTTGTCGATGCCATCGATGCGTTCGTGTCGATGTCGCTCGGGGGGAGCGACGTGGACCCGCGCACGTGGGAGGTGTTGGCCGCCATCGAGCGGCGGCGGGTTTCCGCCGCATAACAACAGCAAGACGTATCTCCGGGGCGGGCCGGAGATAGGCAAGGCAATCAACGAGGCCCCCCATCGTCTCGCGCGTACCGGCCCACACGCGGCGGTGTCAAGGCGTTGTCACATTCGAACCTTGCGATCGGGTTAGCAAGTGGCGCAGCCGCATCACGGACCTGCAACACGCGGCCACCAAAGTGCCGGGCATCGTTCAGGGAGCCAACGATGCACAACCATAAACTCACGAAGTACGCCGCCGCCGCGGCCGCTGCACTGGCCATGGCTGCGTGCGGCAGCGACGGCACGTCCAGCAACGCCGGCACTGCCGCGCCGGACGCCGGCACGCCTGCCACCACCCCGACCAAGAACGTCGTGTTCTTCCTGGGCGACGGCATGGGCCTGACCACCATGACCGCCGCACGCATCTACAAGGTGGGCGAAGACGGCGAGCTGACCATGGACACGCTGCCGGAAACCGGCTTCGTGCGCACGTTCTCGAACAACGCGCAGGTGACCGACTCGGCGCCGTCGATGTCGGCGTACATGACCGGCGTGAAGATGAACAACGAGGTCATCTCCATGTCGGCCGACACGATGGCCTATGACGCGGGCGGCAAAGACTATCTGTCGGGCGCCGACAGCACCTGCCCGAGCGGCAACGGCAAGCCCGTCACGACGCTGCTCGAACTGATGAAGGCCGCGGGCTACGGCACGGGCGTGGTCACCACCACGCGCATCACGCACGCCACGCCGGCTGCAACCTACTCGCACATCTGCCACCGCGACGGCGAGAACACCATCGCCGCGCAGCTCACGCCGGCAGGCAAGGGCTTCAACACCGCGCTGGGCGACGGCGTGGACGTCGTCTTCGGCGGCGGGCGCAAGCACTTCCAGCCGAGCACCGCGGGCGGCGCCCGCACCGACGGCCGCGACCTGATCGCTGAACTCAAGGCCGGCGGCTATCGCTACGCCAGCAACAAGGCCGAGTTCGACACGCTGCAAGCCACCGACGGCAAGGTCGTGGGCCTGTTCACCAGCAGCCACATGTCGTACGACCTGGACCGCGATCCGAGCAAGGAACCGAGCCTGGGTGAGATGACCAACAAGGCCATCGACGTGCTCGCCGCCAAGAAGAAGGGCTTCTTCCTGATGGTGGAAGGCGGCCGCATCGACCATGCGCTGCACGAGACCACCGCCCGCAAGGCACTGCAGGACACCGTGGCGTTCGACTCAGCCATCCGCGGCGCGATCGACAAGCTGAACACGATCGATCCGGGCCTGAAGAACACGCTGATCGTCGTCACGGCTGACCACGACCACACGCTGGTGCTCAACGGCTACGCCAAGCGCACGGGCCCGACCAGCGACAGCAACCCCGGCGTGCTGGGCCTGCTGAAGAACTACGTGACAGGCGCCAACGCCACCGACACGGGCGGCAACCCGTTCACCATCATCGGCTTCGGCACCGGCGAGAACCGCCCGGCCACGCGCGGCGCACTGACCGATGCTGCCGTGTACGACAAGACCTACCACCAGGAAGCTGTCATCCCGGTCGCGCCGGGCGGCGAAACGCACGGCGGCACCGACGTCTTCATCGGCGCACGCGGCCTGGGCGCCGAGCGCTTTACCGGCACGATGGACAACACCGAGGTCTTCGGCCTCATCAAACAGGCCGTGGGTCTGTAAGAGGGAGAGGGCACATCATGAACAAGCAATCGAACCGTATCCCGAATCGTGTCATTCAGGCCAGCCTGCTGGCGCTGGCAGCAGGTGCCTGTGCCCAAGCGCACGCCGCCGGTGAAGCCAAGAACGTGATCTTCTTCCTGGGCGACGGCATGGGCCCGACCACCGTCACCGCCACGCGCATCTACAAGGTGGGTGAAGCCGGCCGCCTGACGATGGAATCGCTCAAGCGCACGGCGCGCATCAAGACGTATTCCAACGATGCGCAGACCACCGACAGCGCCCCGTCGATGTCGGCGTACATGACCGGCGTGAAGATGAACAACGAGGTCATCTCCATGTCGGCCGACACCAAGGCCAGCGACGCCACGGGCAAGGGCTACGTGAGCGGTTCCGACTCCACGTGCCCGGCAGGCAACGGCACGCCGGCCGTTACGCTGCTTGAGCTGGCCAAGGCTGCCGGCAAGTCGGTGGGCGCGGTCACGACCACGCGCGTGACGCATGCCACGCCGGCCGCCACGTATTCGCACATCTGCCACCGCGACGGCGAGAACCAGATCGCCGCGCAAGGCGCGCCGGGCAACGCGCTGTACAACGCTGCGCTCAAGGATGGTCTGGACGTGCTGCTGGGTGGCGGGCGCCGTCACTACCTGCCGCAAGGCACGACGGGCAGCAAGCGCACCGACACGACCGACCTGACCGCCCAATTCCAGGCCGCCGGTTACAGCTACGTGACCACCAGCACGCAGCTCACCGCCGTCAACCCGGCCACGACGAACAAGCTGCTCGGCTTGTTCAACCTGGACCACATGAACTACGAGCTGGACCGCAAGAAGAACAATGTGGACGAGCCCAGCCTGGCCGACATGACCGAGAAGGCCATCCGCGTGCTGCAGAAAAACGGCAAGGGCTACTTCCTGATGGTGGAAGGCGGCCGCATCGACCATGCGTTGCACGGCACCAATGCCAAGCGCGCACTGGAAGACGCAGGCGCGTTTGACGAAGCCATCAAGCGCGCGCTGGGCACGGTGGATCTGTCGAACACGCTCATCGTCGTCACGGCCGACCACGACCACACCATGACGATCAACGGCTACCCGCACAAGGGCAACCCGATCCTGGGCCTGTCGACCGACATCAAGACCAAACAGCCGCAACTGGCCGCCGACGGCCAGCCGTACACCACGCTGGTGTTCGGCAACGGCGGCACGCCGCGCAAGGCCACGCGCGACAACCTGGCCGCGGTCGACACGGCAGCAGACGATTATCTGCAGGAAGTGGGGGTGCAGCTCGGCACGCCTGGTTCGGAAACGCACGGCGGCGGGGATGTGATGCTGTTCTCCTCTGGTCCGGGCAGCGCACCGCTGAAGGGCACGCTGGACAACACGAAAGTGTTCGGCGTGGTCAAGACGGCCATGGGCCTCTGATTCCTGCGTTTCCATTCACGCGCATGCCGAAGTGATCGGCATGCGCTTTTTTTTGTTTTTCTGCCGCATCGATTTCGCATGACCCAATCTGCCCGAACTTTGCTCGCCTTCGCGTTCAGCGCGTTCGCTGCCACGGCACTGGCCGCCGGCCCGACTGCCGCACCCGCGCTGACGGCGCTGCGTGTCGAACACCAGATGTCGTCGCTCGGCACCGACGGCGTCCAGCGTGACGTCCGCTTTGCCGAACGCGTCTATCGCCAGGGCGACCGCATCTGGATCGCGCGCGAACTGCCGCCCGCATCGGCCCACGCCGAGCATGACCACGCCAACGCCCACGCCGGCCACAAACACGCCGACACCGACACCGCCCCGCGCTGGATCGAACGCGACGCGAAGGGCGCGCTGACCGTGCGCGTCGTCAGCGAATCGCAGCAGAAAAACTACGCCGTGGAACCGGCCGAATATTCCAACATCGGCTTCGACGGCTCGTGGGCAACGGCCTATCACCTGCTCGACCCGGCCGCACTCAAGGGCATGCGCGCCGACGGCCCGGTGCGCAACGGCGTGCAAACCTACCGCGCTGCGCAGGGCGAGCGCACCGTCACGGTGGAATGGGACGTGGCCGGCCAATACCCGCGCCGCGTTGAATCGCGCAACGCCAGCGGCTCGCAGCGCAAGCTCACGCGCGTGACGACGCTGCCCGCGCCGGCCGCCGCACCCTGGGAACGCGCCCAACGCTACGCCGCCGCCGACTACACCGACCTGATGGACTGACGCCGCCACGCCCGCAGCCGGAGCGCAAGGCTGAAACCGTCGCGTTCCACTGTTTGGGCCTCGCGCTTGAGCCTAAAACTGTCGGGCTCCACTGTTTAAGCCTGGCGTTCGAGCCTAAAACCGTCGGGCTCCACTGTTTAAGCCTGGCGTTCGAGCCTAAAACTGTCGCGTTCCACTGTTTGAGCCTGGCGCTTGAGCCTAAAACCGTCACGTTCCACTGTTTGAGCCTGGCGTTCGAGCCTAAAGCCGTCGCGTTCGACGGTCTGAGGCTCGCGCTTGCGCCACAAACCCTCGCCTTCCAGCTTCAGAGCCCCGCGCGTCAATCCGGCTTCGGTAGCGCTATAGTGCGAACACCCCCCAAACGTTCGCACCGACATGACGATCACCGACCCGACCCTCGCTGCGTTTGCCGCACCTGCCTCGCACGTGCCGCGCGTACTCACCATCGCCGGTTCGGACAGCGGCGGCGGCGCCGGCATCCAGGCCGACCTGAAGACGTTTGCTGCGCTCGGCTGCTATGGCATGTCGGCCATTACGGCCATCACCGCGCAGAACACGCTGGGCGTGACGGCGGTGGAATCGCTCACGCCCGACATCGTTGCCGCGCAGATCGACGCCGTGGCAAGTGACATCGGGATCGATGCGGCCAAGACCGGCATGCTGGGGACGCCGCAGGTGGTGGAAGCCATCCTCTCGGCGCTGGACCGCCATCCCATCGCCAACCTCGTCGTCGATCCGGTCATGGTCAGCACCAGCGGCGCGCAGCTGGGCAGCGACGCCACGGTGCAAGCCATGGCGAAATGGCTGTTCCCTCGCGCGCTGCTCGTCACGCCAAACCTGCCGGAAGCCAGCGCACTGCTCGGCCGCGAGGTGCGCACGGCGGACGACATGTTGCCCGCCGCGCGCGATCTACTCGCGCTGGGCCCGCGCGCCGTGCTGCTCAAGGGCGGGCACCTGGCCGGCGCTGCATCTGCAGGCGAAGACGGCGTGCTGCAGGACGTGCTCGTCACCGCCGACGGCATCGAGCGCGTCTACGCCCATACCTACATCGACACGCCGCACACGCACGGCACGGGCTGCACGCTGTCCGCAGCCATCGCCGCGCACCTCGCGCGCGGCGATACGCTGGAAGTGGCCATCGAGGCCTCGCTCGACTACCTGCTACATGCCATCGGCGCAGGCCGGCATCTGGCGCTCGGGCGCGGCACCGGTCCGCTGAACCACGGCTTTGCGCCGCGGCCGCTCGCGGCGCCGCGTTCGCTCGAAGTGGATGTTGAGGAAGACTGATCAGGGAGCTGCCATGAAACGCCTGCCGATCATGCTGGTTCGCTACCTTCCGGTGGCTGCCCTGTGCGCGCTGCTTGGTGCCTGCAATGGCTACATCAGCATCGGCTCGCCCATCGGCAGCGTCTTCTCGATTGGCGGCACGTTGACGGGGCTGCCGGGCGGCCAGTCGATCGTGCTGCTCAACAACGGCCGCGATTCGCTCACGCTGGCCGCCAACGGCACGTTCGTGTTTGGCGGGCTGGTGCCGTTCAATGGCACCTATCTGGTGACGATCAGCGCGCAGCCGGCATCGGCCAACTGCGTGGTGACCAATAGCAGCGGCACGGTCAATGGCGACGTGAACAACGTGCAGGTGACGTGTCAGCCGCGCTAGGCGTGCAGTGCGGGTAGAGAAATGAAAAAGCGCGGATCTCGGTCCGCGCTTTTTTCTTGTCTGCTCCCGATGTCAGGCCGATGCCGCCACCTGCTCCTTCGTCCACTTCTCCATACGCCTGGCCATCTCTTCCGGCGCTACGTCTTCGACATGCGTGGACACGGTCCACACGTGGCCGAACGGGTCTTTGAGCGTGCCGGAGCGGTCGCCGTAGAACTGGTCCACCACCGGGCGGACTTCCGCGCCGCCGGCCTTGATGGCATTGGCAAACACGGTATCGACGTTGGGCACGTAGATCATCATCCCGACCGACGTGCTCTGCAGCGTGTCGGGGCTGGCGCAGGCCATGTTGGGGAATTCATCGGCCAGCATGATGGGCGAATTACCGATGCGGATTTCAGCGTGCGCGATGGTGCCGTTGGGGCCGTTCATGCGCATGATTTCGGTGGCGCCAAACGCCTGCTTGTAGAAGTCGATGGCGCGTGCGGCGCCCTTGATGCTCAGGTACGGGGTGACGCTGTGGTAACCCTCGGGGATGGGCTGGACCGCCATGTGTTGTCTCCTGCAGCGTGATTGAAAGTGCCGCCGCGACTTTCACCGCAGCGGCACACGAACAGGATAGGTCAGCGAAAAGGCGGGCGAGCGGGTGCGCGGCGCAAGCCCGCGCGACGTGCAGCGGACGATCCTTACGCGCGCACGTGCGCCGCGAACGTGGCTTGCAGCGCGTCGACCGCGGCCGGCACATCGGCCGCCTGGGTGATGGCGCGCACCACGGCCACACAGCCCACGCCGGATTCGAGCACGCGCGGCATCGCTGCCAGATCGATGCCACCGATGGCCACCAGCGGCGGCGCCGGCACCTGCGTGCGCATGGCTGCCGCATAGGCGAACAGCCGGCCCAGGCCCTGGGGCACGGTCGGCATGGACTTCGTGGGCGTGGCAAACACGGCGCCGAGCGCGAGGTAGCTCGGGTTCAGCGGTGCGACGCGCAGCATCTCGGCAAAGCCGTGCGTGCTGATGCCAAGGCGCAAACCGGCCGAGCGGATCGCCACCAGGTCAGCATCGTCAATGTCTTCCTGGCCGAGGTGGATGCCGTAGATGCCGCTGTTGGGCACCTGTGCATGCAGGTCCAGCGCGACTTGCCAGTGGTCGTTGATGAACAGGCGTGTGGCACTGCCGCGTGCAGCAGCTTCTGCACGGCGCACTTGTTCAACCACGGCTTGCGCGTCGTCCGACTTGAAGCGCAACTGCACCGTCGGTACCTTGAGCGCGACAAGACGCGCCACCCATTCGGCATCCGGCACCACGGCGTAGACCCCGAGTTGCGTGGGGCACGGTGCAAAGGCGAGATCCGTTGCGGTCGGGCACGGCAACGCCGGTTCGAGCACGCGGGGCAGGGCGTTGAAGCGAGTGGGCCAGGCGAGCGCATCGGCATTGGCTTCGGCGATCCACGCCCGGGCCACGCACAGCGCATCGCGCGGCTCGAACGCCAGCGCTAGCGCCGCGCCGAAGACGGCGGCAAAGCGCACGTCGAAGGCATCACCGTGGGCCGTCGATGCGAAGCGGTAGGTGCCGAGCCGGTCGTGTACGGTGTCGATGCGCAGATCGCCTTCCGTTGCGGCCAACACAACGGCCGCGCCAGCCGCGCGCGCGCGGTCAGCTTGCGCGGCATCGGACGTCAACAGAACGGTGGTGGCGGTGGTGGCTTCATCAGCGCGGTCGGTCACGCTCCAGGCGTGCGGCGCACGGCCGAAGGCTTCTACATGGCGATCGATGATCTGTGCGGCGAGAGCGGCCGCTTCCGGCCACGTGGCGGAGAAACGCAGGGCGGCCAGGCTCATGCGACCACCTCAGTCTCGTTATCGTTCATCAAACCGCATCGGCATCGGTGGTGGATCGTATTCGCGGACGTGCGCCTCCCCGCTGCGCGGGGGCCCTGCTTACTGCTCATACGTCCTCTTCTCTTCAGCGTGCCAGAAAGGCAGGCCAACAACCGGCGTGCTGGCTTGCGCGACATCGCGCTCAGGCATTGGGCCCGACAGGCGCGCGAGGCGACCCGCCTGCGTGGCCATCGCAAACGCCTGCGCCATCGCGACCGGATCACCGGCCTGCGCGACGGCGGTATTCAGCAGCACCGCGTCGTAGCCCCACTCCATGACCTGCGTGGCGTGCGAGGGCACACCCAGGCCCGCGTCGACGATCAGCGGCACGTTGGGCAGGCGCTCGCGCAGCAGGCGCAGGCCGTACGGGTTGGTGGGCCCGCGGCCGGTGCCGATGGGCGCGGCCCACGGCATCAGCGCCTGGCAGCCGACGTCGAGCAGGCGGCGGCACAGCACGAGGTCTTCGGTGCAGTACGGCAGCACCTTGAAGCCATCGCGGATGAGGCGCTCGGCGGCTGCGGGCAACGCCAGCGTATCCGGCTGCAGCGTGTAGTCGTCGCCAATGACTTCGAGCTTGATCCAGTCGGTCTCGAACACTTCGCGCGACATCTGCGCGAGCGTGTAGGCCTCGTCGGCGGAATAGCACCCGGCGGTATTGGGCAGCACGGGCACGTCGAGTGCGCGCAGCATCTTCCAGAAGCCGGCGCCGCCCTCCGGGGAGCCCGCGCTCTGGCGGCGCAGCGCGACCGTCAGCATGGCGGGGTTGGACACGCGCACCGCGTCTTCCAGCGATTGCGGCGACGGGTAACGCGCCGTGCCCAGCAGCAGGCGCGAGGCGAAGGTCTCGTCGTAGAGCCGCAGCGCATCGGCCGCAGTGGAAAGATTCGTAGTGGTCATCAAAAACTCCTAGCCGCCCACGACAGGCTGCACGAGTGCAATCCGATCGCCCGCGTTGAGCGTGTGCTGCGCGTGGCGCGCCTTGGGCACGAAATCGCCATTCACGGATGCGGCAAACGGCGGCGCGATCTGCAGTTGCGGCGCAGCCGCACCAATGGCGTCGGCCAGCGTGCTGCCGGCGGGCAGCGCGAGCGACAGGTCGTTGAGGGTGACGTTCAGCGTCATGACAAAACAGGTTCGGGGGATGCAACGCCGGCGAACAGCTCGGGCCATTCGCTGCCGTTTGCATCGATAGCACTGCCGTCCAGCAGCGCACGCGCAGCCGCCACGGCGGCCTGCGTCACGGCGGGCGCGATCATGTAGCCGTGCCGGTACAGGCCGTTGACTGCGAGCGTGCCGGCGCCATCCCAGCGCAGCGCGGGGCGGTGGTCGGGCAACGTCGGGCGGCACTGCGTGTTCAATTCGAGCACGCGCGCCTCGCCAAAGGCGGGGTGCACAGCGTATGCAGCGGAGAGCAATTCCAACGTGGAACGGACACTGGCCGGCGACATGTCGTCGGATTCGATTTCCGTCGCGCCGATCACGTAGACGTTGCCCGGTTTGGGGGCGATGTACAGCGGATAGCGCGGATGCAGCATACGCACCGGCCGCGTGAGCGACACATCGGGCGCATGGATGCGCGCAACCTCGCCGCGCAGGCCACGCAAACTCGGCCATTGCGGCTTGGCACCCAGGCCACGGCAATCGAGCACGAGGCCCGCGCCCAGCCCCACAGCGGCCAGCGCGTCGGGGCTCGGATCGGCCACTGCCGTGTTCCAGCGCAGTTGCATGCCCAGCGCTTCGAGTTCGGTCGCCAGCGCATCCAACACGCCGCGCGGGTCCAGCTGACCTTCGCCCGCCAGATACAGCCCTTGCGTGAAGCGCTGCGCGAGAAGCGGTTCGAGCTGGGCAATACCTGCGGCGTCGACTGCGCGCAGGTCGGCCGCCACGCGCTCGGGCGGCGCGGCGTTGCGCACGTGGCTGGCAAACAGCGATGCCTCTCCGCGGTCTGCCGCATGCCACACCACCAGCGTGCCGGCTTCCTGAAAGAAGACCGGCGTGCGCAGCTTGGGCAGCCAATCGCGCCACAGCGCCAGGCTTGCCAACCCCAGGTCGACGACGAAACGATCCGCCACGGCGGCTTCGGCCAGGGGCGCCAGCATGGCCGCGGCCACGTACGCAGCAGCACCGCTGCCGTCGCGCGCGCCGCGCTCCACCACGGCAATGCGCGCGGGGGGCACCCCCGTTTGCGCGAGTTGCCAGGCACACAGGCGGCCAGCGAGGCCGCCACCGAGGATCGTTACGTCAAAAGGCGTGGAGGTTGGCATTGCACCGGTGGGTTAGCTGTAGATCTTGCCGCCGCTCTTGCGGAACTCGATCGACTTCTCTTCCATGCCGCTCACGGCAGCGGTGGCGTTGGCGTCGAGCGTGGCCGCGTAGTCGCGCACTTCCTGCGTGATCTTCATCGAGCAGAACTTCGGACCGCACATCGAACAGAAGTGCGCGATCTTGGCGCCCTCGGCCGGCAGCGTTTCATCGTGGAAGGCGCGCGCCTTCTCCGGATCCAGGCCGAGGTTGAACTGGTCTTCCCAGCGGAATTCGAAGCGTGCTTTGGACAGCGCGTTGTCACGCAGCTGCGCGCCCGGCCAGCCCTTGGCCAGGTCAGCTGCGTGCGCGGCGATCTTGTAGGTGATGATGCCTTCGCGCACGTCTTCCTTGTCAGGCAGGCCCAGGTGCTCCTTGGGCGTGACGTAGCAGAGCATGGCCGTGCCGTACCAGCCGATGTTGGCCGCACCGATGCCGCTGGTGATGTGGTCGTAGCCCGGGGCGATGTCCGTCACCAGGGGGCCAAGCGTGTAGAACGGGGCTTCGAAGCAGTGCTTCAGCTCTTCGTCCATGTTCGCCTGCACGCGTTGCAGCGGCACGTGGCCCGGGCCTTCGATCATCACCTGCACGTCGTGCTCCCACGCCTTCTTGGTGAGTTCACCCAGCGTGTGCAGCTCGCCGAATTGCGCGGCGTCGTTCGAGTCGGCAATGCAACCGGGGCGCAGACCGTCACCCAGGCTGAACGACACGTCGTACGCCTTCATGATTTCGCAGATCTCGTCGAAGTGCGTGTACAGGAAGTTTTCCTTGTGATGCGCCAGGCACCACTTGGCCATGATGGAGCCACCGCGCGAGACGATGCCCGTGATGCGGTCGGCCGTCAGCGGCACATAGCGCAGCAGCACGCCGGCGTGGATGGTGAAGTAGTCCACGCCCTGCTCGGCTTGTTCGATCAGCGTGTCGCGGAACATCTCCCACGTCAGGTCTTCGGCCACGCCGCCGGTCTTGTCCAGCGCCTGGTAGATGGGCACCGTGCCGATGGGCACCGGCGAATTGCGCAGGATCCATTCGCGCGTCTCGTGGATGTGCTTGCCGGTGGAGAGGTCCATGATCGTGTCGGCACCCCAACGGATCGCCCACACCATCTTTTCCACTTCCTCGGCCAGCGACGAGGTGACCGCCGAGTTGCCGAGGTTGCCGTTGATCTTCACGCGGAAGTTGCGGCCGATGGCCATCGGCTCCAGCTCGGTGTGGTTGATGTTGGCGGGAATGATGGCGCGGCCCGCGGCCACTTCCGCACGCACGAACTCCGGCGTGATGTCTTCGGGGCGCTGCGGGAGGTTGGCGCCATACGAGAAGCCCGGATGCTGCGTGAGCAGTTGGCGGTACTCGGGCTTGTCTTGCAGCGCTTGCAGGTTCAGCGATTCGCGCAGCGCGACGTACTCCATTTCCGGCGTGATGATGCCGCGACGCGCGTAGTGCATCTGGCTCACGTTGGCGCCAGCCTTGGCGCGGCGCGGCTTGGAGATGTGCGAGAAGCGCAGGTGCGCCGTGGCCGGGTCGTTGGCACGCGTCTGGCCGTATTCGGACGACAGGCCCGAGAGGACTTCCGTATCGCCGCGCTCGTCGATCCACTTGGCGCGCAGGGGGGCCAGGCCGGCCTTCAGGTCAATGTGCACGTCCGGGTCGGAGTACGGGCCCGAGGTGTCGTACACCGGCACCGGCGGGTTCAGCATCTCGCCCTTGTCGGTGCGCGTGGCGGTCTGCTTGATGGTGCGCATCGGCACCCGAATGTCTGCTCGGCTGCCGGTGATGTAGGTCTTGCTGGATGCCGGATAGGCGAACTTCTGGTCGAGCTCGGACTGCAGCGAGTCGAACGATGCGGCGGGGGCGTTTTTGGCTTGGGGCATGGTCTCGTCCTTGATTCTGTGGCCTGGTGGAGCAGGCAGTGGACGAAACCGGGAGAGGTGGCGTGACCCGAAGAACGGAGGGGGCTGCCAGAGACTACGCGGTGTTCTGAAACTTCCCACGCCGGTACGAACCGGATCGGGTGCGAAGGGACTCTCTCAGCCGCACGGCCCATCCGTACGGCACCCCTGTTTCATCCAACGAGGCTGAATTTAAGCACAGGGCTGCCGCCGTTGCCAGCACGAAAAACCGTGAGTTGACGGCTGACCGGTCATTTCAGTCCAAACCGCCACGCAATGTGCGGCGGCGCGCACCGGCGCGGCCTGCCTTGATCTTGCGCAACCCCGCCGCGTTTCACCTATGCGACGCTCAATCCCTTTTCTATTGCATTGCGGCACGGCCGCTGGGAGTTGTCATGCTGGAGCGTCGGTTCACACTCGCGGGGCGCAGCCTCGTACCCATCGTGCAGGGCGGGATGGGCGTGGGTATTTCGGCGCACCGGCTGGCCGGCGCCGTGGCGCGCGAAGGCGGCGTCGGCACCATCGCCAGCATCGACTTGCGGCATCACCATGCGGACCTCGTTGCCGCCACGGAAAAGTCGCGTGACAAGGACGCCATCAACGCCGCCAACCTCGTCGCGCTGGATCGGGAGATCCGCGCCGCGCGCGAAGGCAGCCAGGGCAACGGCATGATCGCCGTGAACGTGATGAAGGCGGTGGAATCGCACCCCGCACTGGTGCGCCAGGCGTGCGAGAGCGGCGCCGATGCGATCGTCATGGGCGCGGGCCTGCCGCTCGATCTGCCGGAGATGACGGCGGAATATCCGAAGGTGGCACTCATCCCGATCCTGTCGGACTCGCGCGGCGTGGGCGTGGTGCTCAAGCGGTGGATGAAGAAGGCGCGGCTGCCGGATGCCGTGGTGATCGAGCATCCGTCGCACGCGGGCGGACACCTGGGCGCTGCACGTATTGAAGATCTGCGCGATGAGCGGTTCTCGTTCGCGCGCGTGCTGGATGAATGCCGTGAGCTGTTCGTCAAGCTGGGGCTGGCGGCGGAGCAGGTTCCGATCATCCTCGCGGGTGGCATCGATTCGCACGCGAAGGTTCGGCATTGGCTGGACAAGGGCGCTGCGGCCGTGCAGCTCGGCACTGCGTTTGCGGTGACGGAGGAAGGCGATGCGCACGTGCGCTTCAAGCGGGTGCTGACCGGTGCGGAGCAGGGGGATATCGGCGAGTTTGTCAGCGTGGCGGGGTTGCCGGCGCGTGCGGTGATGACGCCTTGGTTGTCGCGGTATCTCTCGCGCGAAAGTGCACTGCAGGCCAAGGCCAAGGTGCGCGATTGCTTGCAGGGGTTCGATTGCCTGCAGACGTGTGGACTGCGGGATGGGATTGGGAAGGTGGGACAGTTCTGCATCGACTTGAAGCTTGCGCAGGCGCTGCGTGGGGATGTGGAGCGGGGGCTGTTCTTCCGTGGGGCTGGGAAGCTGCCGTTTGGCGAAGCGATTCGGCCGGTGCGGGAGTTGATGCACTACCTGTTGACTGGCGAGAAGCCCGTTTTGGCACCGGCAAAGCCCTGACGCACGGAAAATCTCCATGCGAACAAAAAAGCCAGCCCGAGGGCTGGCTTTTTGCTGGGCGTGTGCCGCTTCAGAACGGTGCGGCGAAAGTCAATCGCACCCCTTGCTGCAGACCGCCCATGCCCACCATCACGTTGTAGTCCAGCCCGAATGTGAGCGGACCGGTGCGGAACTTCGTCCCCAGCCCGATCTGCATGCGATCGCGGCCAAACGGCGTGCCCGGTACGTAATACGCCGGGCCAGCCGATGCCAGGTCGGCGTATGCCAGACCCGCGTTGCCCTGACCGTTGAAGTCGTGCTGGTACTCCACGCGCGCAAACGGCAGGAACGTGCCCCACTTGGTCTTCTGCGTGTATTCCGCCCGCAGGCCGAGCGTGCCGGAGACAGTCGTCACGGTCTGCTCGAAGTATGTGAGCGCGTTGATGCCCGCCCCCGATTCGCTGAACTGGTCCAGCGTTGATTGCGACACCGACAGGCGGCCGTACGGTGAGACGAGCCAGGTCCGGTCCCGATGCTCGTAGCCGGCCGAGACCGATGCGAACATCTGCTTGCCGTTGCGCTTGCCGGTGGCGAAATCATTGGCGTCCGTCACCCAGCGGCGCGAGTCGAAGCTGAGCGTGCCGAAGCCCGCGACGCCATCCAGGAACAGCGACGGCAGCGGGCGGTAGCTGCCATACAGCGCGAGGCTGTAGCTGTCGCCCGTGCTCTTGGTGCCAGCGTTGCCGATGTCGGTCGAATCCCGCCCGTAGCCGAAGCCGGCACCGACTGAGAGCTGATCCGACACGCGGTAATCCGCACCTGCCGTTACGCCGCCCGTGGTGAAGCGGAAGCCCGAGCGCTGCGTGCCTGCGTTGGCAAAACCGAAGTCCAGCGTGCCGGCGCTCCAGAACGCGAGGTTCGTGTCGGTGCTGTTGGCGCCATTGGCCGCAGCATCGGCGCCCGGCAGGTCGGGGCCGGCGTCGGCGTTGGACTTGTCGTCCTTGTTGTTGGCCGCATCCGGATTGCGCTTGCCGCGCGCGAACGAGCGGCCCGGGCCATCCCCGCGCACGCAGGCGTCATGCGCGGCGATACCAAAGACATCCTGGCAGCGCGCCTGCGCATCAGCCGCGCGTGCGCCGGGCATGGCAACCGTCAACCCGTTCTCTGACGGCGCGCGGCCGGTGCCGTGCAGCGCTTCGAGGCGCCGGTTGTAGTTGTCGATCTGCGTGGTGGCGAAGCGCCGTGCGGCTTGGATCTGCGCATTGATCAGGCCCGCCACATCCGGGTCAGCCGAGGGGTCCTTGCGCGGCGCCACGCTCACCTGCACGGTGGCCGGTGTCGAGGTGGCGAACGCGTTGGACAGCGTGTACGTC
Source organism: Ralstonia psammae (assembly GCF_958405935.1). Classification (NCBI taxonomy): domain Bacteria; kingdom Pseudomonadati; phylum Pseudomonadota; class Betaproteobacteria; order Burkholderiales; family Burkholderiaceae; genus Ralstonia; species Ralstonia psammae. Next base: position 67,706 of record NZ_CATZBU010000005.1, read on the forward strand.
AGCACCGCCTGACCGCTGTACGTGCTGGACGGCGTGAAGTTCAGCACGTACGTCGATGCCGCCGCGGCCGGGGTCTTGACACTGGCCGGGGTCTGCACCGCCTTCTGCACGATCGTGGCCGTGCCGGCGTTGGACGGCACCACCGACACCAGCGTCGCCCCGGTGAATGGCCCGCCGGTGGCACCTTCGGTCAGGTCTACGCTCACGCCCTGGCCAGACGACGTGATGGCCTGCTTTTGCGCCACGGCAATCGGCACGGCGTTCACATTGACCGTCACCGGAATCGGCGCGGACGTGCCGGCCGTATTGATCAGCGCATAAGTGAAATTGACTGCGCCGGAGGTGGTCGGGGCAGGGGTGTAGACGATGTCCAGACCATTGACCACGGCCGTGCCGCTGGCCGGCGGGCTGACAATGGCGATGGACGAGAACGGCCCACCCGTCGCATTGGCCGTTGCGTGCACCGTGACAGGTGCGTTGGAGAGCGTCGTCGTGGTGACGGCCGGCGCGGTGCCGATCACCTGGCCCACCACAACCGTATAGCTGCGCGTGCCGCTGTACGGGGCACCCGTGCCGGTGCTGCTGTCGGTGGCCTTCACCGTGAACGTGCTGCTGCCCAGCGTGGCGGGCGTGCCCGACAGAACTCCAGTGCTGGCGTTCAGGCTCAGGCCCGCCGGCAGCGCGCCGGCGGATACCGCGTACGTGTAGGGCGCGGTGCCGCCGGTAGCACTGAAGGTCTGGCTGTAAGCGGTGGTGACCTGGGCGGCCGCGACGGTGGCCGGATTCACCGTCACCGTCGCGGCACCGATGACGACGCTGTACGCACGGCTGGCCGCAAAGCTGTTGGCATCGGTGGCCGTGATGATGAAGTTGAACGTGCCGCCAGCCGTGGGCGTGCCCGTGATCGCTCCCGTGCTGCTGTTCAGGCTCAGGCCCACCGGCAGCGTGCCCGCCGTAATGCTATAGGTGTACGGGGCAGTGCCATTGGCCGCCGTCACGGTCTGGCTATACGCAGTGGCGATGGCCGGGTTGGGCAGGGTGGTTGGTGACACGGTGACGCTGGGCGCGGCGATGGTAAGCGTATAGACGCCGCTCACCGCAAACGGGGCACCCGCCCCCGTCGAACTGTCGGTGCCGGTCACCGTGAAGTTGACCGTACCGGCCGAGGTGGGTGTGCCCGACAGTGTGGCCGTGGCCGCGTTCCAGTTCAGACCCGTGGGCAGGGTGCCGCTGTTGACCACGAAGGCGTAGGTGTACGGGCTCGTGCCGCCGCTGACGGAGAAGCTACGGCTGTAGGACGTGCCCGCCGTACCGCTGAGTGCACCTGCCGCCGGTGTGATCGTCATGCTGGGCGCTCCGATCGTCAGCGAGTAGGCGCGGCTGCCCGAATACGGCGTACCCGTGCCGGTGCTGCTGTCGTTGGCCGTGACGGTGAAGTTGAACGTGCCGCCCGCCGTGGGCGTGCCGGACAGCACGCCGCCCGACGTCAGCGCCATGCCTGTCGGCAGCGCGCCGGCCGAGATGGCATAGCTGTACGGCGACGTGCCGCCGCTGGCCGTGATGGTCTGGCTATAGGCAGTGGCGATGGTGCCGCCCGGCAGCGTGGTTGGGCTCACCGCAATGGTGGGCGCGTTGACCGTCAGGCTGTACGCGCGCGCGCCGGTGTAGCTGTTGGCGTCAGTGGCCGTGACAGTGAAGTTGAACGTGCCGCCAGCCGTGGGCGTGCCGGTGATCGCGCCGGTGCTGCTGCTCAGGCTCAGGCCCGCCGGCAGCGCTCCGGAAGTCACCGCGTAACCATAGGGCGCTGCGCCACCGCTGGCCGTGGCGGTCTGACTGTAGGCCACGCCTACCGTGCTGGCCGGCAGCGATGCGGGCGAGAGGCTGATGGTGGGCGCCGAGGTGGTCAGCGTGTAGGTGCCCGATGTGATGTACGGCCCGGTGCCCGTCGAACTGTCGGTGGCGGTGATGGTGAAGTTAACGGTGCCCGTGCTGGTGGGCGTGCCCGACAACACGCCGGTGCCGCTGTTGAACGACACGCCGGTCGGCAACGAACCGCTGTTGACGACGATGCTGTAGGTGTACGGCGACGTGCCACCGCTGGTGCTGAACGTCTGGCTGTAAGCCACCCCGGCCGAGGCACTGAGGCTGCCCGATGCCGGCGTGATCGACAACGTGGGCGCATTCACAACGAACGAATATGCCCGGCTCCCCGTGTAGGGCCCCGAACCGGCCGAACTGTCGGTCGCCGTTACCGTGAAATTGAACGCCCCGCCTGCGGTGGGCGTGCCCGAGAGTACGCCACCCGAGCTAAGCGTCATGCCCGTCGGCAGCGAACCGCCTGTGACTGCGTAGGTGTACGGCGCCGTACCGCCGCTGGCCGTTACCGTCTGGCTATATGCCGTCGCAACGGTGGCATTCGTCAATGTGGACGGCGAGAGTGTGATCGTCGGTGCAGCGATGTTCAGTGTGAGCGTGCCGCTCGTGGCCGTAAACGGCCCGGTGCCCGTGCTGCTGTCGGTGGCTGTCACGGTGAAGTTGAAGCTGCCCGATGCGGTGGGCGTACCTGACAGCGTGCCGTTGCCGGCCAACGTCACGCCCGCCGGCAGCGAACCGCCTGTGACTGCGTAGGTGTAAGGCGCCGTGCCGCCGCTGGCCGAGGCGAGCGACTGGCTGTAAGCCGTGCCCACGGTACCGCCGGCTGGGGATGACGGCGTGTACGTGACCGTGGGTGGCGACACCGTGATCGTCGCCGTGGCCGGCGCCGACGTGCCGCCCGCATTGGTGGCGGTATACGTGAACGAGTCCGGCCCCGAGTACGACGCGGTCGGCGTGTAAGTGATGGATGTGCCAGAGGCCGTCGCCGTACCGTGGGTCGCCTGGGTGGCGACGGCCACGATTAGCGGCGCGCCCCCAGTGATGTTCAGTGTGATCGGATTTGCGGTACTGCCATGCGCCACGGTGGCGCTGACCGCATTCGCAACAGGGGGCGCAACAAACGTGAACTGATCTGGACCGCCGGTGGTGCTGGTGCCGCTGGCGTTGGTCACGGTGATGTCAACCGTACCGGCCGCCCCTGCGGGCGAGGTGGCTGTGATCGATGTGGCGCTGTTGACGGTGAAGCTGCTTGCGTTGGTCGCGCCAAACTTGACCGCAGTCGCGCCGTTGAAACCGGTGCCGGTGATGTTGACCGCGGTGCCCCCGGCGGTCGAGCCGGCGTTCGGCGAAATGCTCGTCACCGCGGGCGCAGTTGGGATCACGGTAATGGTCAAGGAGCCGGTAGGCGTCCAGTTGCCACCGTCGCTCGTGATATAGAACGTCGCCGTATCCGTGCCGCTGAAAGAAGAGTTGGGGGGCGTGTAGACGAAACCGTTCTCGGCACCGCTGCCACCGGGGACATTGGCAAAAATATAGAACGTACCGCCTTGCGTGGTTGGAGTGGTAACGGCGCCCGAGGTGTTGTTGAAATTTTGGTCTCCGATGCTGTCGAACGCTATCCCTACGTTAAGCGGATCACATGCCGCATTTTCACCAGCCGTCAGCGAGTAGGTTTTCGTCGTGTTTTGCTGCATCGAAAACGAGACGGAGCATGAGATGTTCGCGAATGCCCCCTGCGACAACACCGTCAACCCGATCGCCAGCACGGCCAGCAAGCCCCGGCGCATCCATTCCCGCCCCAACGCCGCCAGGCACCGGAACATTGACCATCCGGCGACCCCACGCCGGCCATACGGGCTGTTTTGTGTCAGCACGCGCATTTCTCCCTCGTTCCGCCCGCTCTGCCGCGGGCTTTTCTCTTTGTGGCGTAATGGGAAATTCAGTGCCCGATCCCCATCAGGCACTCCCCGGTGACGAGGGGAAATAGCGCGCAGATTTGAACACCTACAATCCATTGCATAGCGTCTAACCATGCAATGATTAAGTGTTAACCCCTATAAATACCCCCCGATAGATCAATACGCCTTTGTTTTTAAAATGAACAGGCGCAGCGACCCCGACGCGATGCTATGAAAGGCTTCCCATGCCGTCAATACAAACTTTCGGATGAATTGGCATGGTGTATCGCTTTTGGCACGCTCTGCTGCCTTGACACAGGGTTTTCATACAGGCAACGTGAAAATCCTGTCCATTATGTCTGGGTGATACACCATGACCAGACCGCCAATCAAATTGAGACGCAGAGACCATTAATAGAAAAATTTAGGCGCCGAAGAATTCAATTATCGTGGCGATGCCACATTACGAGGAGGGGTCGTGGATCAATACCTGGGCGAGATTCGCCTCTGTGGATTTCCTTTTCCACCAAAAGGATGGGCCTTGTGCAACGGCGCACTGCTGCCCATCCAGACGAACACTGCGTTGTTTTCGCTACTGGGCACGCAATATGGCGGCAATGGCACGACCAACTTTGCGTTGCCGGACCTGCGTGGGCGCACGCCGCTGCATCGCGACCTGCAGGACTACGTGCAAGGCGAGGTAGGTGGCGTCGAGACCGTCACGCTGTCGACCACACAAGTGCCGGCGCACAGCCACCCATTCAATGCATCGACGACGCCCGCCACATTGCCGACCACAGGCATCACGCAGAACCATCTGCTAGCCACCAGCAACATTTACAACCCGACGAATCCCGGGCCCCCGAGCGCAGGCACCCTGCTTTACGGCGCCCCCGGCACGTTGACGCCGCTGTCGAACGAAGCCTGCGGCTCCAGCGGCGGCAACCAGCCGCACGAAAACATGCAGCCCTCGCTGGCGCTGAACTACATCATCGCGCTGACCGGCGTGTATCCGTCACGCGGTTAGGAGATCACTCATGGCAGAACCATACGTTGGCGAAATCCGCCTGTTCGCTGGCAACTATGCCCCGGTGGGCTGGCTGCTTTGTCAGGGCCAGATCATTGGCATATCGGAGAACGAAGCCCTTTTCACTCTGCTCGGCACCACTTACGGTGGCGATGGCCAGAGCAACTTCGGCTTGCCGGACCTGCAGGGGAAGCTTCCTGTGGGACAAGGGCAGGGCCCAGGGTTGACCAACCGCCTGATCGGACAGCAGTTCGGCGTCGACAGCGTGACGTTGACGACCAATCAGATCTCGGGGCACAACCACGCCATCAACTGCACCAGTGCAGCCGCCACCACTATTACGCCCGGCCCGAGCGTACTGCTGGCGACCGTATCGAACGCGCAGGGCTTCTACGACGCCGGCACGGCAAATCCGCCGGGCAAAGCCGCGCTGGCCCCCCAGACGATCGGGCAGGCCGGCGGCAATCAGGCGCATACCAATCAAATGCCGACGGCCTCCATCAACTACATCATCGCCACCGCGGGCATCTACCCGTCGCAAGGCTGAGTCGAAAGGGGAATCCTATGTCTGATCAATTCGTCGGGGAAATCCGTATCTTCGGGTTTAACTTTGCGCCGGTGGACTGGGCCGCCTGCGATGGGGCAATCATGCCGATCTCGCAGAACACGCCACTGTTCTCCATCCTTGGCACCAACTATGGGGGCAACGGTTCAACAACCTTCGGCCTACCTGACCTCCGTGGGCGGGCAGTCATGGGCCCCGTGGGCGGCGTGCTCAACGATCCGCAGGGCTCGTCCACCGTCTCGCTGGCAGATACCGAGATGCCATCCCACTCGCACACGGCATACGGTGACAACAGCCGTGCAGCTTCGACGACGGCAGATGGCCGCCTGCCGGCGCGCTTTCAGGTGACGCTCAACCAGTCGTTCATCAATACAGATGCCTCACCGGCACCGGCGATCACTTCGCTGGCACCGCAGGCGGTCGGCGCTTCCGGGGGCAGCCAGCCGCACGAGAACATGCAGCCGTTCCTGGTCATGAACTACTGCATCGCGCTGCAAGGCGCTTGGCCGCAACACCCGTAAAACGTGGCCGTTGCGGCGGACTAGCGGAGCTTATTGCGCCGGTCCGCCGCACCACTTTCCGCATTCCCTCTCGCCCACCTATGACGATCTCCGCAGAGTTGTTTCAACCACATGTCGGCACCGTCTTCTCCGTCCTCCAAGAGTCAGGACAAGCCCCAAACCCGCACTTCACGTTGCATCTGGAAGAGGTGACAGCCGATTCCGCGGCCCGCCCAGGCCAGCGGGTGTTTTCGCTGTTTTTTGCAGGCCATGCATCGTTCATGCTGCAACAGGGCACGTACTTCCTGCAGCACGACACGCTTGCCGAACAGCCGATGTTCCTGGTACCGGTCGCCCGCACCACGGAGGGCTTTCGCTACCAGGCCTGCTTCAACCTTGCCTGAGGCACTGCATGCCTGCCTTCCCGATCGAGCATCCGGGCACCACGCTGCGCCCGCTGACTGACGCAGACCAACCCTTCCTGCTGCACCTCTACGGCACCACCCGCGAAGCCGAAATGCAGGCGACCGGGTGGACCGATGAACAGAAAGCGCAGTTCGTCCGGATGCAGTTCGACGCGCAGCAACGCGCCTACTTTGCCTACCCCGACGCGGAGTTCTTCCTGATCGAGCAGGATGGTGTGCCTGCCGGGCGCATCTACCTGCAACATCGTCAGGACGCACTGCTCATCGTCGACATCTCGCTGGTGCCGGAACGATGCGGCGCGGGGATCGGCGGCGCGGTGCTCTCTGCCGTATTTGCACAGGCGCTTACCGTGGGTAAGCGGGTGCAGATTCATGTGGAGCGTTTCAACCCCGCTCAGCGCTTGTATCAGCGGATGGGGTTTCGGCTGGTGGAGGACAAGGGCGTGTACTTGTTTCTGGAGTGGGACGGGGCCGCGGTGCAAGCGGCATCCGTATAGAAATCCCCCTCCACCCACCCCCACCGCCGGTGGTCTACCATGGCCCACACAACCAAATGCGACACGCCAGGAGACCCCCAATGCCCACCGAGGCCACCCACCGCGTCTTCAATCAGGTCCCGGACCTGACCGGCTTCAACGCCTTCACGGCCGACACCACGCTGCAACGTGCGCTCGAACGCCTGGGTGGCGGCTGGAATGCCGATGCATTGCGATCCTTCGGTGACCAGCTGGGCGCGCCAGAAACCCTCCGATGGGCCGCTGAGGCCAACGCATACCACCCGGAACTCCACACCCACAGCCGGACCGGCGTGCGCATCGACGCCATCCGCTTCGACCCCGCCTGGCACGCGCTGCTCGGCCTGATGCGCAGCCAGGGCCTGCAAGCCCTGCCGTTTGCCGACCCGCGCCCCGGCGCATGGGCCGCGCGCACCGCGGGCTACTACATGCAAGCGCAGATCGAATCCGGCACGCTGTGCCCGGCAACGATGACGTTCGCCAGCATCCCCGTGCTGCAGAAAGAGACGGCGCTGTTTGCCGAGCTGGGGCCCCGTCTCTATGCCCGAGAACACGACGCGCGCGATCTGCCTTGGCGCCAGAAAACCGCCATCCTCATCGGCATGGGCATGACCGAGAAGCAGGGCGGCTCCGACGTGCGCAGCAACACCACGGTGGCCACCCCGTTGCGCGGCGAGGGCCGTGGCGCGACATACGCCATCACCGGGCACAAGTGGTTCTTCTCTGCGCCGATGTGCGATGCGCACCTGGTGGTCGCGCGCATGGGCGCGGAAGACGGGCCGCTGTCGTGCTTCTTCGTGCCGCGCTTTCGCGACGACGGCAGCAAGAATCCGATCGAGATCCAGCGCCTGAAAGACAAGCTCGGCAACCGTTCCAACGCCAGCAGCGAAGTGGAGTTCCGCGGCGCGGAAGGCATCCTCATCGGCGAGGAAGGGCGCGGCATTCCGACCATCATCGAGATGGCGACGCACACGCGGCTAGATTGCGTGATCGGCAGCGCGGCCATCCTGCGCCACGCGCTGATGCAGGCGCTGCACCACGCGCGCCATCGCATGGCATTCGGCCGCCTGCTGGTCGATCAGCCGCTCATGCGCAACGTGCTGGCCGATCTCGCGCTCGAATCACAAGCCGCGACCTTGTTGATGATGGAACTGGGCAACGCGTTCGAGCGCGCCGATGTCGATCCGCTGGCCGCAGCATGGAAGCGCATCGTCACGCCCGCGGCCAAGTTCTGGATCTGCAAGCGCACCATTGAAGCGACCGGCGAGGCGATGGAAGTCTGGGGCGGCAACGGCTATGTCGAAGAAGGTCCAATGGCGCGCCTGTACCGCGAGGCGCCGGTCAATTCCATCTGGGAAGGCTCGGGCAACGTGATGTGCCTGGACGTGCTGCGCGCCATCGCCCGCACGCCGGACGATGCGCTGCGCCTGATGCACGACATTGGCGAGCGCGCGCAGGGCCACCGTGCCGTGCGTGCGGAACTGGCCGCGCTGCAGGCGATGCTGCATCAGCCGGGCGACATTCAGGAAACCTCCGCACGCCGCATCGCGCAAGGGCTGGCGCTCACCGCGCAGGCGGCGCTGATGCTGGCCTACGCCCACCCGGACGACGCGGAGCGCTTTATCGCCAGCCGCTTCCATCATCAGCATGGCCGCGTGTTCGGCACGCTCGATGGACACGCGCAGGAACTGGGCGCGGTGCTGCAACGCGCCTGGCCCGTATGAAGACAGACGCTGTGAAGAGCAACGCTGGAAAACCAGCGTGAAAGCGGGATGAAAGACCGCATCGCCTAGGGTTGGGGGGCCGCGCGAGCGCGCCGGCACCAAAAGAATAATCAGACAGGAGACATCCCGTGCCTCACACGACCCGCGCATTGCTCGCGGCCGGCCTGGCGTTGTGCGCTTTCCAGGCGTTGGCCGCATCCCCCGTGCTTGACCACATTCGCGATACCGGCGCTGTCCGGTTGGCGTATCGCGAGAACTCCGTGCCGTTCTCCTACGTCGATGGCGGCAAGCCGGTGGGGTACTCGATCGACCTGTGCGCGCGGCTGGTCGACGCGATCAAGGTGGCGGTCAAGCGGCCCGACCTGACCGTGCAGTACGTGGCCGTGACCCCTGCCACGCGCATCCCCGCCATTGCCGAAGGCCGCGCGGACCTCGAATGCGGCTCGACCAACAACACGCGCGAGCGACGCGAGAAGGTAGCGTTCACTATCCCGCATTACATTGCCAGCAGCCGCATGCTGGTGAAGACCAATTCGGGCATCCACCGCTGGGAAGACCTCAACAACAAGACGGTGGTGTCCACACGCGGCAGCACAAACGGCGGGCAGATCCGCGCGATGGCCGATGCGCGCGTTCTCAAGATCAACGTGATCGAAGCCCGCGACCACGCCGAAGCCTTCGGCATGGTGGCCGCCGGCCGCGCCGATGCGTTTGCGATGGACGATGTGCTGCTTTATGGCTTTCGCGCCACGTCGCCCCACCCCGCCGACTACGCGGTCGTCGGCAGCAACCTGGCAGTCGCGCCGTACGCGATCATGCTTGGCAAGGACGACGCCGAGTTCAAGAAGGTGATCGACCTGGCGATGTCGCGCACGATCCTCGATGGCGAAGCGGAAAAGCTCTACAAGAAGTGGTTCCAGCAACCCATTGCGCCGAATGGCGTGAAGCTCGAGATCCCGATGAGCTTCCTGCTGCGCGACTCGTTCAAGTTCCCCACCGACAAGGTGGCGGACTGACGCAACACCCATCAACCCTGCACCGAGAAGGCGCTTGAGGGTATACCCGCATCAGCGCATAATGCGCGCCCATGGCGGCGCGTGACATTGCTTCACGTTTTGGCATTCCCCGGGGGGGAGTGGCGGCGCGCAGGCCAATTCTGCGCAATCGGCGGGCCTTGCCTGGCAAACCATTGCTCAGATTGCGGCGCCGACAGGGCAACGGCGTCGCAAGTCGTGCCATTAGAGCCCTAACTCTCTCCCAGGACCTTTGACGATGCTGTTCCCCGCGCGCACGTGGCTGCTGGCCACGCTTGCCGTTCCTGCCGCTGTTTCCGCCGCATTCTTCTCACCCGACGCCGCTGCCGCCACCCCGACGCTCGATCGCATCCGCGACTCGGGCACGGTGCACGTGGCATATCGGGAAGACTCGATTCCGTTCTCGTACCTCGATGGCAGCAAGCCGGTCGGCTACACGATCGACATCTGTTCGCGGCTGATCGATTCGCTGCGGACTTCGCTCAAGCGGCCCGACCTGAAGGTGCAGTATGTGCCCGTTACGGCGGCCAACCGCCTGGACGTGATCGCCACGGGCAAGGCCGACCTCGAATGCGGCTCGACCAACAACTCGCCGGAGCGCCGCCAGAAGGTGGCCTTCACCGTTCCGCACTACATCACCAAGGGCCGCATGCTGGTGAAGGCCGGCTCGCCGATCCAGCAATGGGAAGACCTGAACGGCAAGACGGTGGTGGCCGCGCGCGGCTCGACCAATGCCGACCTCGCACGCAAGCTCAATGAGACCGGCATGACGATGAACGTGGTGGACGCCAACGACCTGCGCAGCGCATTTGCGATGCTGGCCGATGGCCGCGCCAATGCGTTTGCCGGTGACGACATCCTGCTCTCGGGCATGCGCGCCACTGCCAAGAACCCGGCCGACTATCGCCTTGCGGGCAAGACACAACTCGTGTCGTCGTACGCGATCATGCTCAGCAAGCAAGACCCCGAGTTCAAGAAGCTGATCGACCAGTCGATGACGCGGCTGATTGTCGACGGCGAGGTGCCGAAGCTGTACAAGAAGTGGTTTCAGCAGCCGATTCCACCCAATGGGGTGAATCTGGAAGTGCCGATGAGTTACTTGCTTCGGGATTCGTTTAATACGCCTACGGATAGTGCTGGGAACTGATCCCAGTGCCTGTTTTGTCCCCGGCCGGGGTGGGTGTTTGTGGTCGATCCCTTGTTTCATCCCCTGCCGGGGCTGACTCACTTTTCTTTGTCTTGCCAAAGAAAAGTAAGCAAAAGAAAGGCGCGCCCGAGATGGCGACTTCCCCTTGAATTTCTGTGACTGTGCGGGGAAGGAGGCAAACTCGCTGCGCTCAGACAGGCCTCCTTCCTTGATCCGCCCGCTCACAGAAATTCAAGGCGCCATCTAGGGCTCCAACGGCCACACCGTTGGTATGCGAAGGGCGGCGCTGCGGATCGCCGCCCCGGCTGTTTTTAGTGCACCTCTGCCGGCGCTGCCTGCGCCGGGATGCTGCTCACCACGTTCAGCGTCGGGCGTCCGCCTTGGCGCATCAAATCTGCGGCGCGCTCGGCGATCATGATGATCGGGGCGTTGGTGTTGCCGCCGATGAGCGTCGGCATGACGGAGCCGTCGATCACACGCAGGCCCGTCACACCGCGCACGCGCAGTTCGGGGTCGACCACGGCCATCGCATCGTCGGCGCTGCCCATCTTGCAGGTGCCGACGGGGTGATAGATGGTGTCGGCATGCTGGCGGATGAGGGCGCGCACGGCTTCGTCGTCGGACCCGTCGCCGCGGATGTTTCCGGAATACAACTCACGCCCGCCAAGGTCGGCCAGCGGGCGCTGCGCGAAGATGCTCTTCACGGCGCGGAAGCCGGCGAGCATGCCGACCATGTCGTCCGGATCGGAGAGGAAACGCGGATCGATCAGCGGTGCGTCGCGCGTGTCGGCGGAGGCCAGGCGCACTTCGCCGCGGCTCTTCGGGCGCAGTACGCACACGTGGCACGAATAGCCGTGGCCATAGTTGAACGTGCGGTTGTGGTTGTCGGCCATGGCGACCACGAAGTGCAGTTGCAGATCGGGGTCAGCCAGATCGGGCCGGCTCTTGATGAAGCCGCCGGCTTCGGCAAAGTTGGTGGCCAGCATGCCGCGCCGCTCGCGCCGGTAGCGCAGGATCTCGCCAAGCATGTGGACGCTGCCGCGCGCGGAATAGCCGATCAGATCCAGGTTGAAGACCTTCTTGTGCAGGATGATGTCAAGGTGGTCCTGCAGGTTCTGGCCGACGCCGGGCAGGTCGTGCACGACGGAAATGCCGAGTGAGCGCAGATGCTCCGCGGGGCCCACGCCCGAGGCCATCAGTAACTGCGGCGAACCAAACGCGCCGGACGACACGATCACCTCACGGCGCGCGCGCAGCGTTTCCGTGCGGCCTGCGCGCTCCACCACGACGCCCACCGCACGCTTGCCTTCGAAGACGATGCGCAGGGCCTGCGTTTCGGGCATCACCGTCAACTGGCGGCGGTTGCCGCTGAAAGTGGCATCGGCTTTGTCGCCGCCGTGCAGGTAGGCGCGCGCGGCGTTCCAGCGTTCGCCGTTGTATTGCGTGACCTGGTACGGGCCCACGCCTTCCTGGTCAGGGCCGTTGAAATCGTTGTTGCGGCGATAGCCTGCTGCCACGCCGGCATCGACAAAGCGTTGTGCGATCGGGTTGCCGGTGCGCAGGTCGCTGACATGCAGCGGGCCGGTGCCGCCGTGCAGCGCGTCGTCATCGCGGCCCGCAAAACGCTCGTTGCCTTCGGAGCGCTTGAAGTAGGGCAGCACATCGCTCCAGCTCCAGCCGGTGCAGCCAAGCGCGGCCCAGTGGTTGTAGTCGCTGGGGGTGCCGCGGATGTAGATCATCGCGTTGAGCGACGAGCTGCCGCCCAGCCCCCGCCCGCGCGGCTGATAACCCTGGCGCCCACCCAGCCCCGCCTGGGGCACGGTCTGAAACCCATAGTTGCGCTTGTTCTTGAACGGCAGCGACGCCGCGCAACCGGCCGGCACCCACACTGAAAGGTGATGGTCGTGCGGGCCCGCTTCCAGCAGCGCGACCGTCACGTCGGGGTCTTCGGTCAACCGGCTCGCGAGCGCGCAACCGGCCGAACCGGCGCCGACGATGACGTAGTCGAAGGTGAGGGCCGAAGTGGGCAGATCGGTGGCCATGGGTGTCTCCGGATGAGGTTTTTATTGGGCGAGCGATGCCGCCGGCTATTTGCCGGTCACGAACTCACATCCTAGGCGCCATGGGTTGTTTCAAACGGCCGGGGTTACCCGCATTAGAGGCATCGTTCGATGTCACGCAGCAAAACCCCGAGACACCGCCGGCAAACCCTTGCCCTGCTGGCTGCGGCGGACTACCGCAATGCAGCAATTCTGTGCTGGCACACGGTTGCGCGCCCCCACGCGGGCCGGACATGCCAGACACGGAGCGGCCGTATCAGGCCGTCGCGAGGGCCTCTGGCGACCATACTGCTCTGCAATTGCGCCGATCTGCCTGCCCCGCACCTGCTGCGCATGCAGCAGACCTTTGAAGCCATGCGTGCCGCGCACGTTGGTCGGCAAGCTGCAAGACGACCTTCCGTTTGGCGGCGTGGGCGCCAGCGGCATGGGCGCTTACCACGGCATCCACGGGTTCGAGCGGTTCTCGAAGATGAAGCCGGTGTTCAAACAAGCCAGGCTCAATGGACTGGGCCTGTTCCGCGCGCCGTACAGCAAGACATTCGAGACGATGATGAAGCTGCTCGTGCGCTGACAAGCCATTAGCAACTGCGAGGTTTTTGCACCAATGCATTAGCTTCTAGAATGCAACGATGGCCAAGAACCTCGACATCACCCTGGTGCGCACCTTCATTGCCGTGGCGGAAAACGCCAGCATGACGGTGGCCGCCAACGCGCTGCACCTGACGCAGGGCGCCATCAGCCAGCAGATCAAGCGGCTCGAAGACGCCTTCGAATGCCGGCTGTTCGAGCGTGACGGCCGGCGGCTCGAACTCACCCACGCGGGTGAACGCTTCCTCGGCCGCGCCAAACGCCTGCTCGCCCTGAACGACGAAATTTGGGCCGACATGGCTGCGCGCCCACTGCAGGGGCCGGTACGTCTGGGCGTGCCTTACGACCTGGTCGGCACCGTATTCCCGCCCATCTTCAAGGCGTTGACCGAGGCGTGGCCGTCGGTGGAGTTGACCATCGTCTGCGGCACCTCACCCGAGCTGGCGGAGGGCATTGCGCGCGGCGAGCTGGACGTCGCCGTGGTCGAAGCCCCGGTGGATGAAGCCACAGGTGAATGCCTGTGCGTGGAGCGTCTGGTGTGGGTGGGCGCGCGCGGCGGCAACGTGCATGCGAAACGGCCGCTGCCGCTGTCCATGGTGGATGAGAGCTGCGCCTTCCGCGCCCGCGTGCTCAAGGCCCTGGGCGAGCACGGCATTGAATGGCGCACGGTGTTCGAGAGCGGCAACATTGAAGCGACCACCGCCACGGTCCGCACCGGGCTGGCCGTCACGGCATGGCTCACGCCGACGGTGCCAGCAGACCTGGACATCCTCGGGCCCGAAACCGGCTTGCCCGAACTGCCGATGTTTGCGATCAGCCTGCTGCTGCCCGCGCAAGGTGCGAGTGCAGCGGCGCAGGCGTTGGCGCAGTGTGTGCGGGACGGCTTTTCTACGCGGCAGCGGGTGGGGGAGCGGCGCGCCGCCTAGCCATCGGGCGGTTTGCCGCGATTGTGCGCCACATATTGCGGCGGATTCCGATAGCGACAGCAGGCGCCTCTCGCTAAGTTGCGCCCTTCGTCCTATTCGCTTGCCATCGCAACTCTATATCACCAAGTGGTATAGTTAGCCGGCGACCCCAGCACATGACGCCGTCAGCGCAGCGCGTATTCAAGACCCGATGGTTCAACAAGGCAGCAAAGGCTGCCGGTTATCTCGGATGCAGAACTCTGCCGAGCCGCACAGCAGCTGATGCGCGGCATGGGGGATGACCTCGGCGGCAACGTGTGGAAGAAGCGCCTGGACCAGAACAGGAAACGCGGCATCGTCCTGAACAGGGTCGGCCACTTCTGGTTTTTCGTCTTCCTGTTCGCCAAGAGTGATCGCGAGAACATCGATGATCGTGAACTCAAGGCGTTCCGAAAACTGGCCGCCGATTTCGGCAAGCTGCGCCGCACGGAAATCGATGAACTGATCGGGTTGAAAGAGCTGATCGAGATTTGCCATGACTAAGACACGCTTCAAGCGCGACGCCACCGCAGCCATCCACAGCGCAGCCTCCGGCCTGCATCGCGCCAAGCTCATCGACAAGAAAACGATGCGCGAGTACGACGAACTCTGCATCGAGCCCGTACCCGAATTCGACGCCAGGGCAATCGCGCGCATTCGGAAGTCGGTCAACGTCAGCCAAAGCGTGTTTGCGGCTTACCTCAACACCACCCCGTCGACAGTCCGCCAATGGGAGCAGGGTGACAAGAGGCCCAGCGGCATTGCCGCCCGGCTGCTGCAACTGGTGCAAAAACACGGGTTGGCGGTCTTTTCCTGATCGATCCGCCATCTCGCCGGCAACGCGGCAATTTGCCAGCGCAACCCGACAAGATTGGGTGGAGTTTCCAGAGAGGAGCCGGCCTCCTTTTGGGGCACCCCCGCCCGTCCCGGGGATGAGTCCATCTGTTTTTATGCGGCGGAAACCCGCCGCCGCTCGATGGCGGCCAACACCTCCCACGTGCGCGGGTCCACGTCGCTCCCCCCGAGCGACATCGACACGAACGCGTCGATGGCATCGATAAAGCCCTTCACGAAGGCCGGCGGATACGCGTGTTCCGAGAAGTAGGTGAGCTGCTCGCGCAGCATGCCCAGCCGGCATTGACCATGGGTACGCATATCAGTGCGCGTGCGGCACAGAAACGCGCGCGCCGAGACTGCGCCATCCAGGTAGAGGCGGTTTTTGGTCAGCGACATGCGGCACCTCCCGGTTGCGTGGGAAGCCTGCAGCGCCAAGGGGGAGGAGAGGGGTAAGACGCGGGGCGATGCCCGCTGAGTGCGGTAGCCATGTGGCCTCCGGGAAGTAGGTTCGCGGGAGGCTCGCCGCTCGCTGCTAAACGAGGGTGGCGGGCCTGACGACGGCGTTAGCAGACCGGTCCCTACCTCCAGACTCAACCGGCAGACCTTTCGGTCTCACCGCCCGGCCCGCCATAAAAAGCATAGGCGTGCGCAAGCACCGGACATGAAAACGCCGCGCGAAAAGGCGGCTGTCCGTCTGGAAGAAAGAGGGAGGTTCGGGCTGCTAAACCCGGTCACCGTTGATGGCGGTGACGGTGGGGATTATAGCGATCGGATAAGCCCATCCCGTTCGTAAAATTTCGCCAAATCCTGCTTGGCGCTCAATCCGCCCAAGACAATCCGAAGCGGTTAATCGGAGGCAGGTCCTATGCAACACGAACGGAAGTTGAGCTGCATCGTGGAGGCCACACCATGATGCGAAGAATTGCTGTTGTCGGCGATGCGCTTCAAAACGGCGGAACGGTCCTGCCTTACTCGGGGCCTCCATGCACATTCGGAAGCGCCGGTCACCAAGTCGCCCTGATCGCCGGACAAGCGTACTGCGAAGCGTGCAAGAGCGTCGGCACCATTGCAAAGGCTGGCGGCCCGCGCCGGATGAATTTCATGGGCGAGGTTGCCTTGGATGGCGACGAGGTTCTGTGCAAGTGCCCGACTCCGCAACGCATCGTCGCTGCGCTCGCTGGCGACGCTTGGTATGAAGACATGGGCAGCGGGGAACGCGCATCGCATGCCGCCGCCGGCCATCCCCATGCCGCGGCGGCGAGCACCGGAGCCTCAGCCAATCACGACGAACAGACGCACCTCGTATCGCCGCACTTGGAAGGCTTGCCGTACTACATCGAGACCTCGGACGGCCGTACTTTCTCGGGCCGCACGCCTGCCCATGGTGCGCTACCACGCGTTGTCACACTCGGCGAGGAGGCATACACCGTTTTCTGGGGCGACGAGGCTCTTGCAAAGCAAGCGGGGGAATCGGCATGACGGCAGCACAACGCAAACCGCTCAAACAGAAGGCTCAGGTCAGGACCAATGCAACGCCGGGATCGGTGTGCCGAATAGACGCTCCGGTGGTGACGTTTGCGGACTTGTGGGCCAACTATGTTACGGGCGACCCATACGCTGATCCCACTGGGGCGTACAAGAATCAATGCGCAATCCGCATGAGCGCAACCTTGCATCGTGTCGGTATAGAGATGAAATCGTTCTCCGAGAAAGTGATAAAGCCCCCGCCCGGCAAAGATACCATCGGGCGTATCTTGCTAAAGGGAAAGGCTACGGCAACGCGAGCCGATGAAATGGCCATATGGCTGAATCTGCAACCGTTCTGTGGTTTACCCAAAAGACCGCAAGATGTGACGGGCACGGACTGGGAGACGAAGGTGAAGGGGCGTACCGGCATCATCTTCTTCGGGGAGTATTGGGCTCGCGATGGCGAATCATCGGATCGCGCCAGCGGCGGTCACATCGATCTCTGGAATAAGGACACGTTGACTCCTTCTTCGACCTCCTTTTTCCGATTCAGGCTTGGCTTCAATAGTCTTTGGTATTCGGACTTACGGAACTCCAAAAAGATTCTTTTCTGGGAGATCAAGTGAAGACTCTCATCACTGCCGTGCTTGGCTCTTTTGGTGGGGCAGCACTCGGCATCGCCTTATCGCTGCCGTTCATGCACTTCATTCCCATGTGCGGAGAGGACTGCGCTGCAAGGCGGCTAGAGTTGCTGCTTTCCTGCGCATTAGTGGGCGCCATCTTGGTGTTCGCGACTTGCCTTGCGTTGCAAGTCAAGCGGGGCCGTACTGCTGTTTGGACCGTAACCCTTGGCGCCGAACTGATCATCACTCTCGTGGCGGCGATGGGCGCTTACATCCATAAGTTGAGAGAGGAGAACGCATACTTCTATAGCATTCGCGAGATACAACCGGAGTCAGATTTCTACCTAACGGTCGTCGCCAAAGAAGATGTGCAGGCATATGCGTTCCACGCCCCCGAGAATCGGGAGACGTCGATCCTCATTAAACAATGGGAACGCTGTACATCCGGAGGACCAGCGGAGGGGCGAACCCAAATCCACTGCCGATCGGGGTATGGCTGGGTAGATCGCGCTGTGCTGCTCAAGAAGTTTGCCTTCGTTCACGATCCTCGCTTGCGCTATGACGAAAGCGAGGACCGCTCAAAATGAGACGCGCTGGCCTGGCGTTGCTGTTTCTTGCCGTTGGACTTGCCACAACGTGGGTCGCTCTAAAGGTCGGCAGTCAGATGTCATATCGGCTTCCCTTCAAGCTTGTACCTCGTAACAGAGGAGGTTGCCATGAAATCGGCCCTTGCTGGCTGCCGTGGTGGGCGATTGCTCCTCTGCTTGGATATTTGCTTGGCCCCACATTGATATTTGCCATAACGGGTTGGGCAAGCGCCCGTCCCGGCACCGGTGCACTGCGAGTATGGCTCCGACTATTAGCGCTGGTCATTGGGACGAGTTTGTTTTCTTTGGTCGGATACGCGCTCCAACCCTGAAAAGACGGACAACTCATACGAATCCCCTACGTCTTAACCCCAACCGAAGAGTGCGGACTACGTATAAGTGCGCGACTCCAAGAAATTCTCTTTTGGATGTTGATTGAAGCGAGCTCTGACGTTAATAAGTTTCGTGTTCGCCGGGTTCGTAACCGCCACGGTCGTCATACGCATCATGACGGCTTTTGACTACAACCCTGGGTGCGGATTGGATTGTGCGAGCCCCGACCTTGAAGCCGCCTTGCTGGCGGGTGTCGCAACTGTGTTGGCATTCCCGATATTTGGTTTTTTCCTCACACGTAAAAGAGGCTTTACGACACTTCGAATAGCCGTCACGTTGGCGACATTGATGATAGTGGTGCTTCTCGCTGCTGTTTTCCACTACGGATTTAATCTGCGCACACGGTACCTCCAAGCAGAAGCAGCAAGACCCGTACAGCCTGACCTGGATTTCATGTATATGGCGATTGCGACCCGCGACGTTCAGACATACGCCGAACTCCAGAATGGTCCGCCTCAACCTGCCGACGTGATTTCGCAATGGCAACGTTGTGCAATTGGCGGCGCATCGTGCGAAAAACAACCAAGGCAAGCGCACGTGCTGTGCAAAAGCGGGGAGGTTTTCGTCAATGAAGCCGACTGGAAATACTTCTCCCTGATTCCCAAAGAGAATGCTTTTGGGGCGATCCCTCTGAAATCAATGAAGCTATGTGCACCAGACAATTGGTCTGAACCATAAGGCTGCTGCGGACTCCACGGTTCAATAAAACAAAAACCCCGCCAACCGGCGGGGTCCCCCAAATCCTTTTACGCCTGCAAGCCAATCAAGCCTGCGGCGCGGCTCCATCTTCCGGAGCCGCCTCGGCGCCTTCGGCCTTGGCTTCGTCCTTCTTTTCCAGCATCTCTTCCAGTGCGCCTGCACCCTTGAAACCGGCGACGGCGGCAACAGCCTTGGTCAGCAGGCCCGCATCCGGATCGACTTTCTCGGCGGCTTCAACGGCGGCGACGGCGCCGGCGATCTTGCCCACTTCATCCAACAGTCCCATGGTCACCTCCGCGTGATTGAACGGGAGGGTCATCTTCCCACCAGCAAGCGGCATAAGTGCAAGCAAAGTTAAAAATTTTCCGCGGGCGGTCGTTTGCGTACAGCGTGCATCACTCGGCTTCAGCTCCGGCCGGGGTGGCGGTGAGGGCGGCAAGGCGCTGCCGGGCGCTGTCGGTAATCGGGTGCGATTGGCGCGTGGCCACGTCGATCTGCACGATCACTGACTGCGAGGTGGCGGCGCAGCGGCCGTTCTGGAAGATGGCCTGCTCCAGCTTGACCGAACTGCGCCCGACGCTCGCCACGCGCGTGCCGACCTGCACCGAGCCGGGCCAGAGGATTTCGTTGCGGAAGTCGAGCACGAGTTGCGCGATGACGAACTCGCAGCCGGGTGCGGCCAGCGGGTTGTCGGGCGTGAAGAGCATCTCCACGCGGCCTGTCTCCAGGTACGTGGCGAACACGGCGTTGTTGATGTGGCCCTGGCGGTCGGTGTCGCCGTAGCGAAGCTTGTCGGTGGACTGCAGCGGGTAATCGGCAAGGGATGGCGTGGTCGTCATGTGGGGCGCAGGAATCCGGGTCAACCTGCGCATTCTGCCTGCCTTCCTGTGCAAGCGCTGACAGCGCGACCTCGCCATGGCGCTTCCGTTGACGCGTATCAACGCGCCGCTTTCAGCAGCGCTTACGTTGGAAGCAGGTACCGGCCCCACACCGGCGCGGCCGCAGACATGGCAAGGAGGCCACATGAAAACCCTCGTACTGGCAACGGACGGATCGAACTATTCCGACGCGGCGGCCCGCTGCATTGCCGACAAGACGCTCTTCGGCAGCGATGTGACGGTGCACGTGGTGCATTGCATGCCGGATCTCTCGGGCGACATCAAGTCGCTCGTCGGCAAGGCAGAGGTTGACGCGTGGTACGCGGAGGAAAGCACCGGCGCCATGGCATCGGTCTGCGCGATTCTGGGTGCGGCTGGCGTGCCGTTCGAGCAGCACGCGCTCGTGGGCTTTCCACCGGACCGCATCGTGCATCACGCACAAACCGCAGGGGCGGCGGCCATCGTCATCGGCTCACATGGGCGCGGCGCGTTTGTGGAGGCAATCATGGGCTCGGTGGCGGGGCGCGTGGTGGCCCATGCCGAGTGCCCGGTAGTGCTGGTGAAGGCGCCCAAAGCTTGACGGTGGCACGGTCGCGGCGATTCTCCGCACGCCTCGCTACCCCACCGCCCGCACTGACGTACTGATCGCCCGCGCACATTGCAACAGTGCGGGGCCGAGCTTCGCGTCCCTATCCCGTGTCGCCCATCACGCCGATCCCACTGCATGGGTTGCAGCGCTTCTACATTGCGGCGGCCGTGGCTTGGTACAGCCTGCTCGACAAGCTGGGCGGCTGAGCAGACAGCGCCACCCCAGGCCGATGCGCCATGGTCTAGGATGAAGGCTTCTTTTCGTCACATCCTGGGAGGCCCCATGTCGCATCGCCGCCGTCTTGCGCTCGCCCTCGCGGGCGCCGCACTGTTTGCCGCCGCCACGCCGTCGTTCGCTTATTTCCGCAACGTGTTGGCCAGCACCATCATCGGCTCGATGAGCCCGACGGAGTTGAAGTCGTTCACCAAGGCCATCGGCGATGTGCTGAAGGGCACCGCCGACAACACCCCCGCGCAATGGACGTCGCCCGCCATGGGCAAGCAGCCCGCCGTCGACGCCACCATTACGCCGCTGGAATCCAAGACCGACGCGGGCCAATCGTGCCGCCGCTTGCAAAGCGAACTCACGCGCGGCAGCAGCAAAGAGCAATGGACGGCATGGCTGTGCAAGCAGCCGAGCGGCGAATGGAAATTGCGGCGCCTGGCGCAGTAAGGCATCAGGCACCGGGCGGCTATGGGGCATCTAAGTCTGCCTCGGCAGACTGCTGCGGAATCTCCCTCCATCCTCTTTTGGAGAATCCGCATGCCCCCATCCGCACAGACACACGAGCGTGCCCCGCTGACGCGCAGCAAGCTGCCCGAGGTCACCCTGGCGTTCTGGATTATGAAGATCTGCGCCACCACGCTGGGCGAAACCGCGGGCGATCTGCTGTCGATGACGCTGAAGATCGGCTACGCAGCCAGCTCGGTGCTGTTGATCGGCGCCTTTCTCGTCACCCTGGGCGCACAGTTGCGCAGCAGGACGTATCACCCGCTGCTGTACTGGGCGGTGATCCTCGCCACCAGCACGGCTGGCACCACGCTGTCGGATTTCATGGACCGCACGCTGGGCCTGGGTTATGCCACCGGCTCGGCCATCCTGGCGAGCCTGCTGTGCGCGGTACTCGTCTACTGGAAGCTGACGCAAAAATCGTTGTCGGTCACGCACGTGCGCAGCAGCAGGCAAGAGCTGCTGTACTGGTGCGCCATCCTCGTCTCCAACACGCTGGGTACGGCGCTGGGCGACTTCCTGGCCGATTCGTCGGGGCTCGGCTTTGCGGGCGGCGCGCTGATCATTGCCGGGGCGATTGCGTTGATTGCGGCGGCGTATTATCTGACCGGCATTTCGCGTGTGGCGCTGTTCTGGATGGCCTTTGTGCTGACACGGCCGCTGGGTGCCACAGGCGGGGATCTACTGACCAAACCCGTCAGCGCCGGCGGGTTGAACCTGGGCACCGCAGGCGCATCGGCGGTACTGCTGGCGATGCTGCTCATCACCATCGGCTATACGAGTTGGCAGGCGCGGCGTAGTGCGCTGCAATCTGCCTGATCGTTCACCAGACACCGAATGCGAGTCCTCCTCATTTGAAGACGACCCGATGATCGGCGCGGCCGTGGAAGCCGCGCTGCAAGACGCTGCCTATGCGGTCGACTGGGTGCGCAACGGTCAGACCGCGTTGGACGTGGCTGCGCATCAGCACTACGACGTGCTGCTGCTCGATCTCGGCCTGCCGGGAAAAGACGGCCATGCGGTGCTCGGCAGCCTGCGCGCCCGCAACAATCCGGTGCCCGTGCTGATCCTGACGGCGCGCGATGCCGTGGACGAGCGCGTACGCGGCCTTGACGGCGGCGCGGACGACTACATCCTCAAGCCCTTCGAGATGGTCGAACTACTCGCCCGCATGCGCGCCGTCCTGCGCCGCAAGGGCGGGGCAGCGAGCCCCGTGCTGACCAACGGCCTACTCACACTCGACCCCGCCGCACACGAAGCGCGCATGGGCGATGCCGAACCGGTACGCCTGTCCTCGCGCGAGTTCGCATTGCTGCAGGCGCTCATGCTCCGGCCCGGCGCCATCCTCTCCCGCACGGAACTGGAAGAGCGCATCTACGGCTGGGGCCACGAAGTGGCGAGCAACGCCGTCGAATTCCTCATCCACGCACTGCGCAAAAAGCTCGGTGCGCAGGCCATCAAGAACGTGAGGGGAGTGGGATGGATGGTGCCCAGAGGCCAATAAAAGCGGACACTTCCACGGCCGCATCCGTGCAGCGGCGGCTGTCGGTGTGGCTGTCGGTGATCATCGTGGCAGTGGCGGTGCTAGCCGGCGGCTTTGCGTTTGCCACGGCTTTTCGCGAAGCGTATGAGTTGCAGGACGACGTCTTGCGCCAGGTCGGGGCGATGTTCGACCCCGCGCATCTGCCCGCACCAGGCAACCCTGCCGACACGCCCAAGGTCTCGGACAAAGAGGCGCGCGTGATCGTCCAGGTGTTGCCGCCAGCCGGCGGTGCACCCGCGGCCGACACGCCTGTGCTCGCCGACGGCATGCAGACCGCACGCCTGGGCAAGCGCGACTACCGCGTGTGGGTCCGCACGCTCGCCAACGGCCAGCGCATCGCCGTGGCGCAAGAGACCGCCGTGCGCGACGAAACCGCCCGCGACAGCGCCCTCCGCACGTTGATGCCATTCCTGATTCTCGTGCCGATCCTGCTACTGGCCGTAGCCCACGTGCTGCGCAAGATGTTCGCGCCCATCAAGCGCCTCGCGCATGAGGTGGACCAACGCGACGAGCGGCAACTGCACCCCATTGCGCCCGAAGCCGTGCCCCACGAGGTGCGCCCGTTCGTGGCGGCCATCAACCGCCTGCTCGCGCGCGTGCAGCAGTCAATGGACGCCCAGCACCGCTTTGTCGCCGATGCCGCGCACGAGTTGCGCACGCCGCTTTCCGCACTGTCGCTGCAGGCCGAGCGGCTCGGGCAGGCTGCAATGTCACCCGAGGCGCAGGCGCGGCTCGACACCCTGCACCAGGGCATCGAGCGCAGCCGCGGGCTGCTCGAGCAATTGCTCGCCCTGGCGCGCGCGCAAGAAGCCACCGACGTGCCAACGGGCACGGTCTCCGTGCAGCGCGTGTTCCGCAGCGTGCTCGAAGACCTCATGCCGCTGGCCGACGCCAAGCAGCTCGACGTGGGCGTCACCACCGAAACGGATGCCCGCGTCCATGCCAACGAACTCGATCTGTTCGTCGTGGTACGCAACCTGGTGGACAACGCCATCCGCTACACGCCGGAAGGCGGGCGCATCGACCTGTGGGTGGCCGATGACGCGCGTGTTGTGTCGATTGCCGTGCAAGACACCGGCCCCGGCATCCCCCCCGACGAGCGCGCGCGCGTGTTCGACCCGTTCTATCGCGTGCTCGGTAACGAGGCGACCGGCTCGGGGCTCGGATTGTCGATCGTGAGCACCGTGGTGCGGCGCCTGGGCGGAGAGGTCGACCTGGATGAGGCCGACGGGGGTGCCGGTGGGCTGCGGGTGACGGTGCGGTTGCCGACCGCCTAACGACAACCGCACACCGATCTACCGACGCGCCCGCAACACCACCGCCAACCCCAGCAGAATCATCGCCATGCCCGCCATTGCAGCGGTTGCAAGACGATGCCCCAGCACCAGGTCATCCAGCAGCGCCGTCGCTACCGGCACGAGATAGAACAGACTCGTCACGTTGACGAGGTTGCCGCGCTGTATGAGCCGATAGAACAACAACTGCGCGCCGACCGACACCACCACGGCCATCCACAGCAGTGCGATGGCGCCCGGCAGGCTGGGCGTGAAAGCAAGCGACTGCACCGGCAGCGCGAGCGCAAACCCCGCGCACAGCACGAGGCTCACTGCGTTCTGCAGCGGCAGCGTGTCGATGGGCGCCTGGTTCAGCTGCTTCTGGCAGATGGCGCCCACCGTCATGCTGAGCAGGGCGGCGAGCGCATAGCCAAGACCGGCCATCGGTTCTTGCAGCGCATCGGCCCCACCCACCACGAGCGACAGGCCGCCCAGCGCGAGCCCCAGCCCGACCATCCGCCGTGCAGACCACGTGCGCTCGGTCACCAGCAGCGTGAGCAGCGGCTGCACGCCAAGCACCGTGGCCAGCAGCCCGGGCGTGAGGCCGCGATCCAGCGCCAGCAGATAGCAGATCGAATAGCCGCCGGTCAGCAACGCACCGGTGGCGGCCACTTTCAGCCGTGAACCCGGCGCCGGCCACCATTGCCCACGCTGAAGCGCGAGTCCCGCCAGCACCAACGACGCGAGCGCAAAGCGCCCGACCAGAAACGCGAACGCCGGGACATGCTGGACCCCGACCTCCGCAAAGATTGCGCCGCTGCTCCACAGCAGCACGAATAGAACCGTCGCGCCGGACCCTGCCAGCGCGGCTTGCATGGAACGCATACCACTCACCTGTCGAAAAAAAGATGTCGGGTTCCGGCGCGCAGGCAAGCGCCTGCCTCGGGCGTGTGCCCGAGCCTGGGTCAGGTCAACCGGAAACGAAACGGCTGGGGGTCAGCCGAGAGCGGGCAGATGTGGCGGCGGCGGTGCGCCGATCACGTCGCAGCCCGAAGACACGACAGGAGGAGGGAAGGGCCCGGGCTGCACGCACACGTCATCCACCCGGGCGCGATGGCCGGCGGCGAGGGGGGTGGCGTGAAGTCGGGACATGAAGAGGAAGATTCGGAGAATCGGAATTGGCCGATAGCGTTGCAGCAGCCTATCGGTATCGCGCGCACGGCGCAAGGGCGGCGCGCTACTTCAGATACGACTTGATCACCTGCATCACCGCGTCGAGGTCCTCCTGGCGCCGCGCCTCGGTCGGTTCCTTCACCACGTGATCCGTCAGGTGGCCCTCAATGACCGCTGCCATCAGCCCGTTGACGGCTCCGCGAATAGCCGCGATCTGTTGCAGGATGGCCGTGCAATCGCCCTCTCCGGCGAGTTGTTTTTCCAGCGCAGCGGCCTGCCCCTGGATACGCCGTACGCGCGCCAGCAGCTTGGCTTTCTCGCGGATGGTATGGGCCATGAGTCGGATATGGAGCTGATTCAAATGACGCGGAAGGGTAGCACCATCATACTAGGGGGGAGTATATTCCGGTTACCCGAGTTTCCTAGCCACAACTCATGACCGCATTCACCACACTCTTGCAGCAAGGCAACGCCTGGCTGTTCGTCCCCAGTGCAATCCTGCTTGGTGCGCTGCATGGCTTGGAGCCCGGGCACTCCAAGACGATGATGGCGGCGTTCATTGTTGCCATCCGCGGCACGCTCACGCAGGCGGTTCTGCTGGGGCTGTCGGCCACGGTGTCGCACACGGCGGTGGTGTGGGCGGTGGCCATGGCGGGCCTGTACTTCGGCCGCAACTGGAACGCGGAGACCACCGAGCCGTACTTTCAGGTGGTGTCTGCCGTGCTGATCGTGGCTGTGGCAGCGTGGATGATGTGGCGCACCTGGCGCAGTACCCACGCAGCGCATGACCATGATCATCATCACCATGACCATGACGATGTCCAGCGCATCGACACCGGCCACGGCGTCGTGCAACTGGCCATCTTCGAAGACGGCGTGCCGCCGCGCTTCCGTCTGACACGTGAGGGCACGCGCGGCAACGCATGGCCGGCGGAGCAGGTGCAGATCGTCATCGAGCGGCCCGACGG
Source organism: Ralstonia psammae (assembly GCF_958405935.1). Taxonomy (NCBI): domain Bacteria; kingdom Pseudomonadati; phylum Pseudomonadota; class Betaproteobacteria; order Burkholderiales; family Burkholderiaceae; genus Ralstonia; species Ralstonia psammae. The sequence continues at coordinate 93,768 of NZ_CATZBU010000005.1, forward strand.
CAGCCGGCAGACGTTCCGCTTCGTACAGCGCGACGGCTTTCTGGAATCGGAGCAGTCCATTCCCGAGCCGCACGCGTTTGTGGCACGCCTGTCGCTCGGCCACGAACACCATCGGCATGACTACGATGTCACGTTCACCGAGCATGACCACGCCCACGGCGCGCCGGATGTGTCGTCTGCCGAATACCAAGACGCGCATGAACGCGCGCACGCCAACGACATCCGCCGCCGCTTCGCCAACCGTGAAGTGACCACGGGCCAGATCATCGTGTTCGGGCTCACCGGCGGGCTCATTCCGTGCCCCGCGTCGATCACCGTGCTGCTGTTGTGCCTGCAGCTCAAGAAGATCACCCTGGGTGCGGCGCTGGTGCTGTGCTTCAGCATTGGGCTGGCACTCACGCTGGTGGCGTCGGGCGCGCTGGCGGCGTTGAGCGTGCAGCACGTCTCCCGGCGCTGGGGCGGCTTTGGTGAATTCGCGCGCAAGGCGCCGTACCTCTCGGGTGTGCTGATTGCACTGGTGGGGCTGTACGTAGGGTGGCAGGGCGTGCATGGGTTGATGCAACTGCCGTAGCCACGCCCCCGGGCTTTTCGCGCAAGGCTGCATCCACTTCCGCATGGGCTGCGTATCTGCAGGTACAGGCTGGTGCGGCATGTTTTTCGTCGATGCAGTGTCAGGTTTGCATGAGTACCGCGACCAACCTGTGGGATGCCGCCTCCGGCGGCACGTTCACCGCACGAGGAGTTCACCATGCACACCCGCCGCCTTACCCTGGCCTTGCTTGCCACGCTTTCCGCTTCTGCCGCGCTGTTCATCGCGCAACCGGCCTCGGCCGCCCAGACCAGATTCGACCCCTATACGCAAGGCGCCGTCGACAAGACAGACCCGTTCACGCAAGGCGCAGATCGGCAGGCCGACACCTACGGCAATCTGTCGTGGAAGTACGATCGCTTCGACCCGTATGCGCAAGGCGCGGATCGGCAAACCAGCGCACATGATGTGCTCGCATGGCGCGGCGATACGAGCTACCCCGGCAGCCCCGACGGCGCGCGCGCGTGAGTGGCCGCGTATGGCATGAGAGGGGCCGGTGCGACACACGGGCCCTCTGCGCCAGCATTACGTCCCGGGCGTTGCCCCGTCGACGATCCGGTCATAGAGGGCACGCGCCGCTGGCGACAGTTGCGCTGCCTTGCGCGTGACGAGCACCAGCGTGCGCGAGACTTCCGGCTCGACCAGTTCCACCGTGCGGATCATCGGGTACGCATTCTTTTGAATCGCGAGCCGCGGCACCACCGCCGCGCCCAGCCCTTGCGCCACCAACCCGAGCGCCGTTGAACTGCGCTGCACTTCGTAGAACGAATGCAGCGTCACGCCGCTGGCCTTGAGCGCGCCGTCGAGCAGGCTGCGGTTGCCGCTCACCTCGCCGGCAAGAATCAGCGGGTGTGGCTGCAAGGCCTGCCATCGGATGCGGCGTCGCTTGGCCAGCGGATGATCGTCGCGGCAGACCAGGACATACGGATCGCTCGTCAACGGCACGCTCACCAGCTCCGGATGCTGGTCGCCCGCAATGCTGATGCCGAACTCGGCCTCACGCCGCAGCACGGCTTGCAGTACAGATGCCGATGCATGGTCAAGAATCTTCACGCGATCGTGCGGCCGATGCTCCGAGAACGCCCGCAAGATGCGCGGCAAATACTGCACGCCCACCGTCGGCACGCACGCGATCGTGATGTCGCCGCGCTGGCTCAGGCCGGTCTCGCGAATCTCCGTCAGCGCATCGGACAACTCGTTGAGCAGCCGCCGCGCCTGCGGCAGAAAGCGTTGACCGATTTCCGTCAGCTCGGTCCGGCGCGTGGTGCGCTCCAGCAGGGCAACGCCCAGAAACGCCTCCAGCTTGCGCAAGCGCTGCGTGATCGCGGTCTGCGTGACGTGCAGCATGTCTGCGGCCTGCGTAAAGCTGCCGCACTCCGCAATCGCCACAAATGCCTGCACGCCCAGCGTATCGATTTTCATCAGCGTTATGAATCAATCTGGAAATTGAATTCATTTTACTGATCGATCAAGAATCCGGACACTTTCCGCATCGGGCAAACAACGACAAGGAGCGCATCGTGACGACCTCACGCGATTGGTACGCAAAGCAGTACGTGCAATTTGAGGATGAGCGCACGCGACCGGTCCGGGACCTGCTGGCCGCCGTGCCGCACACGCCCATCCATATCGCCATCGACATCGGCTGCGGACCGGCCAATTCGACGGAAGCGCTGATGGCGCGTGCGCCCGGCGCGGCCGTTCGTGGCATCGACGCCTCGGCCGACATGATTCAAGCCGCACGCAAGCGCTTGCCCGACGTGCGCTTCGACGTTGCCGATATTGCAGCGTGGAATGAGCCCGGCGCGTACGACCTGATCCTCGCCAATGCGGTGCTGCAATGGCTGCCAGCACACGAAACGCTGTTTCCGAGGCTCGTCGGCAAGCTTGCGGTGGGGGGCCACCTGGCCGTGCAGATGCCGGACAACCTCGATGAGCCGGCGCACCGCCTGATGCGCGAAGTGGCCGCTGCAGGGCCGTGGGCGGACAAGCTCAAGGGCGCAGAGCGCACGGAGCGCTTCGATGCGCGCCGCTATTACGCACTGCTCTCGCCGCTGTGCTCGCGCGTGGACGTGTGGCGGACCACGTACATGCACCCGCTGCTCGGCGGCGCGGATGCGGTGGTCGAATGGTTCAAGGGCAGCGCGCTGCGGCCCTTCCTGGCAGCGCTGAACGAGGACGAGCGCCCCGCGTTCCTCGCGCGCTATCGGGACGCGATCGCCCACGCCTACCCGACATTCGAAGATGGCACAGTACTGCTGCCGTTCCCGCGCCTGTTCATCGTGGCCACGCGCAAGTAGTCGCAATTCCATCAACAGAATCGCCGGCCATGAAAAAGCCCGACGGCCTACACCGGCGGGCTTTCCTGTCTGACCTCCGCGACGCTTAACGCGACGGGTTCAGGGTCAGGTTCATGTGACGGTTCACATCCTTGTACAGCAGGTAGCGGAAGCGGCCGGGGCCACCCGAATAGCATGCCTGCGGGCAGAACGCGCGCAGCCACATGAAGTCGCCGGCTTCGACCTCGACCCAGTCCTGGTTCAGGCGATAGACAGCCTTGCCTTCGAGCACGTACAGGCCGTGTTCCATCACGTGCGTCTCGGCAAACGGAATCACGCCGCCCGGCTCGAACGTCACGATGTTCACGTGCATGTCGTGGCGCATGTCGCTCATGTCGACGAACCGCGTCGTTACCCACGCGCCGTTGGTGCCCGGCATCGGGATCGGCTCGACGTCCTGTTCGTTGGTCACGAAGGCTTCCGGCAGCGGAATGCCGTCGACAACCTGGTAGTGCTTGCGGATCCAGTGGAAGCGCACTGCAGCATCGCTGACGTTGTGCAGCGTCCAGTCTGCGCCCGGCGGAATGAACGCGTAGCCGCCCGGCTTGAGCGTGTGCTTCTGACCCTGCAGCGTCAGCTCGGCTTCGCCTTCAACGACGAACAGCACGGCTTCGGCGTTCTTGTCCTGCTCGGGCTTGTCGCTGCCGCCGCCCGGGTTCACCTCGACGATGTATTGCGAGAAGGTCTCGGCAAAACCCGAGAGCGGGCGGGCGATCACCCACAGGCGCGTGTGGGTCCAGAACGGCAGCCAGCTCGTGACGATGTCGCGCATCACCCCCTTGGGGATCACCGCGTACGCCTCGGTGAACATCGCGCGATCGGTCAGCAGATCCGTTTGCGGCGGATGGCCGCCATGCGGCGCGTAATACGTTGTTTTAGACATATTGCATTCAGGCAATGGGTTGGTCCGGCCCCGGGCGCAAACAGCATCGGGCGGTTCGTACACGGGCGGCGTTGACGATAGCGAAGTCGGTCACGATCGACCAATTAAATGTTGCGATGACTTCCATTCGATTTGCCACTGGCGGACGGTGCCTGCAATGCGCCAATCAACCCGCTAGCATCAGGTCGAGGTTCTGTACCGCCGCGCCTGCGGCCCCCTTGCCGAGGTTGTCGAACACCGCCGTCAGCAAAACCTGACCATGGTGGTTGGCGAACACGCCCAGACGCATGTTGTTGGTGCCGTTGAGCGCTTGGGGGTCCAGATGCGGCAAGGCGGATGACACATGCAGCGGCATCACCTCCACATGCGGTGCACCGGTGTAGTGGTCGGCCAGACACGCGTGCAGCGCTGCCGCGTCAACGTCTGCGTTGAGCAGACGCAGCTCCAGCGGCACCGTCAGCACGATGCCCTGGCGATAAGCGCCGTAGGCAGGGACGAACATCGGCCGCTGCGCGAGCCCGGCGTGCAACTGGATCTCCGGCGTGTGCTTGTGCGCGAGGCCCAGCCCGTACACCTGGAACGGCGGTGCATTCGCTGCATCCTCCCCCTCATAGGTGTCCACCGCAGCGCGGCCACCGCCCGAATAGCCGGACACGGCGTGAATGCTGATCGGGTAATCCGCCGGCACGAGGCCCGCTTGCACGAGCGGGCGCAGCAGCCCGATCGCGCCGGTCGGGTAGCAGCCGGGGTTGGTCACGCGCGACGCTGCGGCAACGCGTGCGGCTTGCCCTTCGCCCATCTCCGGAAAGCCGTAGATCCAGCCCGGCGTGGTGCGATGCGCGGAGCTGGCATCGATCACGCGCACGCTCGGGTTGACGATGGCCGCGACCGCCTCGCGCGCGGCCGCATCGGGCAAGCACAGGATGGCGATATCGCAGGCGTTGATGGCCTCGGCACGGCGGTGCGCATCTTTGCGCGCGTCGGCCGGCAGCGTCAGCAGTTTCAGATCCTGCCGCGCCACACGGCCGCGCAGGCGCTCGTGAATCTGCAGGCCGGTGGTGCCTTGGTCGCCATCAATGAAGACGAGGGGAGTGGACATGGCGGGGCGCTCCAATGGAAAGAGGGGGGGTGATTGCAAGCCCCCATCTTCGAGCGCAACCTAGAATAGGAAAAGTTGCATTTCACAACGATCACATTCAGCTTTTTTGAATCATGCGAGAAATCAGCCTTGACCGTCTGCGCACCCTCGTGGAAGTGGCCGACCGCGGGTCATTTGCCGACGCGGCGCGCGCGCTGCATCTGGCACCGCCCACTGTCAGCCTGCACATTGCCGAGCTAGAGGTTCGCGTGAACGCGCCGCTGCTCTCCCGCAAGCGCGGGCAGGTGCAGCCCACCGCCATCGGCGAGGTGATGGTGGAGCGCGCCCGCAAGCTGCTCGCCGATGCCGAGCAGGCGCTGGACGACATCCAACGCCAGGTGCAGGGCCTCAGCGGACGCGTGCGGCTCGGTGCCTCCACCGGCGCCATCGCCCATCTGCTGCCACAGGCGCTGGACGTGCTGCGGCAAGACCACCCCGGCATCGACGTGCAGGTAGCGGTGCTCACTTCGCACGAAACGCTGGTGGGTCTGGCGGATGGCGCGCTCGACATTGGCCTCGTGGCGCTGCCGCAATCGCAGGTGGCCGGGCTGGCAATCAAGCCGTGGCGGCGCGATCCGGTGATGGCCTTCCTGCCCGCGCACTGGGCGAGCCCGGCGCGCATCACGCCCGCGTGGCTCGCGGCCCAGCCGCTGATCCTGAACGACGCCACCACGCGACTCTCGCGCCAGACGACCGAGTGGTTCGCCGCTGGCGGTCATCACCCCGTGCCGCGCATCCAGCTGAACTACAACGACGCCATCAAGAGCCTGGTCGCGGCCGGTTATGGCGCAACGCTGCTGCCACACGAGGCCTCCGCCGCGCCGTCGGACGCGCGCATCACCATGCGGCCGCTGCGGCCCGCGCTGTGGCGTGAGCTTGGCATCGCGCACCGGGCCGGTCACGTTGAGCGATCGACGCAGCACGTACTCGACGTGCTTTGGATGCTGCGGGCGAAATAGCCCATTGCGCGCCTCGACACCGTGACGAGGCGCAGAATCCGCTTGAATAAAGTTTGACTTCTTGTGTCGCGACAACTATCGTAAGATATGTTTTTCGATACAATGCGGTGTGCGAGCGAGCCGATTCCGGCTGCCTGCGTGCGCCGTCCTCTCCCTCTCTTCGTTCGCTCTCATGCCCTTACTTGATTCCTCGCGCGAGCGTCGGCTGCTCTGGCTGCTCGCGCTCACGCAGTTCACCGTCATCATGGATTTCATGGTGATGATGCCGCTTGGCCCCCAGATCATGCATACGTTTGGCATCGGCCCGGCGGCGTTCGCCACGGCGGTGTCGGTGTATTCGCTGTGCTCGGGTGCCTCGGGCCTGCTGGCCGCCACCTATGTCGACCGCTTTGACAGGCGGCGCCTGCTGCTGACCGTCTACGGCCTCTTCACACTGGCCAACCTGGCCTGTGCGCTGTCGGGCAGCTACAGCATGCTGCTGTTCGCCCGCGCGTTTGCGGGCCTCACGGGCGGCGTGCTCGGGTCGATCATCATGGCGGTGCTGTCAGACGTGATTCCGCCCGCGCGGCGCGGCGCGGCCACGGGCGTGGTGATGTCGTCGTTTGCGCTGGCGGCCATGGCGGGCGTGCCGGTGGGCATTGCCATTGGCGCGCACTTCGGCTGGTCGGCGCCGTTCTTCCTGCTGACGGCCCTCACGGTGCTGATCTGGGTGGGCGCGCGGCAGACCATTCCGCCGCTGGCCGAACACCTGGCAGGCCAGCGCAGCCAGACGCTGGGCGAGATCCTCTCGGGCCTGTGGCAGTTGCTCACCAACCCGCGCCATCTGCGCGCCTTTGTGCTGACCTTCGTGATGATGGGCTCGCACATGATGGTGATTCCGTTCATCTCGCCGGTGCTGGTGGCCAACCATGGGGTGCCGCCCGAAAACCTGTCGTGGCTGTATGTGGCGGGCGGCGCGGCGTCGTTCTTCAGTTCGCGTGCCGTGGGCAAGCTGGCCGACCGCTACGGCCGCCGCCGCGTGTTCGTGGGCGCCGCACTTCTGGCGTTCATCCCGGTGCTGGTCATGACGCATCTGCCTGACTGGCCCTTCATCGGCATGCTGCTGTTCTTCCCGTTCTTCATGGTGATCCTCTCCAGCCGCATGGTGCCGATGCAGGCGCTGATGACGACCGTGCCCGCCCCGCAGGTGCGCGGCGCGTTCCTGTCGGCCAACAGCGCGGTGATGTCAGTGGGTACCGGCGTGGGAGCGTGGCTGGGCGGGCTGTTGCTGTCCGGCGGCGCCGGCGGCCGCATCGAGGGCTATGGCCTCAACGGCTGGCTGGCCGTGGCGGCGGGGTTGTTCTGCGTGTTCTGGGTGAGCCAGGTGAAGGGGACGGATACGCATGGCGACCCGTCGCTGACTGCACCAGCAACACCCGCCGGAGCGTCGGGTCCGCAAACGGTGCCGCAAGCGCCGCAGGCGGAGAAGGCCTGAGCGGTTATTCGGCTTCCAGCACCGTCTTCAGCTTCACCAGGTCACGCTGCACCCATTCGGCATCGGCCTCGAACTGTGCGTCGTCCATGTTGGGTTGCTGAAACAGCGTGAGCGAAACGGTGGTGCCGGCGCCGTTGCGCACCACGCGCAGTGGCACGTAGATGGTCGATCCGTCCGGCAGGCGGACCCAGTGGTCGGCAATGCCAAACGCATTGGGCGGGCTGAAGCGGATGAACACGCTGCCTTCGTCGCTGTTGGGCGCGGCCTTGGCGATCCACTCGTCGGGAGCCGCGCCCGAACTCTGCGTACCGGGCGCGAGCCCTTCCGACAGGCCGGTCGCCCAGATCGGAAAGTTCAGCGGCTCGGCCAGAAACATGGCTACGTCATCGAAGTGGCGCTCGACATTGATGCTCAGGGTGCGGACGTTGTGCAGCATGTGGCCTCCGTGTGCGGCGCTCGCCGTGCGAGGCAGTATATGCGGCACTCAGGCGGGCAGCTTGCGAAAGCTGATGGCCAGGCGGTTCCACGTGTTGATGGTGCTGACCAGCAGCGTGAGGTCGACCAGTTCGGCATCGGAGAACTGCGCGCGCGCAACCTGCCAGACGTCATCGGGCACGCGGGTTTCTGCGACGAGGGTAACGGCTTCCGTCCACGCCAGCGCGGCGCGTTCGCGGTCGGTGAAGAAGGGGGTTTCATGCCAGACCGACACGGTGGCCAGGCGGCGGCTGTCTTCGCCGCCCTTGCGGGCATCGGCGGTGTGCAGGTCGACGCAATAGGCGCAGCCGTTGATTTGCGAGGCGCGCAGGCGCACCAGTTCGGTCAGCGGTTTTTCCAGCGTGCTTTTGCCCAGCGCTTTTTCCAGGCCCATGACAGCCTGGATGGCCGCGGGATTGCTTTGATAGAAGTCGAGGCGGGGTTCCATGAGTGGCTCCTGTGCTTGAGAACGGAAGCCAGTCTAGGCGCCGCGGTGGCACCTTGAAATTGCCAATCCGCATGAATATCAGGTAGCCACCGTAGCCAGCAGTTCTGCCAGCTTGCCGAGCCCCGTGTCGATCTCCGCAACGTTCACATGACCGTAGCCGATCAGCAACCCGGGCTGCGGCGGCCGCGCCACATACATCCGGGCGGTACCGTATAACCCCACGCCCACGCGCTCAGCCAGCTTGACCAGCTCGGCTTCCGGCAACGGCGTTTGCAACTGCGCTGCCATGTGAATGCCCGCCGCCGACGGCACGGGCGCCAGCCACGGCGCCAGCGGGCCACGCAGATGCCGCAGCAGCGCATTGCGGCGCGCCGCGTATTCCTTGTGCATGCGGCGCAGGTACTTGCTGAAATCGCCATCGAGCATGAACTTGGCGAGCGCCGCCTGCATGAGCGATTCACTGTGCCAGTCGGCCACCTGTTTGGCGTGCCGCAGCGGCGCCACCAGCGAGGCCGGCGGCACCACGTAGCCGATGCGCAGCTCCGGAAAGATCGTCTTGGAGAACGTGCCCACGTAAGCCACGCAACCAGCGGCGTCCAGGCTCTTGAGCGATTCCATCGGTCGGCCGTCGAAGCGGAATTCGCTGTCGTAGTCGTCTTCCACAATGAGCGCGTCATGGCGCTGCGCCCAGTCGAGCAGTTGCGCGCGGCGCGCGAGGCTCATCGGCATGCCCAGCGGAAACTGGTGCGACGGTGTCACGTAGACGAGCTTGGCGTGCTTGGGCAGCGCATCGACGATCAGGCCTTCGGCATCGACCGGCACCGGCACGACGTTGGCACCCAGCGCCTGCAACGCAATGCGCGCGGGCGGGTAACCCGGGTCTTCGATCGCTACCGTATCGCCCGTGCGCACCAGCACGCGGGCGATCAGGTCGATGGCCTGCTGCGCGCCATGCGTGACGACAATATCGGCCCACGCACACACCACCGCGCGGCTGAATGCGAGATAGCGCGAGATGGCCAGGCGCAGCGCCTGATCGCCCGCCGGGTCGTGATAGCCGCCGCGCCCACGCGCCTGCTGGCGCAATGCATGCGCAACACAGCGGCGCCACACGTCGAACGGGAACAGGCGCTTCTCGGTCACTCCGCCCACAAAGTCGTAGACGATGTTCGCGCGCGGCATGGGCAGCACCGCAGGCATGTTGTTCCAGGGCGTGTCGAAGGTGCGTGCAGGCGGCGTGGGCGACGCGAGTTGCACAGCGGGCGAGGCGGCCGGCGTGCGGGTGCGCAACCCTTCGGTCGCTTCGGCGACGAAGGTGCCGGAACCGGCGCGCGGGCGCAGATAGCCCTCGGCGATAAGGCGTTCGAATACGTCGAGCGTGGTCTTGCGCGACACACCGATCTGCAGCGCCAGGTCGCGCGTGGAAGGCAAGCGCTCGCCCGGCACGAGCCGGCCATCGAGGATGGCGGTGCGGAGTTGTCGATAAAGCTGGCCGGCAAGGTCATGCCGACCGTGGATCGTCAAATGGACATCCATCGTGGGCGCAGTGTGCGAAGGAGCTGCGCCATTCTACGGAAGCTGCCGAGGGCAGGAGGGGCCGGGTTGAAGCTCAGCCTTCCCGGCCGTCGGCGCGCGGCGCCATCAGCCACGGCGTGTAGCGCCACAGGTACGCCACGAACGCCGCCACCCAGAGCACGCTCGCCCCGCCGATCCACACCTCGCGCGGCAGCAGCGCAGGGCCCGCCACGCGCACGAGTGCGGCCAGCGCGATGGCGGCATAGGCGACATTCTCTGCCCAGCCCGTGCGCAACATCCGGCCGGTGTGGCCGAGCGCGGTGCGGGTGATCATCGCGATGATGGCGCCACCGATGGCCCCTGCCGTGAGCGCATGCAGCGCGGTGGAACGATCGCCCCAGCCGAGCGCTGCGGCGGCCAACATGGCAAAGCCGATCGGCAGGAAGGCATACGCCACATGCAGGATGGACACGATGGGCGTGCGCAGCGTGCGGCGCGTGTCCCAGCCTGCCCAGCGGACGGCCTGCACGACTGCCGCCGCCGCAAACAGAATCGCGGGAACGATGCCTTGAAGCGGCGTCGCCAGCATGGCGACCGCCAGCACCGTCGCCGGCACGATCGCGCGTTCGGCCCAAACCACACGGCGTACATGCACGCCGGGGACCGCGTTGGACGTGAACATCGGGATGACACGTCCGCCGATGACCGTGACGAACAGGCAGACCAGCCCGGCGGCTGCATCCAGGCAGCGCAATGCCACCAGCGGCGCCTCCAGGGCCAGCGCCGCATGGAACGCGGCGTTGACCGCACCGAGCACCAGCAGCGCGATCGCCAAGCCATAGTTGCGTGCGCTCTTCGCGCGCCGCAAGACGTGCAGGAACGCCACGCCGCACGCCGGCAGGAACGCCACATCCGCAGCCACAGCCAGCGGCACGGGGCCCGTCCACATCAGCACTCGCGCCGCCAACCACAGCGCAGCCAGCGCGGCGAGTTGTGCGCCTTGTGGCGTCTGCAGGCCCGTCCAGTTCTTGCCCGCAGTGAAGAGGAAACCAACCACCACCGCCGCCGCAAAGCCGAACACCATCTCGTGCGCGTGCCAGAACAGCGGCGCCATGGTGGTCGGGCCCTGCGCCGACGGCAGCACGCCCAACAGCAACGCTGCCCACAATGCCATGCCCAGCGCAGCAAACGCTGCCGCCAGCAGGTAGAACGGCCGGAAGCCGAGCGCGAACACAGCGCGCCCCGCGTAAGGCACGCGGCTGGCCGGGTCGGGCTTGCCGATGGTGAGCAACGGGGCGTGGCGGGGCATGGTGAATTCCGTGGTTCAGGTCAGAGGATGTCGTCCAGCAGGTCAGGGCCGAACACTTCGCGGTGGATGCGCTCCGACGGCACGCCGCTGGCGAGCAGCGCCGCACGCTGTGCCTGCATGAACGGCAGCGGGCCGCAGAGATAGAAGTCCGCTTCCCGCGCGTTGTCGCGCACGAACGTGTCGACCGTCATGCGGCCCGGCTGGGCCGGGCGTGATGCGAATTCCGCCTCTTCGCCGGACTCCAGAAACACGTGCGCCTCGAACGCCGGCAGCGCTTGTGCCGCACGCTCCAGATCATCGGCGTGGGCAACATGTGACGCTGCACGACCGGCGTGGCTGAACACGATCTTGCGCGCGCTGTTCTGCTGCGCGAGCGTATTGAGCGCCGAGATCATCGGCGTGATGCCAACACCGGCCGACATCAGCACGATCGGGTTGTCGGTCGCCAGTTGCGGCACAAAGTCGCCGTAGGGTTGGCTGACCAGCAGAACGCCGCCTTCGCGCGCATTGGCGTGCAGCCAGCTCGACACGGTGCCCGCAGGGCGAGCGGCATCCCCCGCATCGCGTTTGACGGAAATACGCCACGTGCGGCCATTCGGCGCATCCGACAGGCTGTACTGGCGCTGTTGCAGCGCGCCTGGCGCCAGCTCCACTTGCACCGAGATGTATTGTCCCGGCAGGAAATCGGCCAGCGGCGCATCCCCCACGGCTTCGAGCGTGAGCGAGACCACGTCTTCGGCTTGCTGACGGCGCTCGACAATGCGCACCGGCTGGCGATGGTCGGGGCCGCTGCCGGTGTGCTGGTAGAGGCGCGCTTCCGCCGCGATCAACTCGGCCGCGAGCAGCCAGTAGGCTTCGTCCCAGGCAGCGAGCAGATCGGGCGTGGCGGCATCGCCCAGCACTTCGGCAATCGCACCCAGCAGGTGGCGCGCCACGATCGGGTAGTGGCTCGGCTTGATGCCCACAGCGGCATGCTTGTGCACGATGCGGTTGACCACGGGCCCAAGCGCCGCGTTGTTGCCATGGTTGGCGGCGTATGCAAACACCGCCGAAGCCAGCGACTGCTGCTGCGACCCATTGGCCTGGTTGCCCATGTTGAACACGTTGGTCAGCTCGGGGTGGCTGGCGAACATGTTGCGATAGAAGGTCTGGGTGATGGTCAAGCCGTGCTCGCGCAGCACGGGAACGCTGGCATCGATGTAGGGCTTGGACTTGTCGGACAGCATGCTGGACTCCAAATATGCGTGAAATATGCAACAAATAAGACGGGGGGCGCCGTCACGCTTTGTTCTGGATGGCCTGGTGCTCAGGCAACCGCTTGCATTGGATTCTATTAAACGTATATTTGTGATGCAACAAATTGACCTGCGGCAAACCGGCGCATCTTGTCGGCAACTTCCCGATAAGATGTGCCTCTCATGAATGTTTTTACCTGCGGCAACCCCGCACGCCCGCCATGCGACTGACCGACTACACCGACTACGCCCTGCGCACGCTGATCTACGTGGCTGTGCACCCGGACGAACTCGTCACGATCCAGCGCATTGCGGATGCCTTCGACATTCCCAAGAACCACCTCATCAAGATCGTCCAGCAGCTAGGGCAGGACGGCTTCCTGCACACCGTGCGGGGGCGCGCGGGCGGCATCACGCTCGGCCGCCCGGCAGCCGAAATCAACCTGGGCGATGTGGTGCGCGCCACCGAGCCCGACTTCCGCATGGTCGAGTGCTTCCACGGCGACGACAACCACTGCGTCATCACGCGCGTGTGCGGCCTGCGAGGGGTGCTGCACGCGGCGTTGCAGGCGTACTTTGAAGTGCTCGACGGCTATACGCTGCAGGATCTCGTCGACAAACCCAACGCGGTCAGCCGGGCGTTGGGGGAGGCACCGCTGCCGATGCCGCGCGCGGCCAGGCGCAAAGGCGTGACAGCTTAAGCACGTGTCCTAGCTGCCGTCACGCGCCGCGCAGCCACCCCGTTTGACGGCGTGTTTACCTGACACCACCTAAATTGTCTGCCCCGCAAACTGCGGAGATCTGTGAGCAGGGAATGAGCGAAAACGTGGCGACACCCCACACGTACGAACATTCCGCAACACCCGGCAACTGACCGGGGACGATTCCGAGGTTTGGTTTGCGTGGGACTTGGCGCGCGCGCTGGAGTACCAGGCTTGGTGCAACTCCATCCAAGTCATCGAGAACGCCAAGATGGCTTGCGAGTGCCCCGGCTAGTCGATCGGCAACCACGTTGCCGAGTTCGACAACAGGGTCGAACTGGGCTCCGCCGACGATACCTTCCTGACGATGTGCCCGAACCCGATACTGAAGGCACGACTGTGCGCGAAGCCGGAGTAGCGGACGAGACCCGCCGGTGAGGAAGAGCGCGATACGTCCGCCAACGACGCGCCCTGACACCAAGCCGCAAGCGCAATGTAGACCGCCCCTTGTCGGGGCCGTTTTCTTTGCGCGCTGTTTGCGTGTCGAAGCGATTCGTTTCCCGCTGCATCGTTACCGGCTTTCACACCAGATCGTCACTAAATCGTCATGGTTTGTCGCCAAGATTCGGCCGCGCAAACGTTTTAGTCGTGCATAAACCGCCCACACGCATGGGTGGCCGAAGGCGTTTGCCCGACCTCATCGAATCGACAGGAAACCACAATGCTTTCGACCAAGAAAACGCTGCTCGCGATTGCGGTGCCGGCATGCATGACACTCGGCCTGTACGCGTGCGGCGGCAGTGACGACCCCGCCCCCACGACTACTGCAGGCACCACGCCGGCACCCACGACCCCCACCACACCGACACAGCCTGCCAAGCCGCAGGGCATGTGGACCACGGGCGACCTGCACGTGCACACGGCGGAGTCCGTCGATGCCGTCACGCCGCTGTCCACGGTGCTTGACCACGCGTTTGACCTCAACAGCCTCGACTGGATGGCCGTATCGAACCACCTGCGTCCGTCGCCGCGCGACGCCACGGGCGCCACGCTGGCGGGTGGCTCCATTGCGGCGTCGGCCGGGATCGCAAAGTACGAGATGCCCGCCATTGCGCAGGCGCAAGCGGCAGGCAAGTACGCGGGCAAGCTGATCTTTTCCGCTGCCGAATGGGACATGCCCACGCACGACCACCTGAACGTCGGCATCTTTGAAGGGACCGACAAGCTGCAGACGTCGGCCAAGGGCTTGAACAAGTTCGAGTACTTCTTCACGCAGCAGTCCGCATCGCTATTCGATCCGAACGATGTGACCGCATGGCAGCAGGAAGGCCCGCGTGCCGGCACCACGCATGCCGATGTGGTCAATGCCTTCAAATGGCTCAAGACGAATTACCCGAACACCAGCTATGGGCTGATCAATCACCCGTCGCGCAACCCCGGCAAGTACACGGTGGCGGACTTCCGCGAGTTCAACGACACCGCGCCCGACATCATGTTCGGCATCGAAGGCATGGTCGGCAACCAGATGGAGCCCGACCGCGGCGGCTATACCAGCGCCTATGTCGATGCCAACCTGAAGAACCGCACCTACGGCGGCGTCGACTACGTGGTCGCGCAAGTCGGCGGCATCTGGGATGCGCTGCTCGGCGAGGGCCGCCGCGTCTGGAACTTTGCCGATTCCGACCACCACTTTGAAGTGGATGCCACACAGCAGTTCAGCAGCGGCTACTACCCCGGCGAATACGCCAAGACCTACCTCTGGCTGCCGGGCACCAGCACCGACCTGAAGACGCTGCTGGCGGCCATGCGCTCGGGCAAATCGTTCGCCGTGTTTGGCGACCTCATCAACGCGCTGGATTTCCGTGCTGCCACCCCGGCCACGTCAGCCGACATGGGCGGCACGCTGGCGGCCAAGGCCGGCGACAAGGTGACGATCACCATCCGCTTCAAGAGCCCCGATCACAACAACTATGAGTACCCGCTGGGCAGCGGCTTCAAGGTCAACATGCGTCCCGTGGTGGATCACGTCGACCTCATCGCGGGCGACGTGACGGGCAAAGCCGCATCGGGCACGGCGGCCTATGCGAAGGACACCAACGACTCCACCAAGGTCGTCGCCACCTTCACCAAGGCCGACTGGAAGGTCGATGCTGACGGCTACAACAGCATCACGTACACCTATACGGCCGCCAAGAACCAGTACTTCCGCCTGCGCGGCACCAACCTCGGCATGAACGTGTCGGGCGAAACCAGCAACGGCAACCCGCTGCCCGACCAGAAGACCGTGGTGACGGAAAACGCCGCGCGCTTCAACGCCATCAACGATCGCAACTACAACGATCTGTGGTTCTACTCGAACCCGGTGTTTGTGTCGGTCCAGTAAGGCAGGGGCGGTGACTCAGGCTGCGGCGGGCGCGCTTGTCCGCCGCAGCCAGACCGTCACCGCCAGCCCGACGCCACCCGGCCCGGGCGCCAGCGCAATTTGGCCGCCCATGCGATCCACGATCTGCCGCACGATCGCCAGGCCCAGGCCACTGCCCTGGGTCTGCGTGCCCTCCAGACGCGTGAAGCGCTCGAACACGCGTGTGTACGCCTCGGGCGGAATGCCGGGGCCGTTGTCCGTGACGGTCAGCACGGCCCAACCGTAATCCGCCGACACCTGCACCGTCACGCGGCCGCCTTCTTGCGTGTAACGCACGGCGTTGTCGACCAGATTGAAGAGCAGGGCCGCGATGAGCGTGCGGTTGCCCGACGTCCACACGGGCTGCTCGGCAGGCTCGATCCCCAGATCGATCCGGCGGCCATCAGCCAGCAGCGCGAGGTCTTCCAGCACGGTGCGCGCCACCTGCGAGAGGTCCACCGCCTCGCTCGTCGCAGCCGATGCTTCGGCCTGTGACAGCAACAGCAAGTCGTTGATGAGATCCGCCAAGTTGCGCGTGCTTGTTCGTGCGGCTCTCAGCACTTCGTGCAGCGCGGCATCTGCGTTGGTTTGCGCCGCCACCTGCATTTGCGTATCGAGAATCGCCAGCGGCGTGCGCATCTGGTGCGCGGCATCGGCAATGAAGCGCTTCTGCGTGATCGCGTTGTCGGCAATGCGCTGCAGGTACTGGTTGAATGCGCCGGCAATCGGCTGCAACTCGTGCTGCAAGCCAGCGGGGTCGAGCGGTGCGAGGTCGGTGGGTGCACGTGCCGACACATTGCCGGCCAGCCGCAAGATCGGCCGCAGCTCCAGCGTCAGGCCGATGAGGATCATCGCCAGTGCCAGCCCCACCAGCGCGAGCTGGCGCACGGTGGCGGGCCACCACAACTGGCGGATCATCGCGTCGCGCCCGTTCATGGTTTGCGCAACGCGCGTGACGACGCGCTCGGTGCGGCCGGCGTCGTACATGGTGCGCACCACGGCGGCCACGTGCACTGGCTGGCCTTCCACGGTATCGGTATAGGTGCCGGCATCGGCCAGGCCGGCCGCGTCAAACGCGGGGCGCGTGCCGAAGTCGAGCCGCCCGGCCAGCAGGCGGCCGTGCTCGGTGCTGACCTGGTACGCAACCTGGTCGCGCACGGGGGTTTCGGGCGCGGCAAAGACCGCCAGCGCAGCCGGCGGCACCGACACGCGCAGGCGGCCTTCGTCCCATTCGATCTGGCCGCTGATCATCTGCGCGGCAGTGTCGAGCGCATGGAAGTGCACGAGATCGGCGTTGTGGCGCGCGGCGGCCAGGTCGAGCCAGCCATCGGCCGCCACATACACGACCAGCGGCAATGCCAACCACAACACCAGCCGTGCCCGCAGGCTGCGCGCCCGCGTCGGGGCGGACTGCGCGGGCGCTTGATCAGGACTGCGCGGCGGAGGCATCGCGCAGCAGGTAACCGAGGCCGCGCAGCGTGACGATGGTGGCGGAGGAATGCTCCAGCTTCTTGCGCAGGCGGTGGATGTAGATTTCGATGGCCTCGGGGCTGGCTTCGTCGTCCATCCCAAACACGCCGTTTACCAGCGCCGGTTTGGACACCGTGCGCCCCAGCTTGAGCATCAGGATTTCCAGCACGGTGTGCTCGCGCGCGGGCAGCACCAGTGGCTGGCCGGCCAGATGGAAGGTACGGCTGCCGGTGTGGTACGTCAGGTCGCCGCATTGCAGTTCGACCGACTGATCGGGGGCGCTGCGCCGCACCAGCACCTGGATGCGCGCAATCAGCTCGCGAATCTCGAACGGCTTGACCAGGTAATCATCGGCGCCGGCCCCCAGGCATGCGACCTTGTCGTCGATCCCGCCGCTGGCCGTGAGGATCAGCACTGGCACCGGGTTGCGCCGGCCGCGCAAACGTTGCAATACACCTTGCCCCGACAACGTGGGCAATTGCAGATCGAGCAGCACCACATCGTAGTGTTGCGTAAGCAACAGGGTGTCAGCGGATTCGCCATCGGTGGCGTGATCCACGGTGAAATGGGCGCGGCGCAGGGCTTCGGAGAGCCAGTGCGCCAGCGGGGCGTTGTCTTCGATCAGGAGCAGCTTCATGCGAAAACAGCGCGTCCGGAAAATGAAAGCGATTTGTGGGTTGCCGCTTCCTAGAATGGTGGCGGCTGCCTACGCGCGCCGGAAACATCACTCACCAAATCCGGACCGCGCGATACTGATATCTACAAAAGAGCCGGAGACAACTCAATGGGTGTTTTTACCTGCAGGAGGGCTCGTGCGCACGGCCTCCGGTGCTGGATCACGGCGTTGCCGAGGTGGGTCGCCTCGGTCTTGCTGGCGGTAGCAACCTCACACGCCCTCGCACAAGACCCGACGCACCTGACGCTCATGGTCAGCGGCACCGCCAAGATGATCTACCTGCCGGCCACCCTGGCGCAACGCCTGGGCTATTTCCGCGACGAAGGGTTGGAGGTGGAACTGCTCTCGCAGCCTGCCGGGGTCGATGCGGAGAGCGAACTGCTCACCGGCTTTGCGCAAGGCGTGGTGGGCTTCTATGACCACACCATTGACTTGCAGGCCAAGGGCAAGGAAGTGCGCGCCATTGTCGTATTCAGCCAGGTGCCGGGCGAAGCGGAAGTCGTGTCGACACGGTTGCCGGCGACAGTGCAATCGATGCGGGATCTGCGCGGCCGTACGCTGGGCGTGACAGGGCTGGGCGCATCCACCAGCTTTCTCACGCGTTACCTGCTGGCGCAGCAGGGCCTCTCGGCCGGCGACTACACCATGCTGCCGGTTGGCGCCGAACGCAGCTTCGTCACCGCACTGCGCAGCGGCCGCATCGATGCCGGCATGACCACCGACCCGACGGTCTCGCGCCTTGTGCACAGCGGCGAAGCCCGCGTGCTGCTGGATTTGCGCACACTGGAGAGCACGCGTGCCGCGCTGGGCGGCTCGTATCCGGCCGCGTGTCTGTACTTGCAGACCGAATGGCTGGAAGCGCATCCGGACATCGCCGCCAAACTGGCCCGCGCATTCGTGCGCACCCTGCGTTATATGCACGCACATGGCGCGGAAGATATTGCCGCCCGCATGCCGCCTGAATTCCGGCGCGATCATCCCGAGCTTTACACAAAAGCGCTTGCCGCCGCGTTGCCCACCTTCAGCACCGACGGACGCATGCCGGACGACGGCCCACCCACCGTCCTGCGCGTCCTCGCTGCCAGCAATGCCAACGCGCGCGACAAGCACATCGACCTCTCGCGCACCTACACCAACAAGTTTGTCGATCAGGTGCGCGAGCGCCGCTAGCTCAAGACAAGCACTCGCTTAGAAGCGCGTGCGCATACCGACGCCGAACTCCGTCTGGCTGTTGTGGCCGTTGGTACCGCCCACGATGTACTGGTCCTTCAGCTTCATGTAGTCGGCCGCCACGTAGAACTCCGTGCGCTTGGACACGTGGTAGAACACCGAGCCGTACAGCGTGTTCTTGCGACCACTGCCCGCTGCGGTGGCGCCCACCACGCTGGCGTACGCGTTGAGCGTGTTGCCGTCGGCGTTGAAGGCGGCATTGTCGGCCTTCATGATCTGGTAGCCGATTTCGTAGTCGAACGCGCCTTGCGGAGCGATCTTCAGCGACAGCGTGTAGGCGTCGTCCTTGCGATTGCCCAGCGCAGCCGGTTGCTCGCCGGTGTAGTGGAAGTAGCCCGCGTTGACACGGAACATGCCCATGATCACGTTGCCGCCCACCGAGTACGAGCGGTCCATGAAGCCGCCCACCTTGGCCTGTTGCGCGAAGCCCGCCAGATGGAAGTTGTCGCC
The DNA here is from genome assembly GCF_958405935.1 of Ralstonia psammae. Classification (NCBI taxonomy): domain Bacteria; kingdom Pseudomonadati; phylum Pseudomonadota; class Betaproteobacteria; order Burkholderiales; family Burkholderiaceae; genus Ralstonia; species Ralstonia psammae. The sequence continues at coordinate 113,059 of NZ_CATZBU010000005.1, forward strand.
GTTGTAGCCCAGCGCGAGCGACTCGGTGGTGCCTTGCGTGAACTGGCCCGGCACTTCGCCAAACTGGTAGCCCAGGGCCGTCAGGAAGCGGCCGCCCCACATCTTCTTCCACACCACGCCGTTGTTCATGCGCGTGCCGGTGGCGCTGCCTGCGTAGAAAATCAGCTGCTTGAAGTTGTTGGTGTTGGTGTAGCCGCCTTCTTCCAGCCCCACCGAGGCGCTGGTGTACGGGTCGCCGTAGATGGCAGAGATATCACGGGCAATCGCGTTCTGGCGGCCGAAGGTCAGCTTGCCCAGCGATTCGCTCGACAGACCCACCCAGGCATCGCGGTTGAACAGCACGCCCGGCGTGTCCATGTTGCCGGTCGGCGTTTCGAACTCCGATTCCAGGCGGAAGATGGCCGACGTACCGCCGCCCAGGTCTTCCTTGCCGGTCAGGCCCCAGCGGCTACCCGAGAACCAGGGGATCTGGAAGCCGGTGGTGCGCGCGCCTGAAGCGTTGGTGTTGTTGACGGTGCTGATGGTGGTGTCGATCAGGCCGTAGAGCGTCACGTTCGACTGGGCATGAGCGCCGCTGGTGGCCAGCGTAGCCGCTGCGGCTGCAGTTGCCGCAAGGGCAAACTTGATGCGGGACATTGAAGTCTCCTTCCTTTGTGGGTGATGGTGTCCGGTCGTGATGCCGGCTTTGGGAAACGCGCAAGGGCAGTGGGTCAGACCGCCCGATGCAATCGCTGGGCGAGCGTAGAAGGGGGCACCTTTCTGGAGCCTTTCGCGTCGGCGTGCGCGCAACGCTAGGGTCTACCCGCATTGGGACGTGTGCGCAGGCGTGGGTTGTTGCGCCCTCCAATGCAACGCATTGCAGCCCTGGCAATCGGGCTCGCGGTAGAGTGTCGAGTCACCGCACCTCAACTCCACCAGACTCCGCCCATGCATCCGTCCCAAATGACCGGCCTGCAATTGCTGCAGGCCATGTCGCACGGTGAACTGCCGCGCGCCTCCATCAGTGAAACCATCCCGATGACAATGGACGTCATCGAAGCGGGCACCGTGCATTTCAGTGCCCAGGCCGACAAGCGCCACCTCAATCCGCTGGGCGGTGTGCACGGCGGCTTTGCGGCGACGGTGCTCGATTCAGTGACGGGCTGCGCGGTGCACACCATGCTCGAAGCCGGCGTCGGCTACGGCACGGTCGACTTGAACGTGAAGATGGTGAAGGCGGTGCCGGTGGATACGCCGCTGGTGGCCGTTGGGCGCGTGCTGCATGTCTCGCGCACGATCGGCGTGTCGGAGGGCACCCTCAAGACGCAGGACGGAACGTTGCTGGCACATGCGACGGCAACGTGTGTCATCCGCCGTCCGTAACCCCGATTCACCTGGAGCACTTGATGTCTGAACCGCTGCAAACCCTGTCTGCCTTGTCTGCGAAAACCACCGCGCTGGTGCTGATCGACCTGCAACGCGGCATCCTGCCGTTTGCCCAGGGGCCGCACTCGGCCGAGCAGGTATTGGGCGCGTCCGCCCGGCTCACAAAGCGCTTTCGCGAACTCGGGGCGCCCGTGGTGCTCGTGCGCGTAGGTTGGGCGCCGGACTACGCCGATGCGCCGCGCCAGCCCGTCGACCGCCCCGCACCCACACCGCCTGGCGGCCTGCCGCCGCAGTGGTGGGAACAACCCGCCGAGCTGGAAGTGGCCCCCACCGACATCCAGATCACCAAGCGCCAGTGGGGCGCGTTCTACGGCACCGAACTCGACCTGCAACTGCGCCGTCGGGGCATCACCACCATCGTGCTGGGCGGTATCTCGACGCATGTGGGGGTGGAATCGACCGCGCGTGCTGGGTGGGAGCACGGCTACGCGCTGGTGCTGGCCGAAGATGCGATGAGTTCGACCGATGCGGCCATGCATCGGTCGTCGGTGGAGAACGTGTTCCCGCGACTGGGCCGCGTGCGAGACACCGCCACCATCCTCGCGGCGCTGACGGCCTGAGCGTTCAGGCACCGTCCTCGACCGGCACGTACAGCACCATGCGCAGGCGCGGGTCCTCCATCACCGGCAGGCCGATGTAGTCGTAGCGGACGACCTTGCCGGCGGGCGTGCGGATCAGCTTGTGTTCCGCGCGCTGGGCACGCACCTCGTGCTGGCGCCACCAGGTATCGAACTCGCGGCTGCTGGTGCGCAGCCGGTCGACCAGCGCCACCAGGACCGGGTCGTCTGCGTGCGGGTCGTACACCGCGCGAAACTTCGCCAGCATGCGGCGCGCCTCGTTCTCCCACTCGACAAAACGCTCGCGCGCATTGGCGTACAGGAACATGTAGACCAGCGAGTTGCGGTCTTCCGGCGGCATCGTGCCGAAATCCATGAAGAGCTGCGAGGTCGCCTCGTTCCAGCACAGCAGCTCCGTGCGATAGCTTCGCACGTGGGCGGGCAAGACCATACCGGCAACGGCCCGGCGCAACACATCGGGCACCGTTTCTGCCGCTGAGCGCCCGTTCGTGCCAGCCCCAACCCCCGCGAAGACCGATTCCGCGCGCGCCAGGCCACGCATGTGCGCACGCTCATCCGAAGACAGCTTGAGCGCGCGCCCGATGGCCTCGATGGTCGCCACCGAGGGCCGCACGTCGCGCCCCTGCTCGATACGCACATACCAATCGATGCTGATGTTGGCAAGCTGCGCGACTTCTTCCCGGCGCAGGCCGGCAGTGCGGCGGCGCCCGCTGCCTTCGGGCAGGCCCACATCCTGCGGACGCAGGTGACTCCGACGGCTGCGCAGGAACTCGCCAAGCTCGTTGCGGGGCGTGGCAGGGAAAGGGGCCAGGTCAGCGGTGAAATCGTCCATAAAGGGCATTACACACGACAGTGCGTGAAGGTGGGAGGGACAGCTCAATCCTAGGTTAATCCTAGCTCTGCATCGAATCGGCGCGCGCACCTACGCTGCGGTCATCCCTCTTTCCGGAGCCGATCGTGACCCACATTTCTTCTGCTTCCCCAGTATCAGACCCCCGCCGCTGGCTCGCCTTTGGTGTGATGGTGACAGCGCAATTCATGTTCATCGTCGACGCGTTCATTGCCAATGTGGCGATCCCGAGTATCCGCACGAGCCTGCACGCCACACCCGCGCAACTGGAGGCCGTGCTGGCGGTGTACCAGCTCGGCTACGCGATTCTGCTCATCACCGGCGGCCGCCTGGGCGATCTGTTCGGGCGCAGGCGCGTGTTCCTGCTGGGCCTCATCGCCTTTACCGCCACCTCGGCCGGTTGCGGACTGGCAGGCAGCGCGGCGGCACTGATTGCATGGCGCTTTGCACAGGGCCTATCGGCCGCGATGATGGTGCCGCAGGTGCTGGCGAGCGTGCAGGCGCTCTTTGCCGGCGCCGAGCGTGACCGCGCGCTCTCGATCTTCGGCCTGGTGATGGGCACCGGCGGCGCGGCCGGGCTGCTGGTGGGCGGCGCACTCACCAGCGCGGACATCGCCGGGCTGGGCTGGCGCTCGGCATTCCTGATCAACGTGCCGGTGGGGCTGACCGCCGCGCTGCTGGGCTGGCGCTGGATTCCGCACCCGAGTGCCAACGCAGCGAAGGTGCATCTCGATACGACCGGCGTAGCGTGGATGGCCTTCAGCGTGGCGGCCGTGCTGGTGCCGCTGCTATTCGGCCGCGAACTTCACTGGCCGCTGTGGGCCCTGGCACTGCTCGTCGTAGGCGTGCTCGGCATGGCAACGTTCCGGCAGCTGGAAGCCCGTGTCGACCGCGCTGGCGGTACGCCGCTGCTGCCGCCCACCTTGCTGCAGCATCGCGCCTTCATGACGGGCCTGACAGCGTCTGCGCTGCACTACATCGGGATGATGGCGTTCTTCCTGGTGCTGACGCTGTATCTGCAGAATGGGCGGCAGCTTTCTGCGGTGCGCATGGGTGTTGCCATCCTGCCGCTGGCCATCACCTTTCTAATCACGTCGCGAGTGGCCAATGCGCTGGTGCGGCGCTATGGCGTTCGCGCGCTGTTGGCGGGTCTCGGCCTGATGGCGCTGGGCCTGCTGGTACTGCTGTCGGGCTTCGGTACGGAGTGGGCGCGCCCCGCCACGCCGAGCATGATGCGCATGGGCCTTGCCGTGGCGCTGTACGGGGCCGGACAAGGCCTGGTCGTCGTCCCGCTGATCGGCCTGGTGCTGACGGGCGTGGCGCGTACGCAAGCCGGCGCGGCGGCGGGGCTTCTGATTACGGCGCAGCAACTGGCAGGCGCACTGGGCGTCGCGTGTATCGGCGGGCTGTATTTCACCTTTGCCGCAGCCGGCGGCGCCACCGGCATGGCGCACGGCACGATGGCCGGATGTATCGCCATGCTAGCAGCGCTCGGTGCGGCGGCGGTCGGCTTTGCGCGGCTGGGCGCACAGCAGCGGCAACTGGCGGCAGCCGGCGCGGCCAGCCCCGCCTGAACCACACCACGCCCACCATTCGATACTCGGGCGCGCGACACAAGCGCGCCCGCGTGCATTGATCGGCCCCGGCGGAGGTTCCACACTCCCGCGCGATGCGCTTGGCATCGCTCGCCTTCTTCCCGCATGGCCACTGTTTCCTCCCTTCGCGCCGCGGCTTCGGCCACGTCCTCTGCTCCGCCCCTGGCGCGCCGCATCGTCGCGGAGGGACTCGGTACAGCCTTGCTGATTGCGGTGGTGATCGGCACGGGCATCCACGCAAGCCGGCTCTCCGGCGGCGACGCCACGTGGACGCTGCTGGCGCAGTCGCTGGCCGGTGGTGCGGGTCTGTTGGCGCTCCTGACGATGTTCACGCCGGTATCGGGTGCCCACCTGAACCCGGCGGTTACGCTGTCGGCGCTGTTGCGGGGTGGCCTGCGTGGGCATGAAGCGCTGGCCTTTCTGGCTGCACAGGCCGTGGGCGCCGCGCTCGGTGTGGCCGCCGCGCACGCCATGTTCGGCATGCCCGCGTGGGCGCCGGGCACGCATGCAGCCACGGGCCCCGCACTGTGGTGGAGCGAAGCGCTGGCAACGTTCGGGCTGATCGGAGCGGGCATCGCATGCGGCCGTCACGCGCCAAAGCAATTGCCGCTCGTGGTGGCTGCCTATATCGCGGCGGGGTATTGGTTCACGTCGTCGTCATCGCTGGCCAACCCCGCGCTGGCCTTTGCCTGCGCACTGACCGACGGCCCCTCCGGCATCCGCCCTGGCGATGTACCGGGCTACATACTGGCGCAACTGGTCGGCGCGCTGCTGGCAACGCCGTTGTTCAATTGGCTGATGGGCGTGGACGCTGCACCCGCGCAGGCATCCGACACCGCCATCGCACCGGCACACGCCGTGCCGATGCACCGCCAGGCAAGCTGATGGTTGGCGCTCAGCCGAGCGCCGTGAGCCCGCTGGCGCGGGCGTACTGAAAGAGATCGATCTCGCGCGCCAGGCCCAGCTTGCGCAGCGCCACCGTCTTCTGCGTGCTGACGGTCTTGACGCTCGAACCGAGCACGAGCGCGATATCCGACACAGCCATGCCGCCGGCATACAGGCGAAGCACTTCCCGCTCGCGCGCGCTCAGCCGCTCAAAGACAGTCCGTTCGTTGGAACCGAGGCCCGTGTCTTCCAGGATGCGCGGACTGTCACAGCGCACGCCGCGGGCGGCCGCCATGACGGCGTGGCCGACATGAACAAAGTCATCGTTCTTGCTGACGATCCCGGCCACCCCCAGCTGCCGCATGGCGCGCAAGAGGGCCGGGTTGTGGACCATCGTGCAGACGACGATGGCGAGTTTCGGATGCTGCTTGCGCAGGCGCGCCAGCAACTGCATGCCATCGAAGGCCGGTTCGCCGCCCAGGTTGTAGTCGGTCACGACGACGTTGCAGTCGATGTGCGCAAGCACGTGCATCAACTCGCGCCCGTCATGCGCCTGGGCCACGACGCGGTGCTGTGGAAACTGCGCAATGGCCGCCGCCAGCCCCATCAGGATCACCGGATGATCGTCTGCCATCACGATCGAGAGGACAGGGCACATGCGCACGCCGTCAGGTCAGGCGCGTCGCTGGCGATGACATGTCCAGCGTGGCGAGCAGCAGGGTGGAAGAGATCGGAGCCGTCATGGGAGTCAGGAGCACCGCTGAAAGGAGCCGGTACCTTACTCACCCGATATGCGCTGCGGGATCAGATTTTTCTTACTTTGGCAGCGCGTAACCTTTCGAGGCAGAAGCTGCTTCTATCAGCGTTGAGAAAAACTGAACGACCCTGCAGCATTCCTGCTTACGCCGCCGCCTGCACGTGCGCAAGAAACGCGGTGACGGACAGCGGTGCCGCCCACAGATAGCCTTGCCCGGTCGCGCAGCCCAACGCGCGTAAGGTCTGGCGCTGCGCATCGGTTTCCACCCCTTCGGCAATGCACTCGAGATGTAGCGTGCGCGCCAGCTCGATCATCGTGCGGCAGATCACGCCGCGTTGGCTGGTCTGGTCCACCGCGGCCGTAAACGAGCGATCGATCTTGAGGATGGTGAAGGGCAGATCGGCCAGCAGCTTGAGCGTGGCAATGCCCACGCCAAAATCGTCGATGGCCAGCGGATGGCCCAGGAGGCGCAAGCGGTTGAGCGCGATGGCAAGCTGCGCGGCATCGGATACGGGGGAATCCTCTGTCAGCTCAATGGTGATGGCCGACGGTGCAATGCGCGCCTCGCGCACGATGGCTTCGATGCGGTCTACGGTGCCGGCCCGGCCGAGCGTCTGCGCAGACGCATTCACGCCAATCGAAACGGGGTACGCATGCGCGGCCAGCGCGTGCTGCACGCGCACGCAATGCTCCAGCACATGGAAGAACAGCCCGTCAGCCAGCCCGAGCGCTTCCAGGCGTGGCACGAACGCGGCGGGCGACACGCGCCCATGCACCGGGTGCATCCAGCGGCAGAGCGCCTCGGCGCCGGCAATCTGGTTGCTGGCCAGATCGTGCTGGGGTTGGAAGACGACCTCGATCTGGTCGGGCGTTTCGTGGATAAGCGCGGCAAGTTCCTCGTCGGAAAACTGCGGCAAGCCAGCAGTTGCGGCAGGCGTCCGGTCCCGCTCGCGCGCGGCGGCCTCTTCCAGCAGCGGCAGCACGTGTGCCGGGCGCAGTGGTTTCTGCACGCCGTGCGTGTGCGTCAACCCGATCGCATCGGCCAGGCCGACGTGCGACTCGACGATCGGCGCATCCATCGCGCTGACCCATGCCCACACGGGCGCCTGTCGCGGAAAGACTCGGCCACCGCGCAAGTGCAACTGCTCCATCAGTTCGGGGCCGTTCATGCCTGGCATGTCGATATCGCACAGCACCAGATCGACATGGCAGAGCTGGAGCAGGTAGAGCGCCTCGCGGCCGTCGCAGGCGGTCAGAATCTGCTGCACGCCCAGTGTATGGAGCAGTTGCCGGGCGGCGGCCCGTTGCACCGGGTGGTCGTCCACCACCAGCACGGCGAGTTGCGCGAAACCTTCCATCGGCCAGTCCTTGTTGTTGTAGATATCGGCGGCGAGGCGCATCCCGTTTGCACCGTGTGACGCCACCGTCAGCCGCCATTGAAGCACTGGCCGGGGGCCTTGTCAGGCGGAGTCAGTGCGCGGCGCCGGAAAAAACAAAGCCCGCGCAGCTTTTCAACTGCGCGGGCCTTGAGAGATTCCCCCAACCTTTTGAGCTTCCGGCACCGGTGTCGACGGCGTCGGGATGGAGGAAATCGTGCCCGAAAAAAATGAAGCCCGCAACAGGGGCGGGCTCAAAAGGGGGGGAGTGCTCTCTAAAGAGAGAGCAAGGTGAAGTTTAGTGGAGGGGGTGCAGTCAGACTGTCCGGGGTTGGCCGAAACCCTTGTAGGACAAAAACTGACGATATTTCGCGATGTTAGCGACACAAAGCAGGTGGTTGCGCGCACATTCGCAGCGTTGACGTGATTCAAACAGCGCTTTGACCCTTCCGCGCCGACATGCGTGTCGGTGTCTGAAGCGTGGCTCGAAGCGCACGCTTGAAAAATCCTCGCTCGTTGCTAACGGGCAACGCCGCCGAGGGAAGCATGCAGAAAAGATGAGGATTCAGGGTAGCCGGAACCGGCAGAGATGCAAGGCGGCCGGAAGAACAGCAAAAGCCGCGCGCCAAAGAAAAAAGCCCGAGCACCAGGTGCTCGGGCCACAATCCACCAAGGAGGGTGGAGGAGACAGTTCCAACTATAGCGAATCGTTTGCTGCGTTGCAATAACGTAGAACTACTTAATGTAACAAGAGGCTACAAGCGTTGCCCAGGCGCCACGTGTGACGAAAACGATTGCATCTGTCACACGATGACGCAACGCAACAAACCATACGGCGTGCCGAATGCCCTGGTCAGGGCTCTCGACACGCCGCGCTTCAATTTCAGGCCAATCCGCGAAAGTAACTGCTGACTTAGCCGCCCCGGCTTAAAACGCCGGCAGGATCGCGCCCTTGAACTGCGTGTCGATGAACTTGCGCACGTCTTCCGATTGGTAGGCGCGCACGAGCGTCTTCACCCACGGCTGGTTCTTGTCTTTTTCACGCACGGCGATCAGGTTGGCGTACGGACCCTGGCGATCTTCCAGTGCAATGGCGTCCTTGGTCGGCGTCAGGCCGTTCTTGACCGCGTAGTCGGTGTTGATCGATGCGGCGTCCAGGTCATCCAGCGAGCGCGGCAGTTGCGCCGAATCCAGCTCGATCAGCTTGATCTTCTTCGGGTTCTCGACCACGTCACGCGGTGTCGCGTTGTTGCCGTTCGTGCCGGCGCCCGCCTTGAGCTTGATCACGCCCGCCTTCTGCAGCAGAAGCAGTGCGCGGTTGCCGTTGGACGGGTCGTTCTGGATGCCGACCTTGGCGCCTTCCTTGAGCTGCGCCAGCGACTTGATCTTCTTCGAGTAGAAGCCCATCGGCGCCACGTAGGTCAGACCCACGTTGACGATCTTGTAGTGGCGCGCCTGGACCTGGCTATCGAGGAAGGGCTGATGTTGGAAGCCGTTGGCGTCCAGGTCGCCCGAATCGAGCGCGGGGTTCGGCTGGGCGTAGTCGTTGAACTCGATGATCTTGACGTCCAGGCCGTCCTTCTTGGCGACCTTCTGCACGACTTCCCAGATCTGCGCGTCAGGGCCGCTCATGGTGCCGAGCTTGATCTGCTTGGTATCGGCGTTGGCGGCGGCAGCAACGGCAAAAGCGATGGCCGGTACGGCCACACGTGCAAGGCGGGAGAACAGGGACATGGAGAAACCTCGTGGATCTTGTCGTGAATGAAATCCGCCCGCGGGTAGCGGGCGTGTGACGTGATCCTGTCATAGCGGCGTACGTAACCGAACGACTTTTTCGGCATGTCCATATGCCCAACAAAGGTGCAGGCTAGGCGATGGGCTCGCCGTCCTCCACGGGCGGCGGCTCGGCTGCGGGCAAGGCGACGACGAAACACGCTCCGCCATCGGCCGGCGCCTCGACCCAGATGCGACCTTGATGCGCGCTCACGATCGCCTCGCACACGGCCAGGCCCAGGCCGACACCGGTGGCGGCCGACTCCTTCTCGCCGCGCGTGAACTTCTCGAAGATGGTCCGCACCGCGCCGGGCGGCACGCCGGGGCCATGGTCACGCACACGCAACCGCAGCTCGCTGCCGTGCGCCGCGTCGTGAACCACCTCGCCCGACACGCGCACCTCGGTGCCGGCCGGCGCGAACTTGCCGGCGTTCTCCAGCAGATTCGACAGCACACGCTCCATCAGCGGGCCATCGCAGCGAATAAGCGGCAGTGCCGCGAGGTTATCCACAACCACGCGGTGCTCGGGCAGCGGAATGGCCTGCAGCGCCGCGCCGACGAGTTCTTCCATCGATTGCCACTCCAGTCGCAGCTTGACGTCCTGGTTCTGCAGGCGCGCCATGTCGAGCAGGTTGGTGACCATCGTGCGCATGCGCTGCGCCTGCTGCCCGATGGCGACGGCGGCCTCGGCCTGCAGCGCGGGCAAGGGCGGGTGCGCGCGCAGCAGCGTCTCCGCCATCCCCACCAGCCCGGTGAGCGGTGTACGCAGATCGTGCGACACGGCGGCCAGCAGCGAATTGCGCAGCCGCTCCGATTCAATGCGTACCAAGGCGTCGCGGGCCACTTCCACGTAGTGCACGCGCTCGATGGCAATGGCGATGAGCGTGGCGCAGGCGTCGATCTGGCGGCGGTTGTCGGGCTGCGTGAGCACGTGGAAAGTTTCGGGCTCCACGGCCAGCACACCGCGAATGGCCATCGGCGCCTTGAGCGGGAGGTACAGCACCGACCCCGACGGCAGCGTGTGCGTGCCCGTGCCGGCAGGCTGGCCGTGCTGGTACGTCCAGTCGGCCAGCACGCGGTCCAGGTTCGGCATGCCGGACGGTGCGTCGGTGGTGCCTTCGGCTTTGGCGACTTGCGGTGCACCGAGCCGCCCATCAAGCCCGACGAAGAAGAACGCGCAGCGCCCGCCAAAGGTTGCGTTGACGAAGCGCCCGCCGATGCTGACGATCTGGTCCAGCGTGAGCGCGGCGGACAACTCGCGCGCGGCCTCGTACAGCGCATGCGCAGCCGCCTCGCGCTGCACCGCCACCTCTGCCTGGTCACGCAAGCCTGCCGTCAGCTGGCCCACCAGCATGCCGACCGCCAGCATCACCGCAAAGGTCAGCAGGTACTGCACGTCGCTCACGGCAAAGGAAAAGCGTGGCGGCACGAAAAAGAAATCGAACAGCGCCACCGACAGCACCGACGCCAGCGCCGCGGGCCCGCGCCCGTGGCGCATCGCCACCGCCACCACGGCGGCCAGGAACAGCATGACGATGTTGGCCAGATCGAACACCGGACGCACGAGGCTGGACAGTGCCGTTGCCACGCCCACATACACGCATGCGGCCACGTAAGCCGGCTTGAGCCAGCCCGCCTGCGCATCGGCAGCGCGCTGGGCCTCGCTGCGCACGTCTGCACGGCCGATGTCTGCTGCGCGCGGCGGGAGTTGGATATGCGCCGGGTCCGCCGCGGCGCGAATCACGTCGACCTCGGGGCAATGCCGCGCCAGCGCTTCGGCAAAGTCGCCGCTGGGCAGGCGGCGCTCCAGCCCGATCGCCAGCCGTAGCGCGACGACGACGGCGCGCGCCGAACGCCAGCGTTTCTCGGGCGGCCGCCCGATGACGGCCTTGGTGATGTTGTGGCGACGGATATAGCCGGTGATGGCTTCGACAGCGTTGGTGCCCGCCAGCGTTTCCACGCGCGCGCCGGCGTCTTCGGCCAGCTTGAGCAACGCGTGCAGGCGCTCGGCACGCGCATCGGCCGCGCGCAGATGCGGCATCACCACGGCCACGGCGTGCCAATCGCATTCCAGTTGCGCGGCCAGGCGCGCTGCACTGCGGATGACCTGTTCGCCATCGCCCTGTGGGTCCAGGCAGGCGACGACGGTCTCGCGGGTGCGCCAGACGTTTTCAATGCGACGCGCGCGGCGGTAGGCCTGCACGTCGTCGTCCACGCGGTCGGCGGTGCGACGCAGGGCAAGCTCGCGCAGGGCGATGAGGTTGCCCTTGCGGAAGAAGTTGCGCGCCGCGTGCTGGGCCTGCTCGGGCATGTAGACCTTGCCCTCGGCCAGGCGGCGCAGGAGTTCATCGGCGGGCAGGTCGACGAGGATGACTTCGTTCGCGCTGTCGAACACCGCATCGGGCACGGTTTCCCACACGCGGATGCCGGTGATGCTGCCGACGGCCTCGTTCAGGCTGTCGAGATGCTGGACATTGACGGTGGTCCAGACATCGATGCCGGCGGCAAGCAGGTCTTCGATGTCCTGCCAGCGTTTGGGGTGGCGCGAGCCGGCGACGTTGGAGTGTGCAAGCTCGTCAACGAGGATGAGGGCAGGCCGGCGGGCCAGCGCCGCGTCGAGGTCAAACTCGGGCAGCGTGCGGCCTTTGTATTCGATCTGGCGGGTGGGGAGGTGTTCGAGGTCGGCAACCAGCGCGGCGGTTTCGGCGCGGCCGTGGGTTTCGACCAGGCCGATGACTGCGTCGATGCCCTGGGCGCGAGCGGCTTTTGCTGCGGCGAGCATGGCGTAGGTCTTACCAACACCTGCGGAAGCGCCGAAGTAGATGCGGAGTTTGCCGCGGGCGGACTGCTCCTTGCCGGATTGGAGTTCGGCTAGGAGTTGGTCGGGGTTGGGGCGCTCGTTGTCTGGCATGGCTTGTATTTTGGGTGCATTTTTGTTTGGTGGTGCATCCCTTGTTTCATCCCCTGCCGGGGCTGACTCACTTTCTTTGGCAAGACAAAGAAAAGTCAGTCGTGCCCGGCAGGGTACGAAAGAGGGATGGACCACCAACATCAAAGCCAGCAGTCCACAAACCTCACTTCAAATCATCCAACGCCAAGTTCAACTCCAACACGTTGACAACCGGCTCCCCAAACACCCCAAGCACCGGTCCCTTGGTGTTCTCAGCCACCACCTTCTTCACCAAGTCAGGCGACATGTGCCGAGCCCGCGCAACCCGCTCCACCTGATATGCCGCAGCAGCAGGGCTGATCTGCGGGTCCAGCCCACTCGCAGACGCCGTCACAAGGTCCGCCGGAATCGGCGCGGTATTGCCGGGGTCGGCTTCCTTGAGCGCTGCAATGCGCGCCTTGGCCGCCTCCGTCAACGCCGGGTTGCTCGGCCCCAGGTTGGAGCCGCCCGACGCCTGCGCGTTATACGGGTTCGGCGCGGTTGCGGAGATTCGTCCCCAGAAATACGCCGGCGTATCAAAGTTCTGCCCGATCAGCGACGAGCCAACCGCCTTGCCATTGCGCTCGATGATCGAGCCGCCGGCCTGCGCCGGAAACAGCGCCTTGCCAACACCCGTCACCACCACCGGATACAACACGCCGGTAATGAGCGACAGCCCGACGAACACCACCAGCGCCGCGCGCAGCAGGCCGCCCTGTTGCGGCACATCGGGCTGAACAGGATGGCCCGCTTGAGTCGTGGTTGCCATGAATGCACTCCTTGCTTAAACCCAGCCCATTGCGGCCAGGAACATGTCGATGATCTTGATGCCGGGGAAGGGCAGCAGCAGGCCGCCCAGGCCGTAGACCAAGAGATTGCGGCGCAGCAGCGCGGCAGCGCCCAGCGCGCGGTACTTCACACCCTTGAGCGCCAGCGGGATCAGGAACACGATGATCAGCGCGTTGAAGATCACCGCACTCATCACAGCCGATGCGGGCGTGGCCAGGTGCATCACGTTCAGCGCAGCAAGCTGCGGATACGTGGTCGCAAACGCGGCCGGGATGATGGCGAAGTACTTCGCCACGTCGTTGGCGATCGAGAACGTGGTGAGCGAGCCGCGCGTCATCAACATCTGCTTGCCGATCTCGACAATCTGGATCAGCTTGGTCGGGCTGGAATCCAGATCGACCATGTTGCCGGCCTCCTTGGCCGCCTGGGTGCCGCTGTTCATGGCGACGGCCACGTCGGCTTGCGCCAGCGCCGGGGCATCGTTGGTGCCGTCACCGGTCATGGCGACAAGGCGGCCCTGGGCCTGCTGCTCGCGGATGAGTGCAAGCTTGGTCTCGGGCGTGGCTTCGGCGATGAAGTCATCAACGCCCGCTTCTGCCGCGATGGATGCGGCGGTCAGGCGGTTGTCGCCGGTGATCATTACCGTCTTGATGCCCATCTGGCGCAGCTCGGCAAAGCGCTCGCGGATGCCGGCCTTCACGATGTCCTTCAGCTCCACCACGCCGAGCACGCGGTCGTTGTCGGACACCACCAGCGGCGTGCCGCCTTGGCGCGCCACATCGTCCACGGCGGTGGACACAGCGTCCGGAAACTTGCCGGCCAGCAGCGTCACGTGCGTGCGGATGGCATCGGCCGCGCCCTTGCGGATCTGACGCGCCATCTCACCCTGCGCGTTCTGGCCCACGTTGATACCGCTCATGCGCGTTTGCGCGGAGAAGGCGACATACACGGGCTGCGTCTTCGCCAGCGCCGCTTCATCGATGGACGCTTCGCCCAGGTTGCGTGCGAGCGTGACGATGCTGCGGCCCTCCGGCGTTTCATCGGCCAATGACGACAGCCATGCGGCCTCCGCCAACTGCCTGGCCGTCACGCCCGGCGCCGGGATAAAGCGCGACGCCTGACGGTTGCCGTGCGTGATCGTGCCGGTCTTGTCGAGCAGCAGCACATCCACGTCCCCGGCAGCTTCCACGGCGCGGCCCGACGTGGCGATCACGTTGGCCTGCATCATCCGGCTCATACCCGCCACGCCAATCGCCGAGAGCAGCCCGCCAATGGTGGTCGGGATCAGGCACACCAGCAGCGCGACAAGCACGGTGATGGTGATCGGCGAGCCCGCCTTCATCGCCTCCACGGAGAAGATCGAATACGGCAGCAGCGTGACGGTCGCCAGCATCAGGATGATGGTCAGGCTCACCAGCAGGATCGTCAGCGCCAGCTCGTTAGGGGTCTTCTGGCGCTTGGCGCCTTCCACCATCGAGATCATGCGATCGAGGAAGCTCTCGCCCGGGTTGGCAGTGATGCGCACGACGATCCAGTCCGACAGCACACGCGTGCCACCGGTCACGGACGAGAAATCGCCGCCCGACTCGCGGATGACCGGTGCCGATTCACCCGTGATGGCGCTTTCATCCACCGAGGCCACGCCTTCGATCACCTCGCCGTCACCGGGCACCATGTCGCCGGCTTCGATGAGGACGATGTCGCCGCGACGCAGGGCGGTGGCGGCGCGCGCTTCCACGCGGTCGCGGCGGTGCGGGTCTGCCAGCACCTTCGCCTGCACGGTGGTCTTGATGCCGCGCAGCGATGCCGCCTGCTGCTTGCTGCGGCCCTCAGCCAAGGCTTCTGCAAAGTTGGCAAACAACACCGTGAACCACAGCCACACCGAGACGGCGAGGATGAAGCCCGCAGGCGCTTCAGCCTGGCCGCGCAGCGCCATGGCCCACAGGATGGTGGTGAGGATGCTGCCGACGTAGACGACGAACATCACCGGGTTCTTGGCCTGCGCACGCGGCGACAGCTTGCGGAAGCTATCGACAATGGCGGGCTTGACCAGCGCCGACGAGAACATCGACAGCTTGCGCACATCCTTGGCGGACAGCGTCGTGTGCGTGCTGCGCGCCTGCGGCTCGGCCGCTGCGCCGGCGCTCGGTTCCAGCCTGTGCTTGACCGTACGCACAACGGGTTCGGATTCGGGATAACGGATAGCCATAAGGCACCTGTTGATATTGAGTAGACGACTCGCCTTGCGCGTTAGCGTGCGAGATGTTCGGCGATGGGGCCGAGCGCCAGCGCCGGGATGTAGGTGAGCGCGCCCACCAGCAGCACCGAGCCGATCAGCAGCACCACAAACAGCGGCCCGTGCGTGGGCAGCGTGCCGGCCGTCACCGGCAGGCGCTTCTTGGCGGCAAACGTGCCTGCCATGGCCAGCACCGGCACGATGATCCAGAAGCGGCCCAACCACATCGCAATGCCCAGCGCCACGTTGTAGAACGGCGTGTTGGCAGACAGGCCGGCAAACGCGCTGCCGTTGTTGTTGGCCGCCGAAGAGAAGGCGTACAGCACTTCAGAAAAGCCGTGCGTGCCGGGGTTGAAGATGCCGGCCTTGCCCTGCGTCGCCACCACGGCCACGGCCGTGCCTACCAGCACCAGCAGCGGCGTGACGAGGATGGCGATGGAGGTCATCTTCATCTCGAACACCTCGATCTTCTTGCCGAGGTATTCCGGCGTGCGGCCGATCATCAGGCCCGCAATGAACACGGCCAGGATGGCGTACACCAGCATGCCGTACAGGCCCGAGCCCACACCGCCAAACACCACCTCGCCCAGTTGCATCAGGAACATCGGCACGAAGCCGCCCAGCGCGGTGAGCGAGTCATGCATGGCGTTGACCGCCCCGCACGACGCCGCCGTGGTGATGGTGGCAAACAGCGACGAGGCCACGATGCCGAAGCGCGTTTCCTTGCCTTCCATGTTGCCCACCGCCTGATCGATGCCGAGGTTGGCGAGCATCGGGTTGGCATGCAGCTCTGCCCAGGCCAGGAACGTGGCCAGCACCACGAACAGCACCGTCATCGCAGCCAGCACGGCCCAGCCCTGGCGGCCATCGCCCACCATGCCGCCAAACGTAAAGCACAGCGCCGCCGGGATGATGAAGATCGCCAGCATCTGCACGAAGTTGGTCAGGGCGTTGGGGTTCTCGTACGGGTGTGCGGAGTTGGCATTGAAGAAGCCACCACCGTTGGTGCCCAGCATCTTGATCGCCTCTTGCGAAGCGACCGGGCCCATCGGCAGGGTCTGCGTCTGCGTCGTGGCCTTTTCCGTCACGGGGTTGCCCTGGGCATCCTTGATCGGGTTGCCGCTGGCGTCCACCTTCGGGTTGTCGTACGTGGTGGCGGTGACGGTGCTCACCTCCTTGTAGCCATCGAAGTTCTGGATCACGCCCTGGCTCACGAAGAACACCGACACGATGATCGACAGCGGCAGCAGCACGTAGACCGTCGCCCGCGTGAAGTCGACCCAGAAGTTGCCGATGGTGTTGGCCGAGTGGCGCGCAAAGCCGCGGATGAGCGCAATCACCACCGCAATGCCGGTAGCCGCAGACAGAAAGTTCTGCACCGCCAGCCCCAGCATCTGCGTGAGATAGCTCATCGTGCTTTCGCCCGAATAGCCCTGCCAGTTGGTGTTGCTCACAAAGCTGATGGCCGTGTTGAACGACGAATCGGGCGTGATGGCGCCAAAGCCCTGCGGGTTGAGCGGCAGCCATTGCTGCGCGCGCTGCAGTGCATACACCGCCAACGCGCCCAGCACGTTGACGACGATGACGGCCAGCGCATAGCGCTTCCAGCCCATCTCGGCCTGCGGGTTGACACCAGCCACGCGATAGAACAACCGCTCGACGGGGCCGAGCCAGTGCGCGCGCGATGGCTTGTCGCCAAACACGCCGGCCATGTACGACCCCAGCGGTTTAGCCAGAACCAGCAGCACGACCAGATAGATCGCCAGCTGGAGGAGGAACGCATTCATGGTGTGCCTCGCAGTGTTGTTAGAAGCGCTCGGGCCACAAGAGGGCCACGAAGAGATAGACGAGCAGGACCACGGTGATGGCCCCGGACAACACGTAGAGCCAGGTCATTGCTGTTTCTCCATCGCGTGCGTGGTGGGTTGGTCTTTGGTGGCAAGCCGGCCGGAGAGGGCGAGCAAACCGCCCACTGCCAGCGCCAGCACCGCAAGGCCGGCGAGATAAACGAGATCCATATGCGCTCCCCTTTCCTTCAGGTCGTGGTCGTTAGAACGTCTTGGTCACGGCCAGCAACGCGGTGGCCTTGCCCATGTAGTTGCCGCGCGTGTTGGTGTACGCGGCGCGCGCAGCGTTGGTGTCGATGTACGCAAGCGAGGCCGTCCAACCGCTGCCGAAGTCTTTCGTCACGCCCACCTTCCAGTCGGCATACGACGTGCGCACCGCCTGGTGCGGCACCTGCTGATAACCCACGTGCAGGTTCAGCGTCAGGCCCCAGAAGCCGGTGTCGAAATTGCCCGACAGGTCGAAGTACTGGCTGTGGTGGCTATCCGCAAAGCCGAACAGGTTGGAGAACGCGTGCGAGTACTTGAACGAGACCGGCCCGTAGCCGATCTGCGCATAACCCTCGGTGGTGTGCGGGCGGGTGTAGCCGTCGGGGTAGCTGCCCGGGTAGTAGTACTGCAGCACGCCCACATCAATGGGCACGTCCTTCATCAGCTCGGTCTTGTAGCCGCCGTAGAAATCCATCTCAATGGGGGCGGAGACATTGGGGTTGGAATCCCCCAGCCAACTGATCGACGAGTTCCAGTTGCCCACGTAGAAGCCGTTGGGCAAGGCGTAATCCACACCGCCCTGGATGGCCGGCTTGTTATTGGTCTGCATGAGACCGCGATAGCGGTACTGGCTGGCCAGCGTGACGTTAGCCGTCAATGGGCTGGCAGGTGCGGCCGGGGTGGCGACAGGCGCCGGCGTTGAATCCGCCGACTGCGCAGTGGACTGCGCAAATGCGGCCGCGCTGGAGAGTGCTGCGGTACAGAAGACAACGCCACCGATGACGGTGGCGTGCAAAGAAACCTTGGCTTGCATGGACCTTTCCCTTGTTGTTTTGGGTGCCGCCCGGCCCGGCGCAGATGCGCGTCAACGGGGCCGGAGGCGGCGTGCAGGCCGGCTCCCGTCACAGGGCCTGCGTGCAGTGCAACAGTAGGGAAAGGGGGGTAAAAACGGGGTAAAGGTTGGGGGGAGGGGTGTAAACGGGGTGTAAAAACGCGCCAGCTAGCGGTCCGGCACAAACGTCACTCGATTGCGCAAGTAGCCGCCGCCTTCACGACGTGTCGTGGTCTGGCTCACGATCACCCAGTCGCGGAAATCGCTTACGTCTTCGTCGGTCTGAATTGGAAAATCCTCCATATTCGACGGCGCATCAATTGGCCCCTTTTCCGGATCGGTATTGCCACAGTCACGGCCTTCCGCGCCATGCTGGTCAATCCAATCCTTGAATTGCAGATAGATCTTCTTTTCAAAGCCATTCATGGCCCAGCCGCGCAATTTCACATTGCAAGCCTTGGCCGTCGCGATCTTCATATCCAACTCCGTCACCGCCCCCGCCAGGTAGAAGCCCGCCAACGAATCGTGCATATAGTCGTTGAGCAAGTCCCCCGCCCCGCGCGGCACGCCCTGAGCGGTGTCAAAGAAGCGCAGCGCAAAGACTTCAAACGGCGTGACGGGCTGATCCATGTTGGCCGCCCGGATTTGCATGAAATTGGCACGAGCCATTTCCTCTGGCGACACCAAAATGGCATTGTTGCGCCGGCCATAAGGGGAACGGAAAGGCGCGGCGCGTAAGCGCACCAAATGCAAGTCGCCTTTCAGGCGGCCGTTCGATTCGTGCAAATCCTGCTGGTCTTGTCTACTTCCTGCCAGATAGAAGGGCGCTCGCTCCAGCGCCGGCAGCAACTGCTGGCGCCACCGGAAGTAGCACGCCATGTGCTTGAGCGCTTCGGCTTCGTAATCGCCGTCCGTGCAGCCGCTCCACGTCATGTAGCGATCCCAGGCCTGGACCATCTGTGGATCGACTTGCAGATCGTCCTTGATTTCACCCTGAAGTTTTTCATACGGGTGCAACGGCACCCCAGCCAACAGCGCCGCCTTATACATGTGCAGCAGTGGAATCTGCGACATCAGCGACGACAAGCCATTGCGCGCCTTGCCCTGGCTGCCAGCGCCATAGCCGCCGCCCACATCCGAATGCATGCCGGGGTACAAAACTTCCTCGACTGGGTTGGGGCTCGTCACGCGGGTGCTCGGAAAGTTCATGCGCTGCTCATGCGCAGCGATGTAGTGCACGGTCTTTTTCACCACGGAGGGCAACGGCTTGAGAATCTCCGCCGCCCAGCCAGAATGGCCACTCGCAATCCATTGCGGCAGTGCCATGGCCTTGTTCATGGAATCGCTGGTGCCGACGGTGGCCACCGAATCGAACAAACCGAGAAAGCTGATCTCCGTATCGATGCCTGCAAACTGACCGTTCTGCAGCGCGTCTTGGAACCAGTAGCAGAACGCACGCGCTTGCACCGCGCCGCGCGAGAACCCGAACACCGATAGTGAGATGAACGGGATGGCAGGCTTGGGCTTCAAATCAAGCTTGTGGCGCAGCTTGGCGGAAAGCTCCTGGGTCACTTTCGCAAACCAGCCTTTGCGGTCCAGTGCGGGGGAGTCGGGGAAAACGCCGTCCTTCTGATGGTGATCGACCTTCTGTGCGTAGTCCTTGATCTTATCGGCGATTTCGTCAGGCCGCAGCATCGGAAAGTCGTCATGGACTGTCCGATGCACAGCGTTGTAGACCTGCATCAACCCCCAAAGAATACGGGCTTGCCCACCCGCAGCGAAGGCGCGGCCGTAAGTACTCTCAGCGTTTTCGCCAATCTCAGGGAACCGCGTGCCTACACCTGGCATGTAAAAGCGATAAAAACGTTCGCTATTTCCAAGAACGTTGTCTTTGTCGCTTGGATAACCACGGAACAAGCGAACGATATTGCTGTGGTAGCGCTTCTGTGGAGGCTGTTCATCAAAGTCCCGCACCAAGTTGTTATTGGTACCGTCGAAGAACAGCCCAACCTGCACAATGGTTTCGCACTTCAGCGGGTCATGGTGCTTCAGCATCCGCTTGTATCTCGGTGAGAGCGAAACTTCGATCGGCGTAAGACTGCACCATTCAGCGGGATCCAGCGGCAGGTTACGATTCGGTGCGGAAATCGGGGCGCTCATTGTTGTTCCCCCTTCCCAATATTGGGATCAATTGGGAAAGGGATAGGATGCTTCGAACTGTGGGCTCCAGGTACCGAAACAACCACACGCACGACATCATCGGGGAAGATATGAGCGTAAACGTCCCCGATTTCAGTGTACGGCTCGACTTCAACAACCTTACTTCCGCGAATGACCTGGTTGTTCTTATCTCTCGCCTGCCATTTGACAGTGACGGTCATGCCTGGTTTGTAAACACGGGGAACGCCCACGCAGCACATGCCAGATGTACTGCCGTAGGCATCCATATTTCCACCGCTAGCTCCATTGATCGAAACGCTATCCATGTACTTGCCAGTATGGTTAACACCCCCAACCATGGCGTACACGAGCCGATCGGACCGATCCGTCGATATCCCCTCGCTGGCACAACCCGCCAGCAGCAAGCCTGCAAGAACAAAAGCAGAAACACGCACAAGCAAAGGATTCATTAGTGGCACTCCCAGTCTCCTTGATTAGTTTTGATTGCGGCCATCGAAGAACAGCCGGCCAGCACGAGGTTTTCTCACTTCAGCGGGTTGGGATGCGATCCATGTCATTGACGGCGCGCGGCATCCAGAACAACAAGACTAGCCGGTAAGCGCGGATGGAATTGCCAATAATCATCATCAAGACATGCAAGCCGCCCGAAGGCGGCTTTGTTATCCACGACGCGGCAATGCATCCGATTACTGTGTTGCTATCGCGTCTTCCTCCTGGCCTCTTAGCAAACTGCACCGACACCGCCTTGCGCGCCGCACCACTGCCGCATTGGCGATTGATGGTTGGCTGCCTCCCTCGTCAGGCGTGGGTACAGCGCTGAAGCACGTTTAGGCCTTCATTTAGCGGGACGAAATTTCTCCAGGACTTCGGCTTGCCGGTCAGCGCGACTAAAGTTCGTCCTGCCTGCCGGCGAGTCGCCGAAACGCATCCAACAGGTACAAACCTTTGCAGATATCTAGCCTTCTTGTGACTAGGATTGGCCGCGACTATTTCAGCTTGCCGAGAACGGCAATGTGAAGGCGATGCACAGCAAGCTAGGAGATGCGCGCATGGAACCTCAGGAGCATTTGTGAAGCGATTGGTAGCGCTGTTCTTAGGATTGTTTTCACTCAATGCGCTCGCTCAGATTCCAGAATCAGTCGTGAGAAGCTGCATGCTTCTGGAAAGTAGCGGCCCGGACGTCGAATACAGCGAGCTTGATAGCACCGGAACAGTCAGCGACGATGAAATTCCAGGCTACTCGCTTTTTTCCTATACTCGTCATGACGTAATTTTCGGCTATGCGACGGCAAACAAAGGATCGCGTGACCTGATTGTTGTTGGAGCGATGCGGGTACCGATTTCCCGGGCAACGAGGCTAGGAAGGGATCGCCCACAGCGTATTGACTCTTCAAAAGCGGTTTATTCGATCCTAACCAAGGCGCATAAAAAGTATTTCTGTATTGCATCGAATTTCGGCGGACTGGGTCGGAGTGGGTCATTCCAAAATGTTCGGCAAGCCTACATAGCACCATTGAAAGTCGCTCATAGCAGTAGCAGCATGGGAGCGGTCTATTATGGTGTGCGGGATAGTCTCGACTTCACCAACAAACCCAGCAGCGGAAAGGATTGAATCCACTACTTTCATCTCATGGGAGTCTTGCCATGATCCGGTCGAGAGAGGAGGGCGGCAGCGGGATATATGCATCCTCTCTCGAGGCATCCATGCTGTAATAGACTCGATCTCGATCAAAAAACATCTTGGGCGCCAGATCGTAATACTCTCTTTTCGCCAAAATTGTCTTTGTATTTGCATCATAAAGTCTAAATAGCGTTCCATCCTTGTATGGAAGGAGGCAGATTTCACCAATATATTGATGATCTCGGCTTTTTTCTTGTTCGCAAGCACCTGCCCCCATGCGATCGCGTGCCGCTAGCCAATATTGCGCGCCAATTATCAAAGCGGCAATGAGCACCATTGTTTTGCACCGACGCTTTATGAAGCTTTCGGCTACGGGGCGCCCGGCACTTTCAACCTCTGTCTTACCTGCGTTGCTCCGCCGCCCGATTCTCTGGAACAAGAAATAGAGAACGCATGTCGATATCAGCCCTACCGCAATCGCAGCAAACAACCAGCGAATCAGGATAAACAGACCCACACCCAAACCATGCATCATATAAATCACCTTGCAACAGGAATCGCATACCTTTGAAGTTGCTTGTCCAACTATCAAGCTGAAACGACCGTGTCATCGGCCCGCTTCTGCGGCTCCCGACTAAACCGCACGGCCAGCGCCTTCCGCGCCGCATCCAACCCTTCCCCCTGACCCGCCACCTTGAGGAACGCATACCCCTCCAACGTGGCGCTCATCACATCGCTGCCCAGCGCCAACTGCGAATCCGCCATGCGTTCGTGAATGCGCGCCACGCGCACGAGCCGACTGCGCAGCTGATCGAAGCCCGCCAGATCGCGGCGCAGTTCAGCAAGGTCGAAATTGCCGGGCAGCAGGTTGGGGTTGTTGTTCAGCACCTCCACGGCTTTGCGCGCGAAGGCTTCGGACTTGTCGCCCATCTTCACCAGCGTTCGGCGCTGCGCCGGTGTGAGGTCGATCAGGCTGGCGAGCCGGTCTTCCAGCGTCTTCAACGCGCCGTCCACGGCGGTCAGGTCGGTGGCGCTGGATTGATACGAAATCCGGTTCAGAGACATTGCGACCCTTCTTAAGCAGGATCAGCGTCATGCCGGTCGACACAACCCGCTGAGGGTGGCCACCGTTGCGGCGTATCTCAATGCCGTACACAACTTTTGACGAAAAGCTGTCGCGCATTGCCACGGCGCGTACCGTTTACGCCGCTCCAGCGTTTAAGCGTGGAGCGCGAGCCTCAGACCGTGGCGTTCGAGTGTTGGAGGGTGAAGCGTGACTCTCAAACAGTGGCGCGCGACCCTCAAACAGTGACGTTCGAGTGTTTGAGGCTCAAACGCGACCCTCAAACAGTCGAGTTCGACCCTTTGACACTGACGCTCGACCCTCAAACAGTGGAACGCCAGTGTTTGACCCTGACGTTCGACTCTCGGAGGGTGAAGCTTCAGTGTTTGAGGGTGAAGTGTGACCGTCCGACCGTCGCTGCTCGCGATTCAATAATCAACTTTCGGTGCTACCCCCATCGCTATAATTCACGCGCTGCCGCACCAACGGCAGCCGGGTGTAGCAGCCCGTCTCTTTCTCACAGGCCGGATAGCCGCTGCCACGCGGCTTTTTTCATCCGGAGCTTGTGCACGCCTATTGTTTTTATGGCGGGCCGGGCAGGGAGACCTTCGGGTCTGCCGGTTTCCTGTGAGGCCGGTCTGCTACCCCTGTCGTCGGGCCCGCCACCCTCGTGTAGCAGCGAATGGCTGGGCCTCTCTTGTCTCACAGGAGGCTCCATGACCGGACTCGCAAGCGGGCATCTCCCCGCGTCGTATCGCTCTCCCCCAGCATCACCGCCCCGAGCGCCCACGTCATCCGACAAGGCAGGCTCACCAAGAACCGCACTTACCTGAACGGCGCCATCGCAGCACAGGCGTACCTCAAGCGCACACGCACCGCCATGTGCACGCACGGCCAATGCCGGCCGGGCATGCTGCGCGAACAGCTTCAAGTGTTCTCTGCGCAGTCGTTCCCGCCGGCGTTCGTGAAGGGTTTTGTGGATGCGATTGACGCCTACGTTTCGATGTCGCTCGGAGGGCGCGATGTCGATCCGCAAACGTGGGACGTACTAGCCGCCATCGAGCGGCGGGGCTACAGCGAATAAGAATGGATTGATGCATTCCCGTGACGGGCGGGAATGCCAGGGCCCGCCCCGACAAAACCTCAAACCTTCGCCACCGGTTTCAGCTCCCACATCGGCAGGTAGTTCATGATCGGCCGCTCGAACGTGCCGCCCTTGTCGATAAAGGGCTTGCCCGAGTCCAGCATCGGGCGAAACGTATCCAGTTGCTTGGCCGCGTCCAGATCGGTCCACAGGCTCACGTTCGACAGCGACGATGTCGCCTCGTCCTGGCCCACATAAAAGGCGACCAATCCGCGCATCGCCTCGATACCGGGCCGAAGCACCGCTTCGAGATCGTTCATCATCTGCCGCATCTCGGCAAACTTGTCTGGCGGGCACCGGAGAATCGAGACCCTGACGACTGGCTGCATTGGAAAGTCCTCTGGTTGAGCTGCGTTGAAGCACCAATAAGCAAGACCGGACGCTACTGCGCCAGGAACTTGACGATGGCATTCACCGTAGCCTGCGTCTGCTCCTCCATCAACCAATGCCCCGCATCTGGAATCACCAGCTCCTGCACATTGCTGGCGGCATTGCGCATGACGATGGCCTCGTTCTCGCCGAAGGACTTTGCGCCGCCGATGGCCAGCACCGGCATGGGCAGCTTGGTGGCGATGGATTTCTGGTTGTCTTCCGCGTCTTGCGGGATCGACAGGAATTGCGCAAATGCCGAATGCATGGCGCCCGGCTTGGCGTAGAGGCGGGCGTAATGGACGCGGGTGGCTTCGTCGATCTTGGAAGGGTCGCCGGCAAACTCATTCCAGAAGCGGTCCAGGTAGATGCGCTCGCGGCCCTTTACCAGCCGCTCGGCATCGGGGCCGCCGAACGAGAAGTGCCAGAGCTTGGGCGAGCGGACGATCTGTTCCCAGGGCGGCACGCCCGGCACGGGGGCATCCATGACGACCAGCCGCGTTGTCTTGTCCGGATAGCGCGCCGCATAGGCGAAGGCCACCATGGTGCCGATGTCGTGGCCGACCACATCGGCCTGGTCGATGTTCAGCTTTGTCAGCACAGCGCGGATGTCACCGGCCTGGGTGCGCTTGTCATAACCGCCTTCGGGGTGCGACGACAACCCCATGCCGCGCAGATCGGGTACCACCACGGTATGCGTGCGTGCCAGCTCGGCGGCCAGCGGCGCCCACATGTCACCGGTGTCGCCAAAGCCGTGCAGCAAAACCACGGCCGGCCCGCTGCCGCCGATGCGCACAAACAGCGTCGCCCCGTCGGTCTGGATGTTCTGGTGCCGAAAGCCCGGCGGATACGCCTTCACCTGCGCTTGCACAAGGGGCGTCATGGCGAGCATGAGCACGACGGCTGCAAACAGTTTTCGCATGGCGTTTCTCTCTTGGGGGGACGGGGTGGCCGGCCGGGGCCGGTGGTGAAGCGGCCCGCTGATCGGCCGGTACGGGCCGCATGCGCCGTCTTGGCCGTCTGGCAACGCGCGACGCAGACCTCGTAAAGAGTAGTACGCGCTGCGCGTCACGCAAGCGTGAAGGAGGGGGGGGGAGGAGGCGTGCGTGCGGCCTCAAGCGCTACGTTTTCGGCGGGTGCTCGCCGGACGATTCAATGACGTTGGGATGGCCGCTCACGGCAAAGCGCGGCTCAAGCATGCGATGCAGCAACACGCCGAGCACGGCGCCCGCGCATTCAGCCAGCACAAACCCCGGCACGCTGCCGGGGGCGATGCCGGCAAAGCTGTTGCTGAACATGCGCCCGAACGCCGCCGCCGGGTTGGCGAACGACGTAGACGCCGTGAACCAGTACGCCGCGCCGATATACGCCGCCACCATGGAGGAAGCACGCCCGTTGGGCGCGCGCAGGATGACCAGCAGCAAGCCGGCGGTTGCCACCGCTTCGGCAATCCACTGTCCCGTACCGCTGCGTACCTTGGTGGAAAACTGCAGGATGCTCATGTCGAACATGGCGTGCGCCAGCCATGCGCCCAAGACCGCACCCATCAACTGCGCAACGACGTAGGGCACCAGGGCGGCCCCGGGCAACTCGCCGCGCGCGGCCATCACCGCGCTGACCACTGGATTGAAGTGTGCGCCGCTGACAGGCCCCAAGGTTTCGATCAGGATGTACAGCCCGCCCACCGTGGCCGCCGTGTTGGCGAGCAACGCTATCGCAACGTTTCCGCCGGCCAGGCGTTCGGCCATGACGCCCGAGCCGATGACGATGGCCAGCAGTAACGCCGTGCCCAGTGCTTCGGCGGTAAGCCGGCTACGCATATCGACCATGGTGCTCAGCTCTGCGAAATGCGTTCAAGCGCGCTCTGCAGCTCGTCGTTGCTGAGCGTATCGAGCGGCAGTGCCAGCAACTGCAGCATGCGATAGCCGATGGCCTGGCGTGTCACCTCAAAGGCCTGGCGCTTGCCCTCGTCACCGCCCGGCGCGTTGGACGGGTCGGCATAGCCCCAATGCACCTTCACGGGGCTGCCGGGCCAGTACGGGCAGGTTTCGGCTGCGGCGCTGTCGCACACGGTAATGACGATGCGCATCTGCGGTGCGCCGTCGGCAACGAACTCGTCCCAGCTTTTGCTGCGGTAACCGGTGGTGTCGATGCCTGCGTTGGTGAGGGCGTCCAGTGCGAAGGGGTTGAGACGGCCACTCGGCGTGCTGCCGGCGCTGTATGCGCGCACGTCTTTGCCGAGTTGCTTCGCCCAATGGTTGAGCATGCCTTCGCTCAGGACGCTGCGTGCGGAGTTGTGGGTGCAGAGGATCAGGACGTTGGTGGTCATGCGTTCGCCCTTAGCAGCAGGATGAGCCGGACTTCACTGCGATACCGATCGGCTTGCCTTTCGGCGCACGCGGTGCACAGCAAGCAGAGTCCTCCGTGGCCGCCTCTTCCTGCTGACCTTCGCTGAATACTGGGATGTTGCTGAGCGAGTGGAAGTGCTCCCATGCGATGCCCTGCGGGTCGGTGATCCAATGCTTGTCGCTTCGGGCGTAGCAGCAGGTGGTTTCGCCTTCGTCCAATAGCGCCATGTCTGCTGCTTCTGCACGGGCCTTCAGTTCGGCCAGCTCTGCGGCGTCATCCACTTGGAAGCCAAGATGGTCAACGCCCGGCGCGCTGCCCCGCGTAGAGATGGCGAAGTTGATGCGCGGGTCGTCCAGCATCCACTTTGCGTAGTCGGTCTCCACGCGCGTCGGCTCGGCGGCAAACAGCTTGGAGTAGAAGGCAATGCTCTTGCTCAGGTCATCAACGTGGACATGGACGTGAAATCGTTTCATGGGGTGCTCCTTCAGCATTTGCAATCGGTGCGGGCTTGCAGGCAGGCCTCGGCCTCGCCCTGGCAGCAGTTGGCGGTCAGGAAGCCCAGCAGGGCGTTCATGTGGTCATACGCCGCGCGGTAGATCAGGTTGCGACCGTCGCGCTCCTGCGTCACCAGGCGCGCGGTCGTCAGTTCCTTGAGGTGGAACGACAAGGTGGCGCCCGGCACGTCGAGCTGTTCGGCAATCGCACCTGGCGTCAGGCCTCTCGGCCCAGCAACCACCAGCATGCGGAACACTTGCAGGCGAATGCCGTGGGCCAGCGCGGCGAGGGATCGGATAGCGTCGTTTTCTTCCATATTTCCAATATATTCGAAATATTGGGCAGCAGCAAGGCGCCAATCAGCCGGCGATGCGGGGAACACTTGGGGAACAGTTGACGCTATTGCGCGAGAGATGGGGTGATGGCGTTCGGTGGCGTCATCACCATTGGCCAGCACCTGCATGCGGTTTTGCCCACAACCCCATCACGGGGTCGATACCCCACAGAGGGTTTATAGGTTTACTTCTTTATGTATACAGATAGTAGTAGTAGATAACGGTGGATAAGTCCTGTGGATAGGTGCAAAAAGCGCTTTTGCATCAATAGCTTACAGAACGGACAACCCGTCGGACAGCGTGTGCTGTCGCGTGGATGAGTCCGGGGATCGCGTCTGGCCCTGTCTTCGCGGTGCGAAGTTGTTCCCGTGCTGTGCGCGCGCTAACCCCGGAGAACCAACACGCTTTTCCCTGGAGTTATTCACAGGGAGAGAGGGAGTTATCCACAGCGCGGGGGGGGGCGCTTCACGCCGGCCTAGTGCGGGTAATACTCCAGCTCCGCAATGCGCGCCCGGATCGCCTCGACGTTCAGGCCTTCGATATCGGGGCTCGCCATCGAGCCGCTGTCTGCGCGCCACGGCGCGTTGTCGGCGGCCTTCTGGGCGTTTCGATAGGCCAGCCACGCACGTTGGGCGGCGCGGATGGCCTGGCGCGAGGCAGGGTCCGTCTTGCTCATCACCGCTTGATACAGCGTGTTCATCTGGCGGTCGTACGCTTGGTAGGCGGTGTGTGTGCACTCGGTCATGCCGGCTGTGGTGCTGCCTCGCGGGCTCTTCAGGCATTGCTGAAGCGCATCGTCGACGGGGTCGCCGGCCCATGCGGCCACGGGCAGGAGCAGCGCGGCCGCAAGCGATAGCACGCGCACGACTCCACGCACAGCCTGGCTGGCGGGAGCGCGTGTCGGGTGTATCGGGTGTATCGGGCGGGTCTGGCGGTTGTGCATCGGAAGGGCCATCGCATACCTCATGGTGTTCACAGCGGGGGTGGTTGCCATGGTAGGAAAAGTCTTCCCGTGCCGCACTGGGCCCGGATGCCGACGTCGCCATGTGCGGATAAGGCACCCCACGCCGGCCGATTCCCGAGCACAATCCCGCACACGCTCACATCTGGCCCCCAAGGGGTCCATCCAATGACGCAATTTCGTGGTCTCTTCGCCATCGCATTTGCCATCGGTTTGCTGCCCGCGGCTGCGCAGGCGGCCAGCTTCGACTGCGGCGCCGCGCGTAGCGCAATCGAGCATGCCATCTGCAATGATCCGCAGCTCTCGGCACTGGATAGCCAACTGGCCGATGCGTACCGCGCAGCGTTGAAGAAACACGGTGCCGACGCCGACGCGTTGAAGGCCGAGCAGCGTGACTGGCTGAAACAGCGTGTGCCCTCCGGCCAAGTCGACGTGGCCGCGTTGAAGGAGGCGTACCGCACGCGCATTGACGCGTTGAAAGCGCAACCGGACTTCCCGAGTCCGAGCGCGCCTGTGGATGGCCCGGTCTTCCCCCTGAAGGCAATCGCCAAACAGCATGATTTCGTGCTGCGCATGC
Organism: Ralstonia psammae; assembly: GCF_958405935.1. Classification (NCBI taxonomy): domain Bacteria; kingdom Pseudomonadati; phylum Pseudomonadota; class Betaproteobacteria; order Burkholderiales; family Burkholderiaceae; genus Ralstonia; species Ralstonia psammae. The sequence continues at coordinate 142,233 of NZ_CATZBU010000005.1, forward strand.
TCGAAGCCTGCCCGGCGGAAAGCGGCAAAGAGGACACCACCTGCGAAGGCCCGGCCCAGTTGCTCATCCATGACAAGGGCCAGCGCACCGTGCGCCAGGTCATCAATCTGCCGAAGGTGTTTGTCACGCTGCCCAAGGAGGGCAAGGGGCCGCTGGTCAACTCGGCGCGGCTCTATGACTACCAGGGCGTGATCAACGTTGGCGACTTCAACTTCGATGGCCAGGAAGACTTCGGCATCCAGACCGGCAACGAGGGCAGCTACGGCGGCCCCAGCTACGACGTCTATGTGTTCAATGCGCAGGCGCAGCGCTTTGTCCGCAACAGTGAGATGACGGCACTGATCCTGGAAACACTCGGGTTCTTTGAAGTGGATGCCAAGACCAAGCGTCTGCGTACCTTTGCGAAGGACGGTTGCTGCTATCACGAGACCACAACGTACCGCGTCGACCACGATGTGCCGGTGGCCGTTGAGCGCCGCATTGATGACGCGCAGGGTGGCGGCGACAAGATGAAAGTCACCGAGGAGACACTCGTCAACGGCAAGTGGCGCAGCAAGGTGCATTACGAGCCGATACCGAACTGAAAGCCCATCAACCATCAACACACATGAACCACGCCCGCCTGACCCAACTGCTGTGCATTGCCGGCCTGCTGCTTGCCACGCAAACCATCCACGCCGCTGAAGACGCCTGCACGGCCCAGATGGAAGGCGCGATCAAGCGGGCGTACCCCGCTGCAAAACGCCTGGGCCGCAGCTACAAGATCGATGACGCCCGCGTTCACTTGCCGGAGGCGTTCAACCCTCATGCTGTGGTGTGCCGCACGTGGCCCGCGCACCCGGAACTCGTGCTCATGGCCGTGCCGCTCATGCGGCAGGAGGACACGGAGGCGGGTACCAATGAAGGCGACCTGGATCTGTTCGTGCTTGATACCAGCAACGGCAGCATCCGGCAGCGTCTGCACTTGCCCGCGCGCATGTCGGACGATGCGGTGCGTATCCGGTCCGTCACGTTCGATACCGCGCGCTACGTGGTCGCGCCTGGGCAGCTGGCGTTCGGGGTCCGCATCGCCAAGGAGGGCAGCTCGCGCCCCAATCCGTTCAACGAGACCGACCTGTGGCTCTACACCGTGCAGGGCGCGCAACTGAAACCGGTGTTGAACGGCGTCATTGTGGAAACGGGCGGCGGCGAATGGGATACCAACTGCGCCGGCACGTTCGAGCAAACCAAGCGCACGCTGACCATGGCATCGGACACCCACAATGGCTACGCCGATATCGCCGTGTCGGAAATCAGATCCTCATCCACCAGCACGGTCGACAAGGCCGGCGAATGCCAAACGCGCGACGCCAAGCCGCAGCGCACCACCTACCGGCTTGCGTATGACGGCAAGCAGTACGTTGTGCCGAAGGCACTGGTGCCGCTGGATTGAGCGGCGAACGCGGGCACGCTCGCTGCGCGCCCTCATCCTGGCGTCTACGCCATCTCGCCTAGCCAACGGCCGATAACGCAAACGCGGCGCCCGTCCTATACCTACGGTGTTCGGCCATGCAATTGCCGTGGCGGCCCAGTCGCGGCGCTTGCCCTGGCCATCACCCAGGAGGCAAATCATGCGCATGCTCGTCAACGTGCGGATTCCGCACGAACCCTTCAACACCTACGTGCGCGATGGCTCCATCGCCGAGTTGATCCCGCGCGTGATGGCCGAGACCAAGCCCGAGGCCGTGTACTTCACCGAGCAGGATGGCCATCGCGGCGCGATGCTCATCGTCAACGTGGAATCGGCCTCGCAGATTCCCGCGCTGGCCGAGCCGTGGTTCCTGCTGTTCAACGCAGACTGTGAGTTCCGCATCGTGATGAGTGCGGAGGACCTGCAGAACGCAGGGTTGGCGGAGATCGGCTCCAAGTGGAAATGAGGTCACACCTGGAGGCGTATCCCGTGGTGCTGTGCGCCGACGGTCGTGGTTGCGATGGGTTGCTCTGAAACGCACATCCTCATCCACGCGTCAGTGCAATCAGAAGCCGTTACCCTGGCCGCCTTGCGGGCACGCGACGGTGGAGCGCCATCGCTCACGCGTCAGCGATGCAGCAGCGGATACAGCCCCAAGCCAAGCAACGCAGCCCCCGCTACGATCACCGGCTCGGGCAGCTTCTTGAACTTCACCAGCAACAACACCGTGGCCACGGCCAGCAGTGCCGTCGGCACATCCACGATGGAGCGCTTGGCCAGCACGATCACCGCGCCCGTAATGGCACCCACGGCCGCGGCCGTCACGCCGTCGACAAAGGCCAGGATGGCGGGCAGCTTGCCGTATTTCTTGAAGTACGGCGCGGGTAGGATGGTGAACAGGTAGCACGGCAGAAACGTGCCAAGCGCGGCCACGCACGCGCCGGGCACGCCCGCCACCAGGTAGCCGATAAAGCCGACGGTGATGACCACGGGGCCGGGCGTGATCATCGCCACGGCCACCGCGTCGACGAACTGCTTTTCGTTGAGCCAGTGGTGCTCCGTGACCACACCGCCGTAGAGGAACGGCACGATGGCGAGCCCCGAGCCAAATACGAACGCACCCGCCTTGGCGAAGAACACGCCAAGCTGCGAAAGCAGCGGCCAATCGATCACGCCCAGCATGCCGCTGGCCGCCGCTGCGGGTGCGACGGCGACCGCGTTCATGCGGCCCTGCCGCAGCCACTTGGGCGGCGCGCGCCAGAACCACACCAGCACACCTGCGGCAAGAAAGAGCCACGCCATCTCGGATTCAGTGACGACTGTCACCGCCGCCAGCAACAGGTAGATGGCCCACAGCAGCTTGTCCTTGCCGACGCTCTTCGTGGTGAGCTTGTGCGCGCTGATGGCGATGATGCCGATCACTGCCGCGCCCACACCGTAGAACACCGACTGCATCCACGTCAGCCCGCCAAAACGCACATAGGCCCAGCCCAGCGCCACCACCATCAGGAACGAAGGCAGCACAAACGCAAGGCCGACCAGCGTGGCACCGACGATGCGGTAGTGCACGTAGCCGAGGTAGATGGCCAGTTGCGCGGCCAGCGGCCCCGGCGCGAGTTGGGCGAGCGCGAGGCCCTCCTTGTAGTCCGCCTCGGTGATCCACTGTCGGGTGTCCACGAGGTCGCGGCGCATATAGCCTGCCAGCGCAACCGGGCCGCCAAAACCCGATGCGCCAAGCCGGAGGAAATACAGGACCAGTTGCCGCAGCGTGTAGAGGGGGCGTTCAGGGGCAATGTCCATGGGTTACCTGCGATCTGCGATGGGTGACAGCGATCACGGTTTCCCGCTGCCGGAAAAATGCGCATACAGCGAATCGAGCACGGTACCGATCTCTGCGAGCAAGGCATCGTCATCGGCCAGCCGTTTGCGTGCGCCCGCCAGGATGGCTTCGAACCCGCTGGCTTCGGGCGTGGTCGCGCCGCCCACGTCGAGGGCATGCACCATGGCGCCCAGCCGCGCGAGCCCCGGGTTGTCATCGAGCCCGAAGCTGGCGATCAGCACCTCGAACGAGACGCGCTCGCCGACATGCGTGAACGCTGCGCCGTCGAAGTCGAAGCCGAGCGCATCGGCAGGGCAATTGGCGGGGCTGTCGAGCCACAGAAACCGCGCGTGCGGATCAATGCAGCGCTGGATAAGCCAGGCGCTGGCAACGCGGTCCACCCACAGGTGCCGGCGTGTTGCCCACAGGCGGCCCTGGTACTGGGTGCGATCGCGGCGGGGGATGCCGCCGGACGCGGCGCGAGGTTCGCCCGGCGATTGCGTGGATTCGGCCGCCGCAGCGAAGTCGCGCCATTGCGCATCGGCGCGCACGGTTGCTTCGTTGGAGAAAAAGTCGATCTTGCGGATGGCCTCGTAGGCGCGGGCATGGCGGCGCAGAAGCCGGCTGCGCTCGGCGGTGGGCAGCTCGCTGAGCGTCTGGCGCGCTTCGGATAGTTCGGCCAGCCAGTCGGCGTAGTCGGGTGTGCGGTCGAACAGGGCGCGGTAGGCCGCATCTTCCGCCGCATCGCTGGCCTGCACGCGCAGCACCCAGGCCTGGCCGTCTTCCTGCAACGTCTCGTCTGCCAGGTCATTGAGTTGCGCAACGTGGTCGGCACGCGCAGGCAGCAGGTAAACGCCATCACGCAAGGCTGCACAGCCGATGGCCTTGATGGCGCGCCAGATGCGCATGCGCGCAGTGGCTCTGGCAGTGGGCAGGCTGACGATCAGGAGCAACCAGGAATCGGGCGAGGCGGTCATGACGGCAGCATAGGCGTGCGTCATAACCGCTGCAATCCTGTAGAGGTTTCTACATGAGTGCCCCGCCGCCGCACGCATCAGCGCGGCGACAGGCCCATCGCCTTCGTCAGGAACGCCTTGACGTCGGCCTCTGCGCGTTGGGCTTGCTCCAGGTTGGCGCCAGTGGACACGCCCCGGACGGTGCAGCGCTTGTAGTCGGCCTCCATGGCCTGGAGGCCGGCGTACTTCTCACCGGTCTGCAGCCGGTAATACGCATCGTGCTGCACGTCGATCATGGTCTGCGGGCAATCGCGTGCCGTGGTCGCACCCGGGAAGTACTTGAAGTAGGCACGCGTGTTGTCGAAGTCGTGATACGCGCCCGGGTACACGTGCACCTCCACGGTCTGCCCGTCGCGCTGCATGGTGTCCGCCGCATTGCGGCATAGCTGCGCGGGGGTGTAGTCGTCTTTCTCGCCCAGCGCGAGCATCAGCGGGGCGCCTGTCAGCGGGGGCGGGGGCACCTCCCACCAGAGCGCTGAGCATCCCGGGTAGAAGCCGACCAGTGCCGCAAACCGCGTGTCGTCATCCATGACGCCTTTGCGGAAGGCGTCCAGCGTCATGTCCATTGCCACGCCGCCGCCGCGCGAGAAACCGATCTGACCGATGCGCTTCGGGTCGATGCGCGGGTCGGTGCTCAGCAGCTTGAGCGCGAACAGGGCATCGGCGTCGTTGGCGGCCGGGTTCAACTGCGATTGGTTGTCCATCGTGTTTGCAATGCCGCGTGGACCAAACGAGTCCACCACGAAGGCGGCCATGCCCATCTGGTTGAACAGGCGTACCCACCGGTCGACGTCTTTTTGCTGCGGCCCGGCCGAGCCATGCGAGATGACCATGGCGGGCACCTGGCCCTGCAGGTTCTCGGGCAGATACAGCGTGCCCCAGATGGGCGTGGGTGTCTTGTCGTACTTGCGATGTACCAGCTCCCACTTGCTCTTGGGGGTGACGCTGTTGAAGTGGATGCGGCCGGTCGGTTTCGCAGAGAGGTCGCTGCGGACTTCCTGGGCGGATGCATGCACGGAAATCAGCGCCACGATAAACGTGCCGACCATCAGCATGACGATCGGCATCCACAGCCACGCAGGCATGCGCCAACACTCTTTTCTGTCTCGGGAAAAGAAGCGGCTTCTCAAGGTTTTTTTAAGCGGCACAGAAGCGGTCATCGCTGGAATCCAAGGTTGGGAGCGGTTCTTCGTTCCTTTTTTATTGAATGGAAACAAAAACGCCGCTTGATCGATGTTTATGAGGAACACATTCTCAAATACCGTTGATTTTTACATTCTTTGTAAATCCACCTTGAGCGCGCTTCCTAGAATCACGCCGTCCGCAACACTTTAAAAAAGAAATGCAGCAGGTCAAGTTGTGCGGACAGGGCTGATGCTCGCAGTCATGGGTTGTTCTGACATGTCCATCGCAAGAGACGTGGCGTGGGCGGAGACAACCTCAGCGAGATGATCGGCCCACCGGGGAAGTTGGACTTCATCAAACCATCAAAGATAAGAAGGGGAAGTCTGCGCAAATCGCGCTACGTCTGTCCGGGGGGGCAGACGTAGCGGCTTCTTTTCGCGTGCGCGCGGACGCAAACGTATGTCTACGCCATTGTTCCAGCGCCGCCGTGGGCGGCTTCAGTTTGTCTCCATCGCGCTTGTTGCTTCACCACTCGCCTTGTTCGGGGCGCTTGCGCATGCAGACTGCACCACCACCGGGCAAACCACTGTCTGCGATACGGCGGCACCTAACCCAAGCACATCGACCGTCGGCACCGGCAACGTGGCGGCAGAAGACAACCGCACGGTGACGGTCCAGACGGGCAGCACGCTGGCGGTGGGGGACACCAGTGCCATTGCCGTGCGCGACAACGCCAACATCACGGTGCAGTCCGGCGGCACGGTCAGCGCAAACGCGGTGTCGACCTCCGGCTTTTACGGTACCGGCGGCAACGCGATCGACTTCCGCAACAACAGCACGCTGACGATCGCGCAGGGCGGCCAGGTCCTGGCCAACGGCACACAGCTCAGCGGAGAGGCCGTCAACCCGGAAGGCACGGGCAACACCATCATCAATGACGGCCTGATCAAATCGGCGCATGGGGCAGCGATCTGGTTCCAGAACACCTCCGGTGGCAACACGGTCATCAACAACGCCACAGGGACGATCCAGACGGACGTGGCCAACGGCAACGTGATGGGCGCGTCGGGCAATGGGTCGGTCGACTTCACCAACCGCGGCAAGGTGATCGGCAACCTGATCTTTGCGGGCGGCAATGACGCTTTGCACCTCTATACCGGCTCGTCGGTGAGCGGCAGCATCAATGGCGGCGGCGGCGCCAACGTCATCACGCTCAACGGCACGGATAGCGCGACGCTGGGCACCATCACGAACTTCCAGACCCTGCAGAAGCAGGACAGCGGCACGTGGACGCTGTCCAAGACGCTTGCCAGCATGGGTGTGACCAATGCGCAAGTGCAGCAGGGCACGCTGATCCTGCAAGGCAACAACGGCACCTACACCGGCACGATGCAGGTGGACGCGGGCGGCACGCTGCAGGGCGATGCGTTGAGCGTGACGAAGGCCGTGACGAACAACGGCCTGGTGCGGTTCCAGCAGGATGTGGATGGCAGCTATGCCGGCCAGATCGTGGGCGCAGGTGCGCTGGAAAAAACCGGCACGGGCACGCTCACGCTCGGCGCCGGCAATACGTACAGCGGCGGCACGACCATCACCCAGGGCACGCTCGCCATCGGCGCGGACAGCGCATTGGGCGCCACCACGGGTGGGCTGACGCTCAACGGCGGCACGCTGCAACTGACGGGCAATGTGGATGTGGCGGCCACGCGCGCCATCAGCATCACCAATGCCAACGGCACGATCGATACGCAGGGCTTTACGTCGACGGTGAGCCAGGGCATCACAGGTACCGGCGCACTGACCAAGGCAGGCAGCGGCACGCTGGTGCTGGCGGGCGATAGCGCGTACCAGGGCGGCACCACCATCTCGGCGGGCGCCTTGCAACTCGGTAACGGTGGTACGTCGGGTTCGATCACGGGCAATGTCCGAGACAACGGCACGCTGGTGTTCAACCGGTCGGACGTGTTCACCTTTGGCGGCACAGTCTCCGGCACGGGCGGTATCACGCAGGCCGGCACGGGCACGACCGTGCTGACCGCCAACAACGCGATCCAGGGCGATACGTTGGTCGCCAGCGGGGCACTGGCCATCGGCGATGCGGCGCATGCGGGTGCGACACTCGGCGCGTCCGGCGCCAATGCGCCGCAGAGCTTGCGGCCCATGGCCGGCGGCAGCGGCGGCAATGTCCAGATCGCGGCCAACGCCACGCTGGGCGGCTACGGCACCGTCAACGGCGCTGTCACCAACAACGGCACGGTGGCCGTGGCCGATGCATTGGCGGCGTTTGCCAACGCGGGCGGCGGCAGCCTGACGATCAACGGCTCGCTCAACAACGCCGGCACGGTGCAGATCGGTGGCGCAGGTGTGGGCAACAAGCTGGTGGTCAACGGCAACTACGTTGGCAATGGTGGCGTGCTGGCGATCAACACCAAGCTGGGTGCCGACAACTCGCCGACCGACAAGCTCGTCATCTCGGGCGGCACCGCGAGCGGCAATACGGCGGTGCGCGTCACCAATGCCGGCGGCGCGGGCGCGAAGACGACCGGTGATGGCATCGAAGTCGTCAGCGCCATCAACGGCGCGACCACGCAGGCCAATGCCTTCGCGCTCGCCAACCGTGTGGTCGCCGGCCCGTATGAGTACACGCTGCAACGCGGTGGCTCCGCCAGTGCGGACAGCTGGTATCTGCGCACCCTGCAGACTGCTATCCAAGGCACCAGCGGCGGCACAGGCGCGGGCACTGGCACCACGCAGCCGGCGCTGCGTCCGGAGGTCTCGCTCTACACGGCCATTCCGTCGCTGACCCTGCTGTACGGCCGCGCGCTGCTCGATACGCTGCACGAGCGTGTGGGTGAAGAGAGCAACCAGGCCGCAGCACCCGCAGGCACATCGCCCATGCTGCGCACCGGCTGGGCACGCGTCATCGCCCAGAAGGGCAGCCGCATGTCGGATGGCAACGGCATCTACGGCAACCAGGGCCCGGCGTTCAGCTATGACTTCGGTGGCGTGCAGCTCGGCGCCGATGTCTACCAGCGCCAGCGCGATGACGGCAGCCACGACCACGCCGGCGGTTACTTCGCCACCGGCCGCATCGCGGCAGACGTGACGCACGCCGATGGCGCGGACGCCGGTCGCGACACCGTCAACGCCAACACGGTCGGCTTGTACTGGACGCACTTTGCCCCCTCGGGCTGGTATCTGGATGGCGTGGTGCAGGGCACGCGCTACGACGCCGATGCCTCGCCGCATGGCGTGAATGGTTTGAAGACGCACGCGCTGGGTTACGCTGCTTCGCTTGAAGCGGGCTACCCGATCGCGCTGTCACCGCAATGGCGCGTCGAGCCGCAAGCGCAGCTCGTGTATCAGCGTGCCGCGTTTTCCGATGCCAACGACGGCGCCGCCGACGTGCGCTTCAACTCGGTGAACTCGATGCTCGGCCGCCTGGGCGTGCGCGTGAGCAAGCGCTGGGGCGAATCGCCCGAGCGCCAGCACACCGCGTGGGTGCGTGCGAATGTGTGGCACGAGTTCCGCGGCCAGACGGGCATGCAGATGTCGTCGCCCGACGGTGGCTTCGTTCCGTTCACGTCGCAATTGCCGAGCACGACGCTGGAGCTGACGGGTGGCCTCACGGCACAGGTGGCGAAGAACGGCGTGTTCTATGCGAGCCTCGGCTACCAGGTCAGCGCGGACCGTCGCCTGCACGGAGTCAACGGCAAGGCGGGGGTGCGTTGGGGGTGGTGATGGGAATTCGCCGGTCTAGCCTGTAAAACAAAAAGAGCCGCTCGATGCGGCTCTTTCTTTTCGTCACGCCTCGGCGTTACTGCGCCTGGTCCCCACCCCATCCTGCGTCTCACGCTCTTCGCGGATCTCTCCGTCTTCATTGGCCTCCAGTTCCGCGCGGATGTGCGCGGCTCCGGGTCACGCGCTCCGGCAGCTCCTGGCGGAACAGCACCTTGCGCTCGGGCGGTCCGGTTTCCACGCAGGTCTTGCCGAACGGCGTGACGATGATGTCGCCGCGCTCGATGGTGGCCAGCTGCAGCAGGCTCAGCGCTTCACTACTTTTTAATCATGGGAGCTTGGCTCTGAGGCGATCTAGCAATGTCGGCGGCAGCGGCACGTACTCCTCGGGAGAGACTCCAAGGTGGTAATAAACACGGTCACCATCAAAAACGATTTGGGGGTAAATATCACTATATGTCCTCTCCGCGATTAGTTTATTTTTCTTTGCGTCATACAGCCTAAACAACGAACCGTCTCGATAAGGAAGATAGCAAACCTCGCCAATATATCGACGAAGGTCATCCACCTCCTTCCTGCACTCACCCGCATATATCCGACTCCTAACAAAGAAAGCGTACTGCGCAGCAAAAGCAATGACAAACACAATAAAAATCGCCTTAACCAGCCTCAATTTCATATCGCACCAGAAAAATCGAACTCTATTATTTTAGGAGGATTCAATCTCACCGACCGGCGATCAGAATACAGAACAATGTCCCCACCCTGCTTGGTTTTCATCTGCCAAATTCTATAGCCCTTGTTTCTCACGGGATAATAAACCGTGGCATCCGATATGGCGTTATACAAAGCGACTGGATAATTTGGAAAATCCAGTTCGGTCAACTCACCCACAACTGTAGCAATCGGAACCACTATGAAGCCACGTTTATTCCAATGTCCCAGATACTGAGTTCCCATCTCCTGAGAGCGGTCATGGAATGTAAAAACATCACGCATATACACAACAATCTCATTGACAATCAACCGCCCCCTCCACTCGGTTTTGTCAACAACATATTGATGTTCCCCAAGGGCGGCATTAATCGAAAAGGCGCCTAGCGCACCATACAAATCATCCATGAATGTTCCATCTTTCCAAGCCACTCCCCTCAGGAACATCTCAAACTTCTTCAGATTCCCACTATCAACCGTTATTAACTGAAACTGATATTCTTTATGCCACCTCTGAATATCGGCGCCACACAAGTCCCGGGGGTCAACATGGTTAGCCGACGAATCTTTTCCAATAAATTTTTTCTTGAGGACACGAACAGCCGCCCTACTAAACAAGTAGTCCCTATTCAGGAGTTCGTCGTATTTTTTTCTCGCTCGATCAAATCCAAGTATCCAATCCAGTTTGAACATGGTCGTATCAACCATGCTTGATGGAAACGGCTTCCCATTCTGATTGATACCAATTGCAGCCCCCTCGTCAGTGGTAGCGTAGTTGAGCTCCCCTGAAAACCATTTCCTCTGCAATTTTGCTGACATTGGCCAACCTATGCGATCCAGTGCATCTGGAATATCTTGAAGGTCAAAGGGCTTCACTCTTGGCTTGCTTGAGGCCACTGCAGTAGTAGGTTTTGGGGATTTCGGAGGCGGTGGCGTATTCAGCCAGTCCTTGAAATCCAAGAACCCTTCGATCAAGCTCTTCGGTGCCCGCTTGGGCTCTGGCGGTTTTGCTGGTGGCGGTGGAGTCGGCGGCTGGTCCCGTAGCGGCGGTGCGGGCCGGTTCATGGAGATAGAAAACTCCTGTGCATCAAGCGCCGTGCAAGTGTTCTTTGAAAGCACCCACCACGGATTCCACAAGATGTTTTTTTCCAAGTAATGCATCTTCTCGTCTGACGTGCTCATTTCGAGTGGCCTCTTTGGATTTTTTCCGTTGGATTCAGCAGAAAACCGCCTTGCAGCGGTTTTCCTTGCACTCGGAGCCTCACTCCACCCCTACGGCGTCCTCCTTCTTCCTTGGCGATTTGGCGAACCGCGCCGACAGTTCCTTGCGCGCTGCATCCAACCCTTCGCCATGGCCTGCCACCTTGAGGAAGGCATACCCCTCCAAGGCGGCGTTCATCACGTCACTGCCCAGCGCCAGTTGTGAATCGACCATCCGTTCGTGAATGCGGTCCAAGCGCATCAGGCGGCTGCGCAACAGGTCAAACGCAGCCAGATCGCGGCGCAGTTCGGCAATGTTGAAGTTGGCGGGCAGCACGTTCGGGTTGGCACCCAGCACCTCCACCGCCGTGCGGGCAAACGCTTCGGATTTGCCGCCCATCTTGGTCAGAAACCGACGCTGTTCGATGGTCAGGTCGATCAAGCCAGTGAGCTTGTCTTCCAGCGTCTTCAGCGCGCCATCCACGGCGGCCAGATCGGTTGCACTGAGCTGAAACGAAATCAGGTTTTGCGACATCGCATTCCTCTGTTACGGGTTGGCAACGTCATGCCTCAGGGGCATGACTGCGCGAGAGTGGACGCTGCCCACGCCGTACGCAATGTCAGCCAGCGCTTTTCAGAAAATGCTGATGCAGAGGGTGTTCGGAACCACGCCAATGCAGTTCCGAACGGGACACCTTCACGTTCAGAACGTCATGCATGACGTTTGGTACCCGACATTTGGCGTTCGGAACGCCATGTCTAAGGTTCAGAACCGGATCTGTTGCGTCTAAAACTCAACCCTATGGCGTTCTGAACACCATCCCATTGGGTTCCGAACGCCATGGGGAGGGTTCCAAACGCAGTCGTTGTGGTTCTGATCTTGACGACGGCCGTCGTGAACTCGATGGTCGGTGTTCAGCACGCTTGAGGAAACTCGCCACGCAGGGGAGGGCCGGCGAGCACAAGCAAGGTTGGAACGAGAGTGGTAACGCTCGATCGGCGCGAAGTAGTCCCTACCGGGTCCGCCGTCCGCCCATAAAGGGAAACGGCCACACGAGAGTGGCGGCAAGGACTAGCGCTTAGTCCTTGTTGGTGACCGCCGGGGGTTCCAGTCCTCGGCCGCTTTCTCTCATGGCACGAAAGCGGCACCGCGAATACGAGCGCCACCTTCCATTGAGGCAATGTGCGGCGGAACCCGTCAGAGTTTGCTCATGCACGTGCAGTGCTGTGTTCCGTGGAACACGAGGCGAGCACGATTGCTCACGGCTACCTCAGCCCGGATGGTCCCCACCATCCTGCGCCTCACGCTCTTCGCGCTCCTCGCGCTCTTCACGGGGCAGGGTCAGCATGCCGGTGTTGTAGACGTACTCATACACCTCGCCATAGCGGCCCCATTCGATGCCGATCTTGAGCACGCGCTCCGCCTCTTCGGGCTTGAGGTAGGCCTCCAGCTCGCGCAGCACGTGTTCTTCGCGGATCTCGCCGTCTTCGTGGGCGTCCAGTTCGGCGCGGATGTGCGCGGCCAGGGCCACGCGCTCCAACAGCTTCTGGCCGAACAGCACCTTGCGCTCGGGCGGTTCGGTTTCCATGTAGGTCTTGCCGAACGGGGTGACGATGATGTCGCCGCGCTCGATGGTGGCCAGTTGCAGCAGGGCCAGCGCTTCGCACGCGGGCAGCAGGTCGTCGTCGGTCACGCCGGCTTCTTCTGCCAGGTGCGGCAGGTCGGCACGGCCATTGAACGGCGCCTCGACCAGCAGGTCGAGAATGGCCTCCATCTGGCCGATCTCGGCATCGGGCAGGCGGTAGGCAAGCTGCTCGGCGGCAGGCTCCACGCCCACATGCACGCCCACGCGCTGCGGCGAGGTCATCAGGCCATACACCTCGTCGATGAGGTTGCGCACGGCGGCGGAATCACGGTTGCGCGGGCGCGCGAACGGCACGCGCACCTCGGCGCGGATGCGCCCCGGATCGCTCGACAGGATGACGATACGGTCCGCCATCATCACCGCCTCTTCAATGTTGTGCGAGACGATGAGGATGCTCTTGATGTTGGTGCGGCGGTCTTCCCACAGGTCGAGCATTTCGTCGCGCAGGTTCTCGCCGGTCAGCACGTCAAGCGCCGAGAACGCTTCGTCCATCAGCAGCAGGTCGGGCTCGGTCACCAGCGCGCGCGCAATGCCCACACGCTGGCGCATGCCGCCCGAGAGTTCGCGCGGCAGGGCGCTGTTGAAGCCCGAGAGGCCGATCAGGTCGATGGCCTGTTCAGCCCGCTCTTCGCGCTCGGCCTTGGCCACGCCTTGCGCTTCCAGGCCCAGCTCCACGTTTTGCTGCACCGTCAGCCACGGGAACAGCGCAAACGACTGGAACACCATCGCAATGCCCTGCACGGGGCCGGTGTACTCGCGCCCGCGAAACAGCACCTGGCCGCGATCGGCGCGCACCAGGCCCGCCATGATGCGCAGCAGGGTCGACTTGCCCGAGCCCGATTTGCCCAGCATGGCGACGATCTCGCCCTGGCGCAGGTTGAGGTCCACGCCTTCGAGCACGGCGCGGTCTGTGTGGTCTGCGGTGCGGAAGATCTTCGAGACGCCGCGCAGCTCCATGACGCTTTCAGTGTTCTGGCTATGGGTGCTGGTGGTAACCATGTGTGTTCTCTGCTGAAAAGTCGTCGTTACAGGCGGGTGCGCTCTTGTGCGATGTCGTAGAGGCGGTTCCAGAGCAGCCGGTTGAAGCCGACCACGAACAGGCTCATCACGGCAATCCCGAGTGCAATGCGCGGGAAGTCGCCCTTGGCCGTCATCTCGGCGATGTAGCTGCCCAGGCCCGTTGCGACCAGCGTGCGGTCACCCCAGGACACGTATTCAGAGACGATGCTGGCGTTCCACGACCCGCCGGCGGCTGTCACCAGACCCGTGAGCAGGTTCGGGAACACGGCGGGGATGAGGAAGCGCTTCCACAGCAGCCAGCCGCGCAGGCCGAAGTTGCGGGCAGCCAGTTTCAGTTCGGTCGGGATGGCCGACGCGCCGGCAATCACGTTGAAGAGGATGTACCACTGCGTGCCGAAAATCATCAGCGGGCTCAACCAGATTTCGGGGTTGAGCGCGAAGCGCGCGATGAGCATCACCGCCAGCGGGAACATCAGGTTTGCCGGGAACGCCGCCAGGAACTGCGCCACTGGCTGGGCGATGCGCGCCACGTTCGGGTTCAGGCCGATGCGGATGCCGATCGGCACCCACACCAGCGCAGCCAGCGCAATCAGCAGGATCACGCGCACCATGGTCAGGAAGCCGAGCCAGAAGACGTGGCCGACCTCGGCCCAGCCCACCTCGGAGCGCACGAACTGCAGCACGTGGGCCACCGCGACCAGCGCGGCCAGGATGATGACGACATCGGCCACCCGGTGCGACCACGGGAAGCGCGGGAAACCGTGGCCACTGCCGCTGGCGGTCGGGCGCGTGCGCTCGGCACCCCAGGAAAGCGTGCGCTCGGCCAGCGCGGCGGTGCGCTCCAGCAGCGCCTTGACCCACTCGGAGCGGCGCAGCAGGTCAAGCAGCCACGATTGCGGCTCGCGCTCCGACGACATCGTGTCGAAGCGGAAGCGGTCTGCCCAGGCAATCAGCGGGCGGAACAGCAGTTGGTCGTACAGGATGATGCCGATCAGCATGGCCAGGATGGCCCAGCCGATGGCCGGCAGATTCTGTTGCTGGATCGCCAGCGAGATGTACGAACCGATGCCCGGCAGCTTGATGTCGTGGCCCGACACCGAGATGGCTTCCGACGCCACCACGAAGAACCAGCCGCCCGACATCGACATCATCATGTTCCACAGCAGGCCCGGCATGGCGAACGGCACTTCGAGGCGCCAGAAGCGCTGCCATTTGGACAGGCGGAACACCGTGGCAGCCTCTTCCAGGTCGGTCGGGATGGTGCGAAACGATTGGTACAACGAGAACGCCATGTTCCACGCCTGCGACGTGAAGATGGCGAAGATGGCCGCGCATTCCACGCCCACCAGATTGCCCGGAAACAGCGCAATGAAGCCCGTGACCGTGATCGACAGGAAACCCAGCACCGGAATCGATTGCAGGATGTCCAGCGCCGGCACCATCACCTTTTCGGCCGTGCGGTTCTTGGAAGCAATGGCGGCAAACGCAAACGAGAACGCCAACGACGCGCCCAGCGCCAGCAGCATCCGGATGCTGGTGCGCAGCAGGTAATAAGGCAGTTCAATGACGTCCAGAGTCACGTCCAGGTGTTCACCGGGCGTGTAGGGCACGTTCATCTGCTTGGCGGCATAGGCCACGAGCACGATGGCGGCCAGGATGATCGGCAGCAGCGCCAGGTCAAACCGGTTGGGGGGCGCCGTCAGCAGGTTGCCGAAGTTGACGCCAAAGTTGGTACCGAAGGTGGTACCCAAGCGGCCCCGGATGGTGGTTTCGTTGTCGTTTTGCTGCATCTTGGATAACCGGGACGGAAACCGCGGACGAAGTTCGGGCGCCTCAAGGCCTTGGGCCGAGGCGCAATACATGGCATGGCGTACTACGGGGCTGGGCGCAGTGCTTTGCGCAAGCGTTGCTTGGCACCCGGCGGCAAGCCGCCTAGTTTACCTTGCGTAACGTCAGAGCCCGCCTCGCGGTGTCAGTCTGACGACGTCACATTCCAGAAATGTGACAGAGATGCGACAGCGCCGGTTTGTCATGTTTTATCCAACACTCACCTCCCGTTTGCTCCGGAGGCCGCCATGTCCGCCATTGCGCAAGTGATCGTTACCGTACAGGGCCGCGTGCAAGGCGTCGGTTACCGCGCCGCGTGTGCCGACCGCGCTCGCCTGCTGGGTCTGCGCGGCTGGGTACGCAACCGCCGCGATGGAGCGGTCGAGGCCTTCCTGGCCGGCCCCGAGGCCAACGTGCTGAGCATGCGGGAATGGATGTGGGAGGGACCGGACAGCGCCCAGGTCACGCAACTGGACGTGGCCACGGGCGAGCATGAGGCGCCCGTACCCGGTTTCGAGATCCGCCCGACGGTGTAATTTCGGCAATCAACAGAGAGCGGACACGGATTCGCCGCGAAACCGTCATCTGCTGCACAAGGTCGGCTCCGAGAATCGGCCACCCCAGCCCCCCGTTCGTGGTGAGCCAGTGAGCCACCTGGTGACCGATCTGGAGAGTGTGTCCACCCGCTCGGCATTTCCGTTCGTGCTGCTGGGCATTGCGCTGCTGATCGTGCTGGGCTTCGAGTTCGTCAACGGCATTCATGACACGGCCAATGCAGGGGCCACGGTCATCTGTACGCAGTCGCTGTCGCCGCACCTGGCGGTAGTGTGGTCGGGCGCGTGGAATACCGTGCGTAGCCTGCTGCTGGCCTGGGTGCTGACGCTGCCCGCATCGATCGTGCTGGCGGGGGGCTTGCACTGGCTGTTCCGCGCCGTTTTCTAAGCGTCTGAACGCCTGAACGCGCGCATTGAAAAGAAAGAGCGACCGTGCAGGCCGCCCTTTCTTTGCTGAAGAAGTTGCCGGCTGATCAGTACACGTTCGGCACGATCATCTCTTCCGGCACCGGGTGGCGGATGTACTCCGCGTGGTGCACGCGCTCCGGCAGCAGCACCGGCGAATGCGGCACCGGGTGGTAAGGCACCTGGCCCAGCAGATGGTGGATGCAGTTCAGGCGCGCGCGCTTCTTGTCGTCGGCCAGCACCACCCACCACGGCGATTCCGGAATGTGCGAGCGCTCAAGCATCGCTTCCTTGGCGCGCGTATAGGCTTCCCAGCGGCGACGGCTCTCCAGGTCCATCGGGCTCAGCTTCCACTGCTTGAGCGGATCGTTAATGCGGCTCTGGAATCGCACTTCCTGCTCTTCGTCTGTCACCGAAAACCAGTACTTGACGATCTGGATGCCCGAGCGCGCCAGCATCTTTTCGAACTCGGGCACGGAGCGGAAGAACTCTTCGTATTCGTCGTCGGTGCAGAAACCCATCACGCGTTCGACGCCGGCGCGGTTGTACCAGCTGCGGTCGAAGAGGACGATCTCGCCGGCGGCGGGCAGATGCGCCACGTAGCGCTGGAAGTACCACTGCGTGCGTTCGCGGTTGGTGGGGGCGGGTAGCGCAGCAACGCGGCATACCCGGGGGTTCAGGCGTTGCGTGATGCGCTTGATGGCGCCGCCCTTGCCGGCGGCGTCGCGCCCTTCGAAGATCACCACCAGCCGGTGGCCCGTCTCGATCACCCAGTCCTGCAGCTTGACGAGTTCGCCTTGCAGGCGGAACAGCTCGCGGAAGTACATGCGCCGCGTTTCGCGGGTTTCTTCGCTGATGCCTTCGCCGCCACCGAGCAGGTGGTCGTCGATTTCCATCTCCAGCTCCTCGTCCAGCGTGTCGAGGAGGTCTTCCTGCAGGCGCGCCTGCCGGGCTGCGTCGCGTTCGCTCATGGTGTGTTGCTCCTGCCGATCTTGCGGATGGTGCGCTGCGCGTGGGCAGCTTTGTGTCAGTCTAAGCCCGACTAGGTAGCACGGGCGTGTGGCAGGGGAGTGACATGGCACGGCTTCGCCCATCGCGTGAGGTTTTCGCCCGGCAGCGACGTCGCGCGCAACAGCGCCCGTAACCTGTTGGCGCCGCCGCGTCTCTGGCGCGGCACAGGAGCCGCCCATGCCCTCCCCATTGCGATCGATCCTAAGCTGCGTCCGCCCGACGGAGCTGGCCGAAGACCCGGCGGCGCCCCGGCCGGCTGACCACCCCACCGCCCCGACTGCACGCGCACCCCGCCGCGCGTCGGGCGCATTGCAAGACCTGGCACGGCGGCCCGCTTCTTCCGAGCAGCCGGTCAATATCACGGCCTCCCCAGAACGCGAGGTGCGGACTACGCGGACCGCCCTGTCGGACAGCGAATGCCAACTGGGCGGCTACGTGCTGGCCCGGCAGATCGACGGCCGCCCTGTGGAGGGCGCCGAACTCGAGCGGCTCAAGCGCGCGAACGCGACCGTCATGGAGACCCGCCAGGCGCTGGCGCATGGCCGTGGCAACGTGGCCAACGACATCCGGGACAGCCATGGCCAGAGCACGATCCGAACCGTGGCCGGCCGGCGCATCGCAAGGAAGTATCTGCCCGGCACTTGCATCCCGAGGAAGAACCCCCTGTTCAAGTACGCCGCCGATGTCCGCGCGGCGGCCGGCGCCATGGCGGCGCAGGCTGGCAATTGCGGCGACCACGCCAGCGTGGCAGCATTTCTTCATGCGCCCAAGCTGGAAGACGGTGAGCGGGTCTGCGCCGTGAGCAGCACAACGGTGGACCACGTCTGGGCAGAGGTGCGTGGCCAAACCTCAGACCGCGCGCATGACATCGTCATGGACGCCTGGGGCAAGGGCCCGGCCATCTTCGCCGAAGACGGTGCCTTTTCTGCGAACGAACACGGCACCGCAATCAAACACCATTACGACAGGGCAACCGGTGCCCACGCCCACGCAGAAATGCACAAGCTGCAGGCCCAGCACCAGCAGCGCATACAGAAGCAGCTGCACCACGCGATGAAAAAGCTCGGACCCGATTTTCGGTACCCGGACAACGCGATCTGGGAGCCGACAGCGATCGTCTGCGCCGAGTTCGCCCAGCGCGTGCCGAGAAAGATGTTCCAGCCGGTGAACCCGGCCAAGCTGGCGCCACCGCACGGAAGCGAAGAGCAGCAGTCAACCGAGCCGGTGCATATGGACGAACTGTGGATGGCGCCACTGCGCCAGCAGATCCACGCGATCGAGACGGCGCGTGTCCTGGGCGCCAGCGGGGTACGAGAGACAACGCAAGCGGCCGAGCGTATTGCGCATGTGGCGGCGGACCTGCGCCGCTATCCGCTTGAATCGCATCCGGCCCAAACCGCGCCCGACGATACTTAGGGGTGTGGCTTAGCTGAGGCGACAGCCTCAGCTCGACTCGCCTTCCAGCATGAACTTGGCGCCATCGTCCTGGCCGAGCAGGCGCACCAGCGTGGGCAGGGCTTCCTGCAGTTGCGCCTTCAGCGTCCACGGCGGGTTGACGATGAACATGCCGCTGCCGTGCAAGCCCAGGCCGCCCTCGACCGGGCGCTTGACGGTGAGCGTGACGTGCAGCCAATCCGTCGGCCGCAACTGCTTCAGGCGTGCAGGAAATTGCGCGGCTTCGCGCCGCTGCACCAGCGGATACCAGATCGCATACATGCCGGTGGCAAAGCGCTGCAGGCTGTCCTGCAGGGCCTGCACGGTGCGGGCGTAATCCTGCTTGTCTTCGAACGACGGATCGATCAGCACCAGCGCACGGCGCGGCGGCGGCGGCAGGATCGCCTTGATGCCGGCAAAGCCATCGCCGTCGTACAGCATGACCTTGCGCCCGGCACCGCGAAAGTTGTTGGACAGCACCTTGATTTCGGAGCTGTGCAGTTCAAACAGGCGCAGGCGATCGGCGTCGCGCAGCATCTGCCACGCCAGCCACGGCGAGCCGGGATAGTGCAGGAGCTGGCCATTCGGGTTCAGCTCGCGCACCTGGTCGAGGTAAGCATCGAGCAGGGGCGGCAGCGTTTCGCCTGCTTCCGCCGCGCGCCAGAGGGGGCCAATGCCGGTATCGAACTCGGCCTTCTTCTGCGCCCATTCATGATCCAGTGCGTAGAGACCGGCGCCGGCGTGCGTGTCGATGTACCAGAACGGCTTGTCCTTCTGCGTCAGGTAGTCGAGCAACTGCACCACAACAGCGTGCTTGAGGACATCGGCGTGATTGCCGGCGTGAAAGGCGTGACGGTAACTGAGCATCGGCGGGCCATGTGCGCCCGGAGTATCAGGCGCAGGCAGAGGAAACGGTAGGCGCGAATGCTACCACCGCGCGGGGTGCGTCCCCAGCGGCACGCTGGGCAGCGTCCAGTGCGGCGGTGTGTCGGAAAGCTGCCCCGCGTGACGCAGCGCCGTGAGTGCGCCAAAACCAGACGGCGCGGTTTCCAGATACGCGCCGGTGTCTTCATAGCGCGGATCGGGCGCATCGAGACCGTGGGCCACGCGGCCGAAGCTGCGCAGCCATTGCGCCGTCTGCGCGAGCGACACACGCACGTGCCAGCTTCCACCCTCGGTCATGCGGCGCGCGAGCGCGGTCATGGCACCGGCGGCCATCAGGTAGCCGGCACCGTGGTCCAGCGCCTGGGCGGGCAGTGCGCGCGGTTTGCCGTCGCCGGCTGCTGTGGCTTCGGCCCAGTTGAACCCGCTGGCGGTCTGCACAAGCGAATCGAAGCCTCGGCGATTGGCCCACGGTCCTTCATAGCCGTAGGCGCACAGGCTCACGTAGACGATGCCAGGACGCAGCGCCGCAACCTGCTCGGGGCCGAACTGCAGCGCCGCCAAGCCACCGGGCCGATAACCCTGCACAAAGATATCGGCGTCGCACGCGAGCGTCCGGAGTTGCCCCGCGCCGCCGGCATCACGCAGATCCAGTTGTGCGGAGCGCTTGCCGCGCCCGGTGTCGATCACCAGCGGCGGGACGGCGGGCAGATGCGGCCCCGTAACGAGCAGCACGTCTGCCCCGTGCGCCGCCAGCGTCCGGCCGCAGACGGGGCCGGCGATCACGCGCGTGAGATCGAGCACGCGCACGCCCGAGAGCGGACGGCCGTCGGCATGCGCAGGCAGGGGCTGCGGCGGCGCATCGCCGATGCGTTCAATCGTCATCAGCGGCTGGCCCGTCACGGCAATGCCTTGCGGGTGACGATCCCACTCTTCGAACGTGCGCGCAGCGGTCACGACCATGCCTGCCTGCGCAGCCGCCTCTTCAAATGCTTCGCCCTCCCATTGGTTCAGCGCAGCGGCCACGGCCTCCCGGTCATACGCGCAGCCGAGCAACCTGAGCACGCCGTCACGGTGATGAGGAAAGTTGGTGTGCAGGCGCACCCAGCGGCCATCACCGCAGCGGTAGAGTCCGGCGATCTTGTCCCACGGCTCGGGCGGCAACTGGCCATCGACACGGAAGTAGCGCTCGGAGCGGAATTCCAGCGCGGCGTGGTGCATGTCGACCGATACGCTTTGCTGCCGCCCGCTGCGCAGCGTGTCAACCTGCGCCGCTGCCAGCGCGGCGGCGGCGATGGTGCTCTGCGCCAGCGTACCCACGGCAAACGACGATGGCAGCGCCGGTTCAGCGCCCGTGAGGGTCACGCGCTTGAGCACATCGGCCGGCTGGCCCAGCACGTTCCACAACTGGTTGAGTGCGCCGGCGGCGCTGACAGCCTGCATGGAAGGATCAACCACATCAGCGACGGGGGACGGCATGGCGGGGCTCCGCAGGGAAGATGTGCCCATTACAGTCCCGCGCCGCCGATAGCGTCAACATTGACTAGACTGATCAACCTCGATTGCCGTCCACACCCGCCTGCGCGCAATGACCACCTACCTGAATGCCGCCGAAGCCGCCGAGCGCCTCCATATCTCGCGGCCCACGCTGTACGCCTATGTAAGCCGGGGGCTGCTGTCTGCGTATCCGTCGCCCGACGGACGCGGTAGCCGCTACCGCGAAGCCGATGTGGCACGCCTGGCCGATCAGCGTTCCGGCGGAAGGCGCCCGCGCCAGGTGGTGCGCCATGCGTTGGATTGGGGCCTGCCGGTGATGGAATCGGCCATCACGCTGATCGATCACGGGCAGTTGTTCTATCGCGGCACGCCCGCTTTGGAATTGGCTGAACACGCCACGCTGGAAACCGTTGCGGCGCAACTGTGGCAATGCCAAGAAGCGGCCGCCTTCAACACGCGCGCGCCGGTATTGCCGAAGAGCTGGTACGCGGCGCTGGCATCGCTGGCAGACGCGGACATCCGCCAACGCTGCATGGCGCTGTGCGCGCTGGCCTTACCGGCGCTGGACGAGGCCGCGTGGCGGCAGGACGCCGCACGCACGGCGCGCGATGCCGGTGCACTGCTGCGCGTCGTGTTTGCCGCCATGCTGGGCCGCAAGCCCGAGGCCGCGCCCGTGCACCTGCAATGCCAGCAGGCATGGAACGTTGACGCGCACGCCGCCGAAGCCATCCGCGTCGCATTGGTGCTCTGTGCTGATCACGAACTCAATGCCTCAAGCTTCGCGGCGCGCGTTGTGGCATCGACTGGCGCCAGCCTGGGCGCCGTGGTCAGTGCGGGCTTGGCTGCGCTCACCGGTGGCCGGCATGGCGGCACCACGGCACGCGTGGAGGCGTTGCTGGACGAGCTGGAAGGGGAGCGATCCGTGACAACGGCATTGCGCCGTCGGCTTGATCGCGGCGATACGCTGCCGGGCTTTGGCCACCCGCTGTATCGCAAGGCTGACCCGCGCGCGGATGCGATCCTGGCGCGGTTGCCGAAGACGGGCGCGGTGCGTAAGCGGCTGCAATCGGTGATTGACGCCGTGGCTGGGCTGACCGGCGATGGCCCGTCGGTGGATTTCGCGCTGGTGGCCACCCGTCGTGTGCTCGGGTTGCCGGAAGGTGCAGGCTTTGGCCTGTTTGCAGCGGGGCGTACGGCCGGCTGGATTGCGCACGCGCTGGAGCAGCGCGTGGTGGGGCAGTTGATCCGCCCGAGAGCCGCCTATATGGGGCCGATGCCGGCCGCACCGGAGACACCGGCGGGCCGCATCATTCGTGTGCGCTGAGGCGCGATCAGGCCTGCGGAATTTCGATCTTCACCTCAAGCACTTCCAGGTTGTCCTGGCGCTCGAGGTTGACCTTGATGTCGTCGTTGCCGATCTTCACGTACTTCGAGATCACGGCCACCAGCTCGCGTTGCAGCGCGGGCAGGTAGTCGGCAGGCGCACCGCTGGCGGTGCGTTCATGGGCGAGGATGATCTGCAGACGTTCCTTGGCGACGGTCGCAGTCTTCTTCTTCTCGCCCAACAGGAAAGACAGAATCGACATGAATGTGCGTCTCCTTATTTACCGCTGCCGCCGAACAGGCGCTGCAGGAAACCCGGCTTGTTGTACTCGACGTAGCGCAGTTCCTTCTCTTTGCCCAGGAAGCGGTCGATCACGTCGTGGTAGGCATTCGCCACGTCGGAGCCTTCGATGTGGATGGCGGGCGTGCCCTGGTTTGACGCCTGCAGCACGGCTTCCGATTCCGGAATCACGCCGATCAGCTTGATGCGGAGGATTTCCTGGATGTCGGTAAGCGACAGCATCTCGCCTTCGGACACGCGTTTCGGGTTGTAGCGCGTAAGCAGCAGGTGCTCCTTGATCGGCTCCTTGCCTTCTACCGCGCGACGCGACTTGGACGACAGGATGCCCAGGATGCGATCCGAGTCGCGCACCGAAGACACTTCCGGGTTCGTCACGACAATCGCTTCATCGGCAAAGTACATCGCCATCAGCGCGCCCGACTCGATACCGGCGGGCGAATCGCAGACGATGTATTCGAAGCCCATTTCTTTGAGGCCCTCGATCACCTTCTCGACGCCTTCACGCGTGAGCGCGTCCTTGTCGCGCGTCTGCGATGCGGGGAGGATGAAGAGGTTCTCGCACTTCTTGTCCTTGATGAGGGCCTGGTTCAGGTTGGCCTCACCGTGGATCACGTTGATCAGGTCATACACCACGCGGCGCTCGCAGCCCATGATGAGGTCGAGGTTGCGCAGGCCGACGTCGAAGTCGATGACGGCGGTCTTGTGACCGCGCAGCGCAAGGCCGGCAGAGAACGCCGCACTGGTGGTCGTCTTGCCGACGCCGCCCTTGCCGGAGGTGACTACGATGATCTTGGTCATGGCTCGTATATCTGTGAGTTAAATCGCTCGGCGCACGGGGTGCGTCACTTCATCCGCAACGGTTCGAAAACCAGCGTGTTGTCCGCGAGCCGGACCTGCGCAGGCTTGCTGGCGTAGGGCTCCGGCCACGGGGTCTCGCCGGTGCGGTAGATGCCGGCGATGGAAATCAGTTGAGGCTCCAGGCACGTGCAGAAGATGCGCGCGTCCAGGTTGCCCTTCACGCCCGCCAGCGCGCGGCCGCGCAGCGAGGCATAGACGTAGATGTTGCCCTCGGCGATCACCTCGGCGCCGTCGCTCACCAGGTCGAGTACGACCAGGTCGCCGCGCGCATAGATGCGCTGGCCGGAACGCAGGGGGCGATCGACGATCATCGTGCCGGGCTGCATGGCCACGGCGTCGACAGGCGGAACGGCAGGGGCGGGGGCGGGAGCTTCAGCGGCTTGAGCGTGCTCGGGCGCATCCTCTGCATCCTTGCCTTCTTTGTCACCGCGCGGGCGGCGGCCGTGGCTGTCGAGCAGCGGCAGGCCAAAGGCCTGGGCCCATTCGGCCTGCTCGGGGCTGGCGACCACACCGATCGCGCGGGCACGCAGCGCGGTCAGGGTCTCGACCAAACGGTCGATGGGCAGGCGCTCGTCTTCAGCCAGGCGACGCACGTCGATGGCGATCACGTCGTTGGAGAAAAACTCCGGCGTGTCGGCAAAGCGTCGCGTGAGTTCGGCGGCCAAGGCGTCCATGTCGGCGGTGCGCGGCGACAGCAGCAGGGCATCGACGGTGCCGCTGCGGATCTCGAACAACGGCGCTTTCTTCTGAGACATAGAACAGCTACGCGGAAAAATGGGCTCATTCTAACGTTGTTGACGAAGCGTCCCGGATTTTTTGGCGCCCGCACTCGCCCATCCGGCTGAGACCCGCAACGGGCGCACGTCTGCAGGCAAGACGGTCACGCGAATTTGTCATGCGGCCGTCATGGCTTCGTCACGCGTCCTTCCGATACTCGCTGGCTCTGAGCCCCCCGGCCCAGCCGGCAGTTCTTTCGTGTTGCGCAAACGATCGCGCACGCGCCTCGGCAGTTCGTAGTCCGCAGTCTGTAGTCCGCATACAAAAAATATCTTCAGGGAGAAGTTGATGCGAATCCGACCGTTGTGTTCGGCGGCGCTGCCGCTTGCTGCGTTTTTGTCGTTGTCGCTGGCTGCCTGCGGCGGTAGCGACGATAGCCCCTCCTCCGGCAGTGCCACGCCTGCCGCCAGTGCCGCGCCCGCCGGTACCAAGGCTACGCTGGCGGTGCTGGAAACGACCGACCTGCACACCAACGTGCTGTCGTACGACTACTTCAAACTCGCGGCCGACAACTCGCTCGGCTTCGAGCGCGTGGCGACCCTCATCAACCAGGCGCGCACGCAATTCCCGAACACGCTGCTGCTGGACAACGGCGACACCATCCAGGGCACCGCGCTGTCGGACTACCAAGCCATGGTGAGCCCGGTCACCTGCGACCAGACGCTGGCGATCTACAAGGTGATGAACGCCGCCAGGTACGACGGCGGCGGCATCGGCAACCACGAGTTCAACTACGGCCTGCCGTATCTGGCGCAGGTCACGGGCAACACGTTCAACGTGGACGGTCTGCCCGATCCGGCGTCGCAGAAGAAATGCGCGGGTCCGAACTTCCCGCAGGTGCTGGCCAACGTGATGAGTGCGAAGACGAACGCACCGTTGTTCCAGCCGTACACGATCATCACCAAGACGGTGACCGCCACGGCGCCGGACGGCAGCACCGTCAGCGCGCCGGTCAAGGTCGGCATCATCAGCTTTACGCCGCCCACCATCACGAGCTGGGACAAGCGCTGGCTCGACGGCAAGGTCTATACCGTCGGCATCAAGGAAACTGCGGCCAAGTACATTCCTGAAATGCGCGCGCAGGGTGCCGATCTGGTGGTCGCCATTTCGCACGGCGGGCTGGATAACTCGACCTATTCGCCGACGATGGAAAACGGCAGCTGGTGGCTTTCCACCGTGCCAGGCATCGATGCCATGCTGATCGGCCACTCGCACCAGCTCTTCCCGGATGCGAAGAGCACGGTCAGCCAGTTCAACCTGCCGGGTGTGGACAAGGTGGCCGGCACCGTGAATGGCGTGCCGACCGTGATGGCCAACTACTGGGGCAAGCACCTGGGCGTGATCAAGCTTGGCCTGACGTTCAACGGCACGAACTGGGCCGTCGACAAGACGCAGACCACGGTGGAAGCGCGCTCGATCCAGAACGCCGACAAGACGTACGTGGCAGCCGATCCGACGGTCTCGGCCGCCATCGCCACCGAACACCAGGCGACGATCAACTACGTGAAGACGCCGGTGGGCAGTACCGACTTCAACATGAGCACGTACTTTGCCGATGTGGGTGACCCGGGTGCCATCGAGATCGTCAATCAGGCGCAGGCCGATTACGTGTCGGCGTACGTCCAGGCGAACCTGCCGCAATACGCGTCGCTGCCGGTGCTGTCGGTGAGCGCGCCGTTCAAGAGCGGCTTTGGTGGCGGTACGGATTTCACCGACGTGGCGGCCGGCCCGCTGGCAATCAACAACGCGGCCGACCTCTACCTGTATCCGAACACCGTCTACGCCGTGAAGGTGGCGGGTTCCGATATCAAGAACTGGCTGGAAACGGCGGCCAAGCGCTTCAACACCATCGACCCGACGCAAGCGACGGTGCAGAAGCTGGTGAGCACGTTCCCGGGCTACAACTTCGACATGTTCACCACGCCGGACCTGACGTATGAGATTGACGTCACGCAGCCGGTCGGCAGCCGCATCAAGAACCTGATGTACAAGGGCGCGGCACTCGACCCGGCAGCGCAGTTCATCGTGGCAACCAACAACTACCGTGCAAGCGGCGGCGGCAACTTCCCGGGCCTGGACGGCAGCAAGACGATCTATGCGTCGCCCGATGCCAACCGCGATGTGCTGATCAGCTACATCAAGAAGATCGGCAGCGTGAAGCGTGCGACCAATGGTTTGCAGCGCAGCTGGCGCTTTACGAAGCTGGCGTCGTCGGTGGCGACGGTGGTGTTCCCGTCGGCAGCGGGCAAGCTGGCCGCTGCTGCTGCGGCCAACATCAACAATGTCACGCTGTATCAGGCGGATGACGGCACCAACAAGGGTCTGTCGCTGTACCAAATCGACCTGACGCAATAACGGGCAACAACAGGATCAGGCCATGCCTTCTCTTCGTTCCGCATGGGCCGCGGGCGGCGACGCCCCGGCCATCGAATCGCCGCGCCAGTCCGTACCCATGTTGACGGTGGCCGCCGCCCTGGCAGTCGCCGTGGCCGTGGGCGGGTGGTTCTCGCACACGCGGCAGGCACCGAACGTCGATGCCACGCAGCTGGAAGCGTGGCGCGCGATGGTCGTGCAGGCAATGGAGCCGCAGGCGCTGCGGCAGTTGCGTCAGCTTGCACGCAGCGGTTCCGTTCCTGCGCAATCTGCGCTGGGCGAAGCCTTGCTCGGTGCGCACGACGGCGCGTTGCGTAATGAAGGGATGCGCTGGCTGGAAACGGCCGCGCCGAGCGACGCGCGTGCGGAGCTTTCGCTCGGCAAGGCGCTGCTGCTGGGCACGGGTGGCGTTGCGCGCGATTACCCGCGCGCGCTGCAATTGCTACGTCAATCTGCCGTCAAGGGCGATGCCGCTGCCGCGTATTACCTCGGCCTGATGTATCGCAGCGGTTACGGTACCGCTGCCGATACGGTGCAAGCCGCGCACTGGTTCGATCGTGCTGCGCGCCACGGCATTCCGGCTGCGATGTTCATGCTCGCCAATGCGTACCGTGAAGGTGATGGTGTGCCGCGCGATGAAGCCCGCGCGCTGGCGTTGTACCAGGACGCCGCGGAGCACGAACTGCCCGAAGCCGTGCAGGCCCTGGCGATGGCGTATCAGAACGGCGAACTCGGCCTCAAGCGCGACGATGCCGCGTATCACCAGCAGTGGATCGAAACGGCGCATGCGCTGAAGCATCCCGCAATGGCGCCGTAATACAGCCGTTCTTCTAGTAGAGCCCGCGGGTCTGGGCGTGCAAACGTACCAGACCCAGCAGGGCATCAATCTGCGGCGTCGGCACCCCCACGTGCTGACCAATTTCCCGCACCGACGCCACCAGCGCATCGATCTCCAGCGGACCCCGTCCGGCCTCCGCATCCTGCAGCATCGACGTCTTGAACGCACCGAGCTGACGCGTCACCGCGCTGCGCTCTTCGCCGCTTTGCTCGATCGGGCAGCCGATACGCGCGCCGATCGTTTTCGCTTCTTCCATGATGGCCAGGCAGAATGCCGCCACCTGCGGATCATCGAGAATGCGATCACACGTCGCGCCGGTCAGCACCGACACCGGGTTCATCGTCATGTTGCCCCACAGCTTGAACCAGATGTCGCGTTGGATGGCCTCGCTGCGTTCAATTTGCAAACCGGCGCGCTCAAGGCGCGAACCGACTGCATCCAAGCGCGGTGAGGTGCCGCCAGCAGGTTCGCCGAGAATCAATCGCTTACCGAACCCATGGCGCACATGCCCCGGCCCCAACGTCGAGCACGTCAGATGCACCACGCAGCCGAGCACGTTCTTCGTTGGGATGGCCTGCGCGATGCGGCCATGCGGATCGACCGATTGCAGGCGCAGGCCTTCCAGCGGCCCGTGTCGATCAAAGAACCACCATGGCACGCCGTTCATCGCCACCACCACGCAGGTTTCGGGGCCGATAAGCGGGGCGATGCCTTGCGCCACGCTTTCCATGGCGGGAGCCTTTACGGCAACGATCACGACGTCCTGCACACCGAGTGCCTGCGCGTCGTCACGTGCATGCACCGGCGCAGATCGTGTGTTGCCTTCCTCGGTCAGGCGCAGCCCCTCAGCTTGCAACGCCTGAAGCGTCGCACCCCGTGCCAGCACGTTGACTGGTTGATCTGCCAGCGCGAGCTTCGCGCCCAGATAGCCGCCGACTGCGCCGGCGCCCACAATGCAAATGCGTGTCATGTGATCAGGTTCGGTACGAGGGGTCGATGCGGTCGATGGTGCGGGTGAGCGCCGCGAACACGTCTTCGCCTGCGCCGAAGTTCGGGTTGAACTGCAGTGAATCGCGCGTGCAATTGCGCGCCACCGCTTCGGGAATCTCAACCACCGGGCCCATCGATGTAGAAGCGAGCTGGATCTCGCACGCCCGATTGAGCAGCCACAACACTGCAAACGCACGCGCGATCGAATCGCCCCAGGAGAGCAGCCCGTGGTTGCGCAAGATTACCGCGGGCTTGTCGCCGATGTTCTTTACCAGGCGCGGCCCTTCATCGGCATGCACGGTGATGCCCTCGAAGTCGTGATACGCCACCTTTCCGTGCAATTGCGCCGCATAGAAGTTGCTGATCGACAGACCGTCGCGCGCGCACGCCACCGCCATGCCTGCGGTCGTGTGGGTGTGCATCACGCAGTGCGCCCCGGGGATGCCCGCATGAATGGCAGCATGCACCGTAAAGCCTGCAGGGTTGACGGGCCAATCCGGCTGACCCGCGGCGCGCTGCACATTGCCCAGCAGGTCGATCTTCACGAGGTTCGACGCGCAAACCTCGGCATAGGTCAGGCCAAACGGATTGATGAGGAAGTGCGGACCTGCATCGTCGTTCACACCGTCTTCCGGCAGCAGGCGCAACGTGATGTGGTTGTAGATCAGCTCGGTCCAGCCGAGCTGCGCAAAGATGCGGTAGCACGCCGCCAGCTTCACGCGCGCGGCCCATTCGCGTGGGCCACACCAGTCCGGACGATGGGCCTGGATGTCCGATCCGGCATCGGGTGAAAGCGAAAGCACCGTCATGACCTGTCTCCTGATCACAGGGGCTATGCGCCGGTCGGGTTGCCGGCGCCATAGTAATTCACATGTTAATGAATTTGCGCCGGACGTCAAACCGCGCTACAACCGCTCCCGGCTAAGGCAACTGGTTGCGCAGAATCAGCAACCACTGCATGGCCGAGTTGGTGTACGGATCAATCTGGTTGGCGTCGTTCAACTCGGTGATGCTCATCGACGCGGACTGCTGCACGTTGCCGCCAATCGATTTCATCTCATGGCGCATGGAGTCGACCTCGACGACGAGATCGCAGTGCATGGGTGTTCTGCCGGCCTGGATCTCTGCCGGATCCGTCATGAAGCGATCGGCGCCGCGTGCGGTGCAGACAAGGTCGCCCGGGCGCGGCACGGCAGGGGTGCGTTCGAGCACGAAGGCAGGATGCTTGAGCAGATGGTCGCGCGCATCGGTCACGTATTCCGCATGCGTGGCGCCCGTCAGGAACTGATCGTTCTGCAAGCCGGCCTTGCGCATGATCCACGAGATGAACACCGCAGACCACGCCCAGCCGCCGGTGGTCAACTGCTGGCAGGTCGGCGTCTTGCCGACGATCGCCCAGTAGCGCTTGGCCAGCATGCAGCCGCGCGCGGTGGCTTCTCCGCCTGTGCTATCCGGATACCGCAGGCACGGCGCTGGGGGCGGTACCTCGGGCTTGACGACCGCTTTGGGCAGCGGCATGTCGGCGCCGCTTTCTTCATCGGACGGGGCGGGGGTCGGGTCGTCGGAGGTCAACCAGTGGCCTTGCGGCTGGTCAGGAAAGCCACCGCCGGTCACGCAATACGTATCGTCACGCCCCACACGCACCACCTGGCGCCCCCACCGATCCCATTCGGTCAGGGCAATCTCGATCATCTTTTCACGCGGTGTGGCACCTGGGCGCGTCTGCACGACTTCGTTGTCTGGCAGCGGTTCTGCTTGCGGGCGTGCAGGCGGTGTCGCGCAACCGGCAAACCAGAAGACCGGTGCGATCAGAACGATCGGCAAGCCAATGCGCAGAGCGATTGAGTTGCGCAGGAAGGGGCGGGACATGGAAGAGGGAGAAGGGATGGCCTGACGGGGAGACAGGCCTTCCGACGTGGTACGCCAATGCTGCGGTCGATTCACGCATGCAACGGCATGCCACGTCGTTGGCGCTCACCAGACCGGCTGGTCACGCCGAGGGCTGTCATTGCTTCAGGCGTTAACAGCGTCCTTGAACTTCTGGCCGGCCTTGAACTTCACCGTCTTGGCCGCTTCGACCTTGATTTCTTCGCCGGTGCGCGGGTTGCGAGCCATACGCTCGGCACGCTCACCTTGGCTGAAGGTACCAAAGCCGATGAGGCTGACCGCATCGCCCTTGCCAACGGATTCCATGATGGCTTGCAGCGTCACGTTCAGTGCCTGCTCGGCCTTGGCCTTGGTCAGACCGTCTACGCCGCTGGCGATGGCGTCGATCAGTTCGGTTTTCGTCATTGCTTGACTCCCTTCAAGAGTAGATAAAACACACAACAGAGCGTCCGGGGGATGGCTCCAAGGGCGACATGATACCGGCATGCGAACAGCGCCGGCACGTGAGCTTTGTAACCGCGCCTGGCATGCGGGTTCCGCAAACCCGCATGGGGCCTACGTTGCGAGGTGATCCCATCACATCATTGTTGACGTTTGATGTCCTGGTTTGCGGGTGGCTTGTCTGCTCGCTGGTAGGTTCGACGCCAGTCGATCGGTTGGTTTACCTTTTTTCTTATGTATACAGATAGTAGTAGTAGATAACGGTGGATAGTTTCTGTGGATAAGTGGAAAAAGCGCTTTATGTTCAAGTACTTGTTGCAAGCAAAACCGGGGGTACCGCGTGTGTCCTCGCGTGGATAGCTTGCCGGTTTTTCAGATTCTCCGACTGGCAACCCCGTCACTTGTGCCCACACCATCGACAGGGCAGTCACAGACAGCCAACAGGCTTTGCCGGTAGTTATCCACAGCCGCAGGCGAGGTTATCCACATTGGCCGGACGACATGGGGTTGCGGCACGTGTCGAGATGCCATGCTTTTGGTGTAGGCTCACGGCTTCGTTGATCGACGTTTTTGCTTCGCTTTACTGCGCCATTTCCCCCATGACACGCACGTCCCCTGATGCCACGCCGGCTCTGGCTGAGTCCTCGCCCGCGCTGCAAGCTCCGGCCAAACTGCGCCGCCGCGATCGCATCGAGGTGCGCGAATCTGGCGTGCACGGACGCGGCGTGTATGCCGTGGTCGCCATCGCACGCGGCAAGAAGATCATCGAATACAAGGGCGAGCACATCACGTGGAAGGAGGCGCTGCGCCGCCATCCGCATGACCCGTCCGATCCGAATCACACGTTCTACTTCAGCCTGGAAGACGGCAGCGTGATCGACGCCAAGTTCGGCGGCAACCGCGCGCGCTGGATCAACCACGCCTGCAAGCCGAACTGCGAAGCGCGGGAAGCGGATGGCCGGGTATTCATTCACGCGCTGCGCGACATCGAACCCGGAGAAGAACTGTTCTACGACTACGGCCTCGTCATCGAGGGCCGCCAGACCAAGGCACTGAAGGAACAGTTTGCGTGCCGCTGCGGCGCGAAGAAGTGCCGCGGCACCATGCTGGCGCCGCCGGAGAAGAACAAGAAGAAATAAGCCGGACGTCCGTCGGCTAGACGGATTCGCCTACCAGCGGCAGGCGCAACACGAAGCGCATCACGCGGCTGCCATCACGCGCCGTCGTATCGTCAATGGCGACGGTGCCGCCATGCAAACGCACGATGTCGTGCACGATGGCCAGGCCCAAGCCGCTACCTTGCGGCTGTCCCGGGCGGTGGTCCGCATCACCACGGAAGAAGCGCTGGAACACTTCGCCGCGCCGCTCGGGTGGAATGCCCGGGCCATTGTCTTCCACACTCACCACACCCCACCACTGGGATGCCGCGTCGGCCTCCATGCCTGCACGCAAGGTCACGCGTCCGCCAGCCGGCACGTATTTGATGGCGTTGTCGAGCAGGTTGTTGATGGCCTCGCGCAGCAGCAGCATGTTGGCCAGCACCGGTGCCTGCAATGAACCTGGCGACGTGGCTTCCTGGGGCCACGCCTCAAAGCCTAGATCCAACCCGCGTGCGAGTGCGCGCGGCACCCACTCGGCACCGGTATCGAACGCAAGCGAGACGAGATCGACCGGCATCGGCGGACCCAACTGGTCGAGCGTCATGCCTGGCTCGGCACGCGCCAGCGTCAGCAACTGATTGGACAGGCGCACGGCGCGGTTGGCACCCGATTGCAACTCCAGCAGTGCGGGCCGGGCATCGTCCAGTGTCTTGGCATCGACGGCACGATCGGCATGAAGCTTCAACGCCGTGAGCGGTGTGCGGAGTTGATGTGCCGCGTCTGCGATGAAGGTGCGCTGCGCTTCCAGTGCGTCGCGCAGCCGGGCCAGCAGCGCATTCATCGCGTTAATGAGTGGTTGCAGTTCGGCGGGCACGCGTTCAGCCGATTCTGCGGGCAGCGGCGTCACCGATCGTGCGCTCTGCTTGTTGAGCGTGTCGGCCAGCGTCTGCAGCGGCTGCAGCTCTTCCTTGAGCACGAGCGAGAGGATCAGCCCCCCCACCGCCAGCAGCACGATCAGCGGAATCGATACCGACAGCAGCACTTCCTTGGCGGCCGTATCGCGATGGTCCAGCAGCTCTGCCACTTCCACCACGATGCCGTCTTCGGCCTTCATGGCGTCGGGCGGATTGGATGGGTTGAACGCGGGTGCCGTCTGCGCCTGCGTGGGCGCAAGCGCGGGGCGCGTGACGTCGTCTTCGGGGTCGGGCGGCACAGGTTGGCGCGGCGAGCGTGGCTTGGGCACCTCCGCACTCACACCGGGAACGAGCAGATGCACAGCGCGCACCTGTTTGCCGTCGATCCAGCTGTAGAACACGCGCGCGTCGCCAATGCGGACCTGGCCCGAACCGTAGCCCAACGGCGTGTCGCGCCCGACCAGCGTGCCTGCGGGGCCGGAAATGCGCCAGTAGATGCGGTCTTCGCCGCTGTTCTGTACGAGCGTCTGGGCGGTGAGGGCGATGTCGTAGAGCTTGGCCGCCGGCACCTGCGGACCGGCGATGCGCAACTGTTCGGCCAGCGTGTTGGCCACGCCCACCAATGCGCGATCGAACACCTGCGCGGTGTAGTGCGCCGCCAGCCAGTACGACAGCGCACCCGTACCCACAATCAAGCCAAACAGCGGCGTCGCCAGCGCACGCAACAGATGCAGGCGCAGGCTGATGGCACTGTTGCCCGCTCCCTTGGCCGGAGCCGATGAAGCCGACGACGAGGTGGGACGCTGGCGCTTGAACATGGGCAAGAACTACACCGCGGCGCGCGCCTGCAACAGGTAACCGAAGCCGCGCACCGTGACGATCTCCGCCTCGGAATGCTCGATCTTGCGGCGTACACGGTGCACATAGACTTCGATGGCCGTGTCGCCCACCACATCGTGACTGGCTTCACCGATGGCGTGCCCGAAGCTGGCAAGATGGTCCTGCAACTGCACCTTGCTGACGACCCGGCCCTGGCGCAGCATCAGCAACTCCAGCACGGCAAATTCGCGCGGCGACAGTTCAAGGGGGGCCGCATCGACAAAGATGCGCCGTTCCACGCCGCTCATGCGCAGCCGTCCGACAAGGATGTCGGGGCGTGCTGCGGGTTCGGTCGAATCACTGCGACGGCGCAGCAGCGCGCCCACGCGGGCCACGAGTTCGAGCATCTCGAACGGCTTGAGCAGGTAATCATCTGCGCCGGCATTCAGGCCGTTCACCTTGTCGAGCAGGCCGTCGCGTGCGGTCAGGATCAGCACGGGCGTTACTCGATCGCGTGCACGAAACTGCGACAGCAGCGTCATGCCATCGATACCGGGCAGCCCAAGATCGAGGATCACCAGATCGTGTGTCTGTCTGGCAAGTTGTTCAGTGGCGAAGACACCGTCGTGCACGACATGCACGCGATGCCCGGCTTGCGTGAGTCCGGCATGGATGCCGCTGGCGATGGCACGGTCGTCTTCAATCAGCAGGATGCGCATTGACTCGATCCGGAGTGCGGTGCGGAAAAGGGCAAAAAGGGCGAAAGCGGTGCGATCGGCATCATTTGGCAGCGCTACAATGCGCGGATGACCGATGCCCTGCTTACCATCACCGATCTTGAGGCCGCCATTAATTTCTGGCGTGCCCGTTCGCCCGCCGAGAGCGAGGAACTGCGGCTGTGTGCCGAGGCGTCGGCGCTGGCCAAGCCGTATGCGCTGATGATTGTACAAGGCGCCACCCGCATCGCCCCTGAGCAATTGGGCGACAAGGCGCGGGCAGCGTATGACGCGTGGCGCGCAGCCACACAGGGCTGAGCGCCAGGATGGCGGTCGTTACTTCGCGCCGGTGGCGCTGGTACCTTTCGCGGCCTGCTCGATAAAGCGCGCGAGATCGGCGTCACGGTGCGTGAGCCCGTTTGCATCATGCGTGGACAAGGTGATGTCCACGCGATTCCACACGTTGAACCACTCGGGGTGGTGATTCATCTGCTCGGCCTTGATCGCCACGCGCGTCATGAAGCCGAACGCGGCGTTGAAGTCGGCAAAGGTGAAGGTCTTCTGGATGGCGTCGCGCTCGCTCTGTAGCGTCCAGCCGGGCAGTTCGGCAAAGAGGGCCTTGCGTTGTTCTTCGTTCAGGGTCGGCATCATGATGGGGTGTGGTACAAAGTTCGGTCTTGAATGCGCGCAGTATAGTCAGCGCCCAAATATCTGCCGTCAGATGTCCGCGGTGTCTGCCCAACCTTCGCGGTTGCCCACGTTCAGTACCAGATCGCCCTCCACCACATCGCCCGCGCCAATGGTCGGCAGCGCGGCGAGTTCTTCATACAGCGGCGTGAAGTCCGGGCGCGTGGCGTCGAACAACTGCTCGAAGCTGTCGATGGTGAAGTAGGTTTTCTGGAACGTGTCGATGCGATAGCGCGTGCGCATGATGCGGCGCACGTCAAAGCCGAGGCGGTTCGGGCTGGCCGAATCCAGCGCGTACACCGATTCACTCTTGCTCGACACGATGCCCGCACCGTAGATGCGCAGGCCGGCCGGCGTGCGGATCAGGCCGAATTCCACCGTGTACCAGTACAGGCGCGCCAGCATGTCGAGCTGCCCCAGGCGTGCGGCCTTCAGACCACCCTTGCCGTAGGCTTCCATGTAGTCGGCAAAGATCGGGTTAATCAGGAGCGGCACGTGGCCGAAGATGTCGTGGAAGCAATCCGGCTCTTGCAGGTAATCGAGCTGATCGGGGCGGCGCATCCACCAACTTGCGGGGAAGCGGCGGTTGGCCAGGTGATCGAAGAACACTTCGTCGGGCACCAGGCCCGGCACAGCGACGATCTGCCAGCCGGTGGCGCGCATCAGCGTTTCGTTGAGCTGGTCGAATGACGGCACGGCATCTCGGCTCATGCCCAGTGTGGACAGGCCTTGCAGGAATTCATCGCACACGCGGCCCGGCAACAGCGCTTCCTGGCGGTCGTACAGCGTGCGCCACGTTGCATGATCGGCGGCGGTGTAGCGGTGCACCGGCTGCTGCATGGTGAAGTCGGCGCGCAGCGTCTGGCCGTCCAGTCCTTCTGCGAATTGCTCACGCAGCTTGTCGGTGAGGGTGCCATTGAAGCCGGCCGGAGCGGCGTTTTGGGCTGCGTCGGGGGCGGTGGTTGCGATGTCCATTTGTAATGTCGATCTCGTGCAATCAGAGTCCGGCCAGTGTAGGGGCGTGGCCACGCGGGTTGGCCGCAAAACGGCCATTCATTGTGCGTTGTTTGCGGAAGTCATGCAGAATAAAGCCATAAAACGCAGGAGATTTGCATGATTTCGCTCGATACCTTCGATCTGGCTCTGCTGGCGGCCCTTCAGCGCGATGGCCGTGCGACGCATCAGCAGCTCTCGGAACAGGTTCACTTGTCGGCCAGCCAGGTCGGGCGGCGTCTGGCGCGGCTTGAATCGGAAGGTGTGATCGAGGGCTACCGGGTGGTGCTTTCGCCGACCGGGCTGGGGTTGGGCGTGACGGTATTCGCCAGCGTCAAGCTCGCGCACCACGGCGATGCCATCGTCGAACGTTTTCGCGAAGAGATCAGCCTGCTCGACGCGGTGCAGGAGTGCTATTCCGTGGCAGGCGACGCCGATTACATGCTGCGGGTGGTGGTGCCCGATCTGCCCGCGTTGTCGGAATTCGTCATGCGCAAGCTGATGCGCGTGCCGGGTGTGGACAACGTGCGTTCCAATATCGTACTGACGGCCTTGAAGCGGGATGGCGCGTTGCCGCTATCCCACCTTGGTGGGTAGATTCGCGCCTTGCGCCAGGGTGCGCGGCGTGTCACGCTGCAAGCCGACATCACTTTGCTGATATGAATGACCTGTCTTGGGCGGGAGACCACGATGGTTGACGGACACACCACGCATCCGGCGCACGCACCGGCGCATCTGGCAGGCGGCTACGGCATGCCGGCACGGGTTCGCGCGTGGTGGGTGGCCGCTGCAGTGGCAGGCGTCACCTACGGCGGCATGCTGACCATGGTGGCGGTCGAAGTACCGCCCGGCACCCCGCTGGTGGGGCGCATCGTCGCGCAGCCGCTGTGGAAGATGCTGATGGCGTTGCTGCTGGCGCGCGCTGCGTCGGTGCACGAGATTCCGCGCGAGCGGCGCTGGCTGATCGGCGCCATGGTGTTCTCCGCACTGGGGGATCTGTGGCTCGCCCTGCCGGGGCTGGCGTTCTCGTTCATGGCCGGGCTGGGCTGCTTCTTGCTGGCGCACCTGTGCTATTTGCGGGTGCTGGTGGGGCTGCGTGGAGCGTCGTCGGCCATCCGCATGATTGGCGTTGGCGTGATGATCGGCGTGGCGATCGGCATGTTGCTGTGGTACTGGCCGGGCCTGGGCGAGTTGAAGGGGCCGGTGATCGCCTACATGCTCGTGCTGTCGGCGATGGTGTGCGCGGCATTGCTGGCGCGCCTGCCGGGCCCGCTGACGGCCTGGGGCGCGCTCGCCTTTGCGGCTTCCGATGCGATGATCGGCATCAGCGTGTTCGTCTTTCCGTTTACCGACCATGAGCTGGCGATCTGGTGGAGCTACGCCGCTGCCCAATTGCTCATCAGCGCCGGGTTGCTCACACGCCGCACGCCGCCCCCGCGCCGCGCCGCGGCATAAGTCCGTCCGACGTTTCTTCCGCTGCGGGAGCCCCATGCTGCAGACCCTCGACGCTGCCACCACGGCGGCCCGCTTGCCGTATGCCGCGTTGGCCGATGCTGTTGCCCAGGTGTTGCGCGATGCGCGCGCGGGCCGTGCCCAGGCCCCCGCGCGGCTCGTGATGCCTGTGGCTGGCGGCGGCAGTTTGCTGCTGATGCCGGCGTCCAATGCCGACATCGCCATCACCAAGATCATCACCGTGCACCCGCACAATCCCGCACAGGGCCTGGCGGCCATTCACGGCGAGGTGGTGGTGATGGACGCCCGCACCGGCGAGCGCCGACTGATGCTGGATGGCCCGACCGTGACCGCACACCGCACCGCTGCGGTGTCGTTGCTGGCGGCACGCTTGCTGGCGCCTGAGCCGGCGGGAGACTTGCTGCTGATCGGTGCCGGTGCCCAGGCGCGCGCGCACTTGGAAGCCTTCCGCTTCGGGCTGGGCACACGACGCGTCACGATCATTGCGCGCACGGCGGCCAGCGCAGACGGGCTGGCCGGCTATGCGCGCGCGCTCGGTATGGATTCCACCGCTCTGGCGGGCGGCGATGCGGCTGGCGTGGCAGAGGCTGCCCGTGCGGTGCTGTCGCAGACGCCGCTGGTCATTACCGCTACACCGTCATCGCAACCGGTGCTCCCGGATTTGGGCGATCCAAGCCATCCTGGCGGCTATGCGTGGGGGGCGCATCACTTCATTACGGCTGTAGGCGCGTTCCGGTCCGACATGGCCGAACTGCCGCCGCGCTTGTGTGTGCATGCCGCCGCGGTCGATCGGCTGTACGCCGACACTCTGGTCGACCTGGAAGCCGAAGCAGGCGACCTGCTGCAGGCCGGCGTGCCATGGTCGCGTGTGCGGCCGTTACAACAGTGCGTCGATACGCCGCCGGATACGTTCACGCAGCCCGCGCCGGTGTCGCCCGTGGTGTTCAAGAGCGTCGGCAGTGCCCTGTGGGATCTGGCCGCGTGCGTGCTTGCGCTGTCCAAGGCCA
The DNA here is from genome assembly GCF_958405935.1 of Ralstonia psammae. Lineage (NCBI taxonomy): Bacteria > Pseudomonadati > Pseudomonadota > Betaproteobacteria > Burkholderiales > Burkholderiaceae > Ralstonia > Ralstonia psammae. The sequence continues at coordinate 181,068 of NZ_CATZBU010000005.1, forward strand.
GCCTGTTTAAAAATTGAGCATGTGCTGAAAAAGCCCGCCGCATGCGGTTTTAGCGTGCCGCTTATAACAGGAAACCTCTAGAAAAAGGGTTCTAGCCAAGGCAATCACACGGGATAATGGCCATCCCTTCCGCCTGGGAGGAGACTTAGAGAGCGCACCGCAAACGTGTCAATCTCGTTTGCAACGGATGCGTCTGACACAGGAGCACATACAGAGATGGCCTATAAAAAAGCACTGGCGGCCGCCGCCGGGATGATCCTCGCCACCGCCGCGCACGCACAGGCTGCCGGCAGCAACATCGTCAGCCTTGGCTGGTTCCGCGTGATGCCGAACAGCTCGAGCGACCCGCTGTTGGTCAAGAGCATCGGCGGCGTGCCGGTGAATCAATCGCAGTCCGGCACCGGCGCCAAGATTCAGGAAGCCGATACCGTTGGTCTCGCCTTCACGCATTTCTTTACCGACAACGTTGCCGTTGAACTGGTGGGTGGCATTCCGCCGCGTCACAAGATCGAGGGTACGGGCGCATTGTCGGGGTACGGCGAAATCGGCTCGGCCAAGCAATGGAGCCCGGCCGTGCTGGCCAAGTGGTACTTCTTCAACGCCGACACCAAGTTCCGCCCGTACGTTGGCGTGGGCCTGAACTACACGTGGTTCTCCGACGAGAAGATCACGAACAGCGCCTTCCAGACGAAGCTGGCTGGCCCGGGTAGCAAGAGCAACGTGTCGACCGACGGTTCGTTGAACCCGGTGCTGAACGTGGGTGCCACCTACGCCATCACCAAGGACTGGTTCGTCGGCTTGTCGGTGTCGTACCTGCCGCTGAAGACCACGGCAACGATCGACAGCACGACGGCGACCGGCGTCCACGTTGTCAGCGAAGCGAAGATCAAGATCAACCCGGTCGTGACTTTCCTGAACGTCGGCTACCGCTTCTGAGTGGTTTCCGCGCAAGCAAAAAGGCGTGCCACAGCGGCACGCCTTTTTTGTTGCCCGCGCCCGGTTCAGGCGCAGGCTTTGACCGGATAGCCGGCTTGCTCGATGGCGGCCTTGACCGCATCGGTGCTGGCGCCGCTGGTGACGGCCACGGTCTGCTTGTCCAGGTCCACCTGCACATTGGCGCCGGCATCGACCTGCTGCACAGCACGCGTGACGGCCGACACGCAATGGCCGCAACTCATGCCCGTCACAGAAAAGGTCGTGGAAAACGTCGTCATGGTTTGCTCCTGAAAAGAGGGAAGGGAGAATCACAGGCGCAGTATGAACCTTCCTATCGTTGGAAGCGCAAGCGTAGAATGCAGGCTTGACCTTACCAAGATGAGAAGGTCTAGGCTGATGCCATCTCCCTCTGAATAGACGCTTCCATGACCGCCGCCAGCCTTGCCGACGTGACTTCCACCGACCTCGATATCAGCGGGATGACGTGTGCCGCCTGTGCGGGCCGCGTCGAACGCGCCTTGCGCGCCGTGCCCGGCGTGACCGAAGCCAGCGTGAACCTCGCGACCGAGCGCGCCCGGGTGCAGGGCGGTGCCGCCAGCGATGCGTTGATCGCCGCAGTCTCGGCGGCCGGTTATGAGGCGCGTGTCGCTTCCAATGAATCCACCGCTCCCGCTGCCGCCGAACCCGACTTCTGGGAGGGCGCCGGGCCCGTGTGGATGGCCGCCGCGCTGTCCGTGCCGCTTGTATTGCCGATGATCGCCGGGTGGTTCGGTGGTGATTGGATGCTGCCCGCCTGGGTGCAATGGCTGCTGGCGACGCCCGTGCAGTTCGTGATTGGCGCGCGCTTCTACAAGGCGGGATGGAAGGCGGTGCGTGCGGGCGCCGGCAACATGGATTTGCTGGTCGCGCTCGGCACGTCGGCAGCATATGGGCTGTCGCTGTGGCTGTGGTGGCGCGCGGGAGCGGACGGGATGCACCATGAGCCGCACCTGTACTTCGAAAGCGCTGCCGTGGTCATCACGCTGGTGCGGCTTGGCAAGTGGCTGGAGGTGCGCGCCAAGCGCCAGACCGCCCAGGCCATCCGTGCCTTGCAGGCGCTGCGTCCCGATACCGCTCGCGTGCGCGGTGCCGACGGCACGCTGCGCGATACCCCTGTCGCCCAGGTGCGCGTGGGCGATGTGGTGTCTGTGCGCGCCGGTGAACGCATCCCTGTGGACGCCGTGGTGCTGGAAGGCGCGAGCCACGTTGATGAATCCATGCTGACCGGCGAAAGCCTCCCTGTGCCCAAGCGCGAAGGCGACCGCGTGACCGCCGGCGCCATCGCCACGGATGGCGTGCTGCTGGTGCGCACCGTGGCCATCGGCGCGGACACGATGCTCTCGCGCATCATCCGGCTCGTTGAAGACGCGCAGGCCGCCAAGCCGCCGATCCAGCAACTGGTCGACCGCGTGAGCGCCATCTTTGTGCCGGCGGTGCTGGCAGCGGCGTTGCTCACGCTGGCGGGTTGGATCATCGCCGGTGCAGGGTGGGAGACGGCCATCATCAACGCGGTGGCCTTACTGGTGATTGCCTGCCCTTGTGCGCTGGGCCTTGCCACGCCATCCGCCATCATGGCCGGCACGGGTGCGGGCGCGCGGCGCGGCATCCTGATCGCCGATGCGCAGGCACTGGAACGCGCACAGCAGGTGGATTTTGTCGTCTTCGACAAGACGGGCACGCTCACCGTCGGCCAGCCGCGCGTGACGGCGGTGGAATCCGCAACCGGTATCGACCCCAACGCACTGCTCGATCAACTTGCTGCGCTGCAGGCTGAGAACACGCACCCGCTGGCACAGGCCACGCGCGAATATGCCAAGGAGCGGGGCCGCGCAATCACGCCCGCACAAACACCGGAGGTATTGGCCGGACGGGGCACGCGCGGCATCGTGGATGGCGCATCGCTGCAACTCGGCAATGCGCGGTGGATGGATGAACTGGGGCTGGATCGCAGTGCCTTGCAAGCGCGTGCCGACGCGCTGGAAGCACAAGGCAACACCGTTTCGTGGCTCGCGCAGCGTGATGGAGACAGCGTGCAACTGCGGGGCCTGATTGCGTTTGGCGATGCGCTCAAGCCCGGTGCCCGGGACGCCGTGGCCGCACTGCAGGCGCGTGGTGTGCGCACCGCGCTCGTGACGGGCGACAACGCCGGCGCCGCGCGCAGCGTGGCCCACGCACTCGGCATCGACGAAGTGGCCGCGCAAGTGTTGCCGCAGGACAAGGCCGCACGCGTGACGGCATGGCAGCAGAGCGGCCATGTGGTCGCAATGGTGGGCGACGGCATCAACGATGCGCCTGCGCTGGCTGCGGCCGATGTCGGCATCGCCATGGCCACGGGCACGGATGTGGCGATGCAGGCTGCCGGCATCACGCTTATGCGCGGTGAGCCGCGCCTGGTGAGCGACGCGCTGGACCTGTCACGCCGCACCGTCGCGAAGATTCGCCAGAACCTGTTCTGGGCCTTCATCTATAACGTGGTGGGCATTCCGCTGGCGGCATTCGGCTTGCTGAACCCCACCTTTGCCGGCGCGGCGATGGCGTTCTCCAGCGTGAGCGTGGTCACCAATGCGTTGATGCTGCGCCGCTGGCGTGCCACCGGAGATAACGCATGACGCGCACCAATCTCATCGACAAAGGACCGGTCAACATTGGTGAGGCCGCGAAGGCCAGCGGCGTGTCGGCCAAGATGATCCGTTACTACGAAAGCATCGGCCTGCTGCCACCCAGCCCGCGCACCGAAGGCAACTACCGCATGTACGACGCGCGGGCGGTGCATGTGCTGCGCTTTATCCACAGGTCGCGCTCGCTGGGTTTCGCGCTGGAGGAGATCCGCACGCTGCTTTCGTTGTGGAACGACCGCGAACGCGCCAGCGCCGATGTGAAGGCCGTCACCCTGCGCCACGTGGCGGATCTCGATGCGCGCATCAGCGAGCTGCAAAGCATGCGCGACACGCTCATGACACTTGCCAACGCGTGCCACGGTGATGACCGCCCCGATTGCCCGATCCTCCAGAGCGTGGCCGGCGAGGGTGGTGAAGGCGGTGACACCGACGGCTGCTGTCACTGACAGGCCGCGCGATTGACGCAGATTGCGACAGGCGGCGTCTATGCCACAATCTGGCAACCCAAGGAGGAGACGCCGATGACGCAAGCCCCCGCTCAGGCCACCGCCCATCCCGCACTGGAAACCCGCCAGCGCATGAAGGACGGTACTGAACTGCTGGTCCGTACCTGGTTGCCAACGCCCGACAGCGGCGCACCGCGTGGCACCGTCATCCTCGTCCACGGCATGGCTGAACACAGCGGCCGCTATCCGCATGTGGCCAAGGTGCTGACCGACCTTGGCCTGCGCGTACGGGCTTTCGACCTGCGCGGCCACGGCAAGAGCGGCGGCCCGCGCATGGCGCTCGACGCGCAGGACAATTACCTCACCGATCTCGCAGAAATCATCGACGCCGCCGTCGCCGAATGGCACGAGATGCCGTTTGTCCTCGGCCACAGCATGGGTGGGTTGATCGTTGCGCGCTTCACGACTGCGCGCATCCGGCCCGTGCGCGGCGTGCTGCTGTCATCGCCCGCGCTGCGAGTGAAGTTGCCGCCCGGAACGGGCATCGTGCGGGGGATTCTCTCCGCCATCGCGCCGCGGCTGCCGGTGCCCAATCCCGTCGATCCGGCCAAGCTTTCGCACGATCCGAGCGTCGCCGCCGCCTATCGGGCGGACACACTGGTGCAAAGCACAATCAGCGCATCATTGCTGGAGTTCATGCTCAATGCGATCACGCAGGCGCAGCAGGATGCGCCACGCCTGGAAGCGCCGATGCTGCTGATGGCCGGTGGCGCGGATTCGATTGTCGATCCTTCCGGCAGCCGTGATTTCTATGCGAATGCGCCGGAAGATCTGCGGACCTTGGCGTGGTTCGACAACGGGTATCACGAGATCTTTAACGAAGCCGAGCGGCTGCGTAGCGAGGTGTTTGCGAAGATGACGGAGTGGCTGGCTTCGCGGATTTGATTTGGGCTCTGGCGGTCGATTCTCCTTTCGCCCTCTACTGAGCCTGGCGCCCATCTATTCATAACAGCGAGGGAGGTCGGGCGCCAAGAGACTCGCATATCCGCGAGCGGTATTGGTCTGGTGTGCCGAGGAACTGATCAATTTGTTCGATATAGATCATCGGGCTTACAGATTTTCGTGGTAAGTCGAATCACTTTAGCAAAGTGGCTAGGCTGAGGAAGCCAAGATTGCGACGCAATATCTAAATCGGTGATTTCGTATTGAACTGCTTTGTATTTCATTGCGTCTAGCGAGGTGGTTATTGGTTGGAGAATTTTCGTTTGAAATACCTCGCGAGGCGTAACGGGATTTCTGGAGCGCCAAAGAGGTTCTGGCGGGACAGGCACCCAAAACTGACCTGCAATGAGAGTAAGGTAATCTCCAAGTTGTTTTGGTGGTGAATAGAGGTTTCCGGAGATGTCGTAGCTATCGGTGCCCCAAATCAGGAAGTTTGATTCATCTATGTAGCTGTAATCCGACCTTAGATATATATAAGGAAGATTCGATTTTAAGTACCAATTCAAAGGACTTTTTGGATTGGATGCGTTACTATCGAATGCCGATAGCCGCTCTATAGCCTCGGTTGTTAGGGCATTGAAAGAGGGGCGATCACTCGGAACCTGTTTGTCGTAGCCGGTACCTTTCGAATTGTATATAGTTTTTAACTCGGTTGAGTGAAAGCAATATATGTAGCCTAGCGGGCACCCGCTTAAGTCAAAATAAAAATCATTATTTGGGCTTATTGATGCCTGATAATTGCTTGCTATATGGCTAACTATCTTGTAATCGTAAGCCTCCTTCGGTTCCACAATTTTATTCAGCGCAACTGTCGTCATCCACTGAATTTTTTCCCGGGCGGGCTTCCCTGGGTGCATGTAAGTCTTAATGAAGTTGTGCCCAGATAGTTCTGCCGTATCTAACGGAATTGAAACATTGGCTGGCAAAACTTTGTCTGTAATGATGGATCGGAGGGCATTGATAACCATATCGGCATCGGAAGTCACATACGAACCGCCCCCGGGTACGTAATTGGCAGGGGTTGCAACGCCAACGATCCCGAAACTGCCCGGCGTCACGTCAGGATTGCTATAAAGAATTCGATGCGAAGCGTTGCCGTAGAGGTTGCCTTGAGAGTGGGCCACCAGCAGGACGCGCCTACCGTTCTCGACGATGTCCTGCGTGTAGCTCGCCACGTGGGTTGTGACCAAACTGTCAACGTAGCTGTTCTCAGCTTCCCACTTCTTCTTCAGTTCGGCGCTGGATTCGGTTTCTGTCTTGATGATCAGATCAAGAGCAATTCGCACCAGTTCTGGAGAAATTCCGTTGATCAGCCCCAGCGATGCACGGACAAGAAGCTCCCACGAGAGCTCAGAGTTCTCAGCCAACTTTTGCTCGAACACGCGTTGAAGGTCATCGATGAATCCGCCGGTCGGGTTGATCGCATTTGCGTAGCTGACAGGGACACCGTTGAACCTCGCGCCAATCATTGTGGCCAGCTCTTCCTTGCTAGCCTCCCAATCTTGCGGAGTATTCCGGATACCGTTGCCGAAATAGATGCGATATCTCGACTCACACTTTGTCTCGACTTGGGCGACGGTTGGCGACGACAGGGCTCCAAGAAAGACGCAGCATGTGAGAACGACAGCTCTTAGTCGCATGGCTTGTCTCCTGAATACGATTCGACGATTTGCCCGGCTAGATTGTCCTGAGCTTTCGCTTGGGCATTCAGCCGATCGCGGGTATTGAGGTACATGGCGAGAACGTCCTTGGTGGCATCGAGCCATGGCCGTCCAAGCTGGCTACGAGCGCAGGCGAATGACCGCCATAGTTCTCGTGCAGCGAGCTGCGCCCTCTCCGGAGTGGTGGCTGTAAGGATGAAGTTCTGCTGCGCTTTCGCGTACTGCATCATCGCTGCGCGTTGTGCCGGATCCGGATATGTTTTCTCGATGTAGTGCTCGACGTCGTCGCGTATGCCGTTTTTGTTAGCGTCGATGCCGGCGATGGAAGCGTCGAAATCCGTCGATTTCACGCCTGGGCGGCCGGCCTGATTCTCGACCGCGCCAATCTGGGGATTGAGCGCTGAACTCTTGTTGGCTTGAGCGGCCCCGGATGTTGTTGGTGCGTTGCCCGTTGTTGCGCCGGTTACCTGGTTGTGACCTTCGCCCTCACTTTTGGATGAGAACGACCACCAAGCAGCGGCAATTGAGCACACGGCAACCGCGGCCACGATTTTTGCCTTCACGTCTCCCCCTTTTGCGGGGCGTTTGGCTCATCGCCCGCGCTGGACGTTTATTCGAATGCGTTCTTGAAACGTAGAAAGGAAGGCAAGCGTTTGCAAGTCAGGTGTGTGAAATCTTCCTTAGTGTTGACTGACATCTCGAACGGTATGGTTGTCGCAGCCGCCTAGCCGCCGCTCCGTGTTGCTGTAGGCCTGACGGCGCCCTTGTATGTAGCGATGGCCAAGCCTGCAGGGTTCGTACTACGTCCCGCGGAATCTCGGTGACTACCCGGCAGGGTGTGGGGACGTGGAGAACGTATTCCAGCGAATGATGTTCAAGCGCTCAGCGTTGCGGAGCCCGGCATCAAGGCTGTACCGGAACGCTGAATTGCAGATCCGTGCACAATGGCTTTTCGCCGGTGAGAATGGGATCGCAACCTCTGCGGACGAACAGCGCGGCCGTGCTTGCCTAGATGGCGCCTGTCTTTGCTTATGTTCTTGGAAGAAAGTAAGTTAGCTCAGCAGGATATAAAACGACGGTTGCACCACAAAAATAAAAACCAATAACACCAAGGAAAAGAAGCACGGAGACATGGACACCTACGACTACATCATCATCGGCGCAGGCTCCGCAGGCTGCGTCCTCGCCAACCGCCTGACCCGCGACCCCGACGTTTCCGTCCTGCTGCTCGAAGCGGGCGGTAAAGACGATTACCACTGGATCCACATTCCCGTCGGCTATCTGTATTGCATCGGCAATCCGCGCACCGACTGGCTGTATCGCACGCGTGAAGAGCCCGGCTTGAACGGCCGCTCGCTCGGCTATCCGCGCGGCCGCGTGCTCGGTGGCTGCTCGTCGATCAACGGCATGATCTACATGCGGGGTCAGCGTGAGGATTACGACGGCTGGGCCGCCATCACCGGCGATGACTCATGGAAGTGGGATGCGGTGCTGCCGCTGTTCAAGGCCAGCGAGAACCATCACGGCGGCGCGAACGCATGGCACGGCGCGAACGGCGAATGGCGCGTCGAGCCACAGCGGCTGCACTGGCAGGTGCTGGAGACCTTCATCGAGGCGGCCGTGCAGGCGGGCATTCCGCGCACGAGCGACTTCAACCGCGGCGATAACTTCGGCGTCGGCTACTTCGAGGTCAACCAGAAACGCGGCATCCGCTGGAACACGGCCAAGGGCTTTCTGCGTCCGGCATCGCAGCGGCCGAATCTCACCATCGTCACGGGCGCACAAGTGCGGGCGCTGACGTTTGACGGCAAGCGGTGCACCGGCGTGACGTATCGCGGGGCAGGGCAGGACTACACGGTGGCGGCGCGCGAAGAGGTGATTCTTTCGGCCGGCGCGATCAACTCGCCGCAATTGCTGGAGCTGGCGGGCATCGGCCAGCCGGAGCGTCTGCAGGCGCTCGGCATTCCGGTGCGCCAGGCACTGCCCGGCGTCGGAGAAAATCTGCAGGACCATCTGCAACTGCGCAGCGTGGTCAAGGTGAACGGCGTGCCGACGCTCAACACGCGCGCCTCCAACTGGTGGGGCAAGGCGCTCATCGGCATGCAGTATGCGTTCAACCAGAGCGGGCCGATGAGCATGGCGCCGTCGCAGCTGGGGGTGTTCGCGCGCTCAAATCCGCATGTGTCGCGGCCCGATGTTGAGTACCACGTGCAGCCGCTCTCGCTCGACAAGTTTGGCGATCCGCTGCACGCGTTCAATGCGTTTACCGCGAGCGTGTGCAATTTGCGGCCCACCTCGCGCGGTACGGTACATGTCGCGTCCGCCGACCCGTTTGCCGCACCGACCATCGCGCCGAATTACTTGTCCACAGAAGAAGACCGCAAGGTCGCGGCCGATTCGCTGCGCCTGACCCGCCGCATTGTTGCGCAGCCCGCCCTGGCGCAATACAAGCCGGAGGAGTACCTGCCCGGCGCGGCGTTTCAAACCGACGAAGAACTCGCCCGCGCCGCCGGCGAGATCGGCACGACCATCTTCCACCCGGTCGGCACGTGCCGCATGGGGCGCGCGGACGATGCCAACGCGGTGGTCGATGCGCAACTGCGCGTGCGCGGTATCGAGGGCCTGCGGGTGGTCGATGCCTCCGTCATGCCGACGATTACCTCGGGCAATACCAACTCGCCGACGATCATGATTGCGGAGAAGGCGAGCGAGATGATCCGTGCGGCGCGCAAGGCTCGGGCGCGCGGCGAGGCCGTGCCAGCCTGACGCCGATTCCCATGCCGATGACACGGGCGTGACACACCGCCCGTGTCCTATGGATAAGCAATCCGCATTGCCCCGATACGTAACTCTACGTAACGCCCCCCGGCGAGCCGAAAAGCCAATACCGATGCGGGTTTCCGGGCCGTAAGCGGGGTGTAATCGTCTCGGTAAAAACCCCGATGTTTTGCAACGCAACAGCCGTTGACAATCATCCGCACCATAAAAAGGGCGGGAGACAAAGGGAATCATGGCGCAGGACATCATTCTCGAAACGCGCGGACTGACCAAGGGCTTCAAGGGCTTTACCGCCGTGTCCGACGTCAACCTGCGCGTGCAGCGTGGGTCCATCCATGCGCTCATCGGCCCGAACGGTGCCGGCAAGACGACCTGTTTCAACCTGCTGACCAAATTCCTGGTGCCGACGCGCGGCACGATTCTGTTCAACGGTGTCGATATCACATCGGAAAAGCCGGCGCAGATCGCGCGCCGCGGCGTGATCCGCTCGTTCCAGATCTCGGCCGTGTTTCCGCATCTGACGGTGATGGAAAACGTTCGCGTGGGGCTGCAGCGGCAACTCGGTACGGCGTATGCGTTCTGGCGCAGCGAGCAGTCGCTGAACAAGTTGAACGCACGCGCGATGGAGCTGCTCGAGCAGGTGGGCCTGACGGAGTTTGCACACACCGTGACGGTGGAACTGCCCTACGGCCGCAAGCGTGCGCTGGAGATTGCCACCACGCTGGCGATGGAGCCCGAGCTGATGCTGCTCGACGAGCCCACGCAGGGCATGGGCCACGAAGATGTGGACCGCGTGACGGAGCTGATCAAGCGCGTCGCGCAGGGCCGCACGATCTTGATGGTCGAACACAACATGAACGTGGTCTCGTCCATCGCCGACAAGATCACGGTGCTGCAGCGGGGCCAGATCCTGGCCGAAGGCCCGTACGAAGACGTCTCGAAGAATCCGCAGGTGATGGAGGCCTACATGGGCACCGTCGATGCGGCGCTGGAAGGCCACTGATCGACGCTGATCGATCATGCGATGCGGCAGTGTGCCGTGTCACCGAACGCTAGACCCGAATACACGAGAACACTGCATGAGCACGCCCGCGCTCCAGATCAAGGACCTGCACGCCTGGTACGGCGAATCGCACATCCTGCATGGTGTCGACCTGACCGTGAACCGCGGCGAGGTCGTCACGCTGCTTGGCCGCAACGGCGCGGGCCGCACCACCACGCTGCGCGCCATCATGGGGCTGGTGGGCACGCGCAAGGGCTCGATCGTCGTGCATGACGCAAGCGGCCAGAGTGTGGAAACGATCGACCTGCCCACGCACAAGATCGCCCACTGCGGCATCGGCTACTGCCCGGAGGAGCGCGGCATTTTCTCGAGCCTCTCGTGCGAAGAGAACCTGATGCTGCCGCCGGTGCTGAAGGGCCAGGTGGCCAAGACCGGCAATGCAGGCATGAGCATTGCCGAGATCTACGAGATGTTCCCGAACCTGGCCGAGCGCCGCCAGAGCCAGGGCACGCGCTTGTCGGGCGGCGAGCAGCAGATGCTGGCGGTCGGCCGGATTCTGCGCACGGGCGCGAACCTGCTGCTGCTCGACGAGATTTCCGAAGGGCTGGCCCCGGTGATCGTGCAGGCGCTGGCCCGCATGATCCTGATGCTCAAGAAGCGGGGCTACACGGTGGTGATGGTGGAGCAGAACTTCCGCTTTGCCGCGCCACTGGCAGACCGATTTTATGTGATGGAACACGGCCGCATCGTCGAGCGCTTCGAGGCGGCGCAGTTGCAGGACAAGATGCCGGTGCTGCACGAGCTGCTCGGCGTCTAAGGCGTTTGCCCATCGATTTGCAAGACCCATGCGCCAGCGTGATCCGCGGCGCGCACGACACAGGAGACAAGACCATGACACTCAAGAAGCTGGCTGGTGCATTGATGGCAGTAGGGCTGGGCGCGGCTGCATTCGGCGCGCATGCGCAGGTGAGCGGCGACAAGGTGAAGATCGGCTACATCACCGATCTCTCGGGTCTGTATGCCGACATCGACGGGCAGGGCGGCGTCGAGGCGGTCAAGATGGCGATCGAGGATGCGGGCGGCAAGGTGCTGGGCAAGCCGATCGAGCTGGTGACGGCCGACCACCAGAACAAGGCCGATATCGCCGCATCGAAGGCGCGCGAGTGGATGGACCAGCAAGGCCTGGACATGCTGCTGGGCGGCACGAACTCCGCCACGGGCCTGGCCATGAACAAGGTGGCGTCCGAGAAGAAGCGCGTGTTCATCGACATCGGTGCCGGCACGGCGCGCCTGACCAACGAAGAGTGCACGCCGTACACGATCCACTATGCGTATGACACGGTGGCGCTGGCCAAGGGCACGGGCAGCGCGGTCGTCAAACAGGGCGGCAAATCGTGGTTCTTCCTGACCGCCGACTACGCGTTCGGCCACTCGCTGGAGAACGACACCACGGCTGTGGTCAAGGCCAACGGCGGCACGGTGGTGGGTTCGGTCAAGCACCCGCTGTCGGCGTCGGACTTCTCGTCGTACCTGCTGCAGGCGCAGTCGTCCAAGGCGCAGATCCTGGGTCTGGCCAACGCCGGCGGCGACACGATCAACTCGATCAAGGCGGCCAAGGAGTTCGGCATCACCAAGTCGATGAAGATCGCCGGCCTGCTGATGTTCATCAACGACGTGCACAGCCTGGGCCTGCAGACGGCCGAAGGCCTGCTGATGACCGACAGCTGGTACTGGGACATGAACGACGCCACGCGCAAGTTCGCCAACCGTTACTTCATGAAGATGAAGAAGATGCCGAGCAGCCTGCAGGCCGCGGATTACTCGGCGGTGTCGAACTACATCAAGGCCGTGGCTGCGGCCGGCACGGATGATCCGGACAAGGTCATCGCCCAGCTCAAGAAGACCAAGATCGACGACTTCTACACGAAGGGCTACATCCGCCAGGACGGTCGCGGCATCCACGACATGTACCTGCTGCAGGTGAAGACGCCGGCCGAATCGAAGAAGCCGTGGGACTACCTGAAGGTGGTGGCGACGATCCCGGGCGAGCAGGCTTTCACCACGCCTGCCGAGTCCAAGTGCTCGCTGCTGAAGAAGTAAGCGTGTAAGAACCGGCGCTGCTGCCCGAGCGGGCGGCGGCGCCGTCAACGTTGTTGGTGTGGTGTTCTCTTCCTGACCGCGATGGAAATCTTCGGCGTTCCGCTACCGGCCATGCTCAGCCAATTGCTGCTGGGTCTGGTCAACGGTTCTTTCTATGCGATGTTGAGCCTGGGCCTTGCGGTCATCTTCGGGCTGCTCAACGTCATCAATTTTGCGCACGGCGCGCTGTTCATGCTGGGCGCGGTGCTCACGTGGATGGGCTTCTCGTACCTGGGCGTGCCGTACTGGGCGATGCTGGTGCTCTCGCCGCTGGTGATCGGCCTGCTGGGCGTGGTGATCGAACGCACGCTGCTGCGGTTCATCTACAAGCTCGATCACCTCTACGGGCTGCTGCTCACGCTGGGCGTGACGCTCGTCATCGAAGGCGTGTTCCGCGCCATCTACGGCGTGTCGGGCTTGCCATATGACACGCCGGAACTGCTGCAGGGTGCCACCGACCTCGGCTTCATGATGCTGCCCAACTATCGCGCGTGGGTGGTGGTGGCGTCGCTGGCGGTGTGCTTCGCAACGTGGTTCATGATCGAGAAGACGAAGCTGGGTGCGTACCTGCGCGCCGGCACCGAGAATCCGAAGCTGGTCGAGGCCTTTGGCGTGAACGTGCCGTTGATGGTCACACTCACCTACGGTTTTGGCGTGGCGCTGGCGGCATTTGCCGGCGTGCTTGCGGCGCCGGTCATCCAGATCTCGCCGCTGATGGGGCAGAGCATGATCATCACCGTGTTTGCGGTGGTGGTGATCGGCGGCATGGGGTCGATTCTCGGTTCGATCGTCACCGGTCTGGGCCTGGGCGTGATCGAGGGGCTGACCAAGGTGTTCTATCCACAGGCGTCGGCTACCGTGGTGTTCGTGATCATGGTGCTGGTGCTGCTGGTGCGTCCGGCGGGCCTGTTCGGTAAAGAGAAATGAGCGGCGCGGCCAACATGACCAACTCTTCTTCCCTCAAATACGTCCTGTACGGCCTGCTGCTGGTGGCGCTGATTGCCGCGCCGCTGGTGGGCGCGTATCCGGTGTTCGTCGCCAAGCTGCTGTGCTTCGTGCTGTTTGCGTCTGCGTTCAACCTGCTGCTGGGCTACACGGGGCTGCTGTCGTTCGGGCATGCGGCGTTCTTTGGCGGCGCGGGCTACGTGGCCGGCTACATGATGCGCGACCTGCACGTCACACCGGAGCTTGGCTTGCTGGCCGGCACCGCAGCGGGCGCGTTCATTGGCTTGGTCGTCGGGCTGCTGGCCATCCGCCGGCAGGGCATTTACTTTGCGATGATCACACTGGCGCTGGCGCAGATGCTGTACTTCTTTTGCCTGCAGGTGCCGTTCACCGGTGGTGAAGATGGCTTGCAAGGTGTACCGCGCGGCAAGCTGTTCGGCGTGCTGGATCTGTCGTCTGACCTGACGCTGTATTACGTTGTGCTCGTCATCGTGGCGCTGGCGTTTCTGCTGATCGTGCGCACGATCCATTCGCCGTTCGGGCAGATCCTCAAGGCCATCAAAGAGAACGAGCCGCGCGCCACGTCCCTCGGCTACGACACCGATCGCTTCAAGCTGCTGGCCTTCGTGCTGTCGGCGGCGCTCACGGGCCTGGCCGGCTCGCTCAAGACGCTGGTGCTCGGCTTCGAGACGCTGACCGACGTGCACTGGTCGATGTCCGGCTCGGTCATCCTGATGACGCTGGTGGGGGGGCTGGGCATCCTGTCGGGGCCGCTGCTGGGCGCAGCGCTCGTGATTGCGCTGGAAAACAAGCTTGGCGATATCGGCAGCTTCCTGGCCGGCACCACAGGCATCGACGGCTTCAATATCCTCGGCGAATCGGTCACCACGGTCACAGGCGCGATCTTCGTGATCTGCGTGTTGACCTTCCGCCGCGGCATCATGGGCGAAATTGCGGCTCGAGTGCCCTGGTTGCGACGTTGACGCCACAATGCGCGAAGATGCCGGCGAGTTTCACCCCAACGGCTGAACTTGGTGCTTGATGCACCGTAAGGGTTTGCTCTAGTTGCTGCATTGCGGTGCATCTTTTACAGTCTCGCTACGGTTTTCGCACGAGATAAATGAGGCGGGAGCGAGGAGACGACAGCACACACCGCACGTACGGTGGAGATGCAAAATAGATGAAGGCCCTGCCAGGCGATCCCCGGCAGGGCCTTTTAGTTTGTGCGATCACATTCCGCGTGGGCACCTGCCAGCAGTGCGCGGCCCTTGGCGCTGACCGTCACCAGGTGCGACTCAGGCGCCGACCCCGGGGCGCAGTCCACCAGCCCATCGATGCACGCATCTTCCCAGATCGACAAGCGCGGACACGACGTCCGCCACGTTTCCAGCACCTCGGCATAGGGCCGGGGCCGCTCGGACAGCGACTGCAGCAATTGCAGGGTGAGGGCACGGGTGGGGTCGGCCATAGCGGGCTCCGTGGGGTGACTGATCCATTCTGGTTCGCGCCGGTTCACAAGAGAAATGCATTTGGTGTCGACGCCTATGCGCGCGCTGCATGACAATGGCGCCCTTCGCCAGAGCCCGCCCATGACCCCGTTTTCTACTCGCCTTGCCACGCCCGAAGACCGGCCGCGCCTGCTGGCCGCCATCGCGTCGACCGCCTCGCCGCTGCAGTTGGCGCATGCCGTCGATACGCTGCTCGCCCATCCGAGCGTGCATCCGTGCTTTCTGGTGGAAAAGGGCGAGGTGTTAGCCGGCGTGGCGCCGATCACGCTCGTGCCGCATCTGGTGCTGGGCGGCTTGGTGGCGTGGTTGCCGGTCGGCGTGATGGTGTTTTCCGGTGACATGGCCACGCGGGATACCGCCTTGGCTGCCGTCAATGAGTACGCCAGGGCACATGGCATACTCCACGTCCTGCTGCCGCCGACGGTACTGTCTGCTGATGACGCGCAAGCGCTCGGCTTTGCCCTGGATGCATCGGGCTGCTGGCGGCGCAGCGCGCGCCCGTCGCCCAAGTCGCTGGGCTAATCCTTCCTGTTTCGTGTTCTCCTGATGGAATTCGCTTTGCTCGCCGTGGCCGGCTTTCTGGCCGGCCTGATCGATGCCGTGGCGGGTGGCGGCGGCCTGGTGCAGATTCCCGCGCTGTTCTCGGCGTATCCCAACATCGCACCCGCCACGTTGATCGGCACAAACAAGGTCGCGTCGATGTCGGGCACGGCCACGGCGGCGGTGCGCTACGGCCGCACGGTGCGCATCTATTGGGGCGCGACGGCCCCGGCGGTGGTCACGGCGTTTGCCTTTTCACTGCTGGGTGCGTGGGCGCTCATGCATATCCCGGCCGAACCGCTGCGCCGTGCGCTGCCGTTCGTGCTGGCGGTGCTGCTGATCTATACGGTGGCCAAGAAGAATCTGGGGGCCGATCATGCCCCGAGCCTCAAGGGCTGGCGCGAGCGGGCCGCGGCCCTGCTGGCCGGCGCCGCCATCGGTTTCTATGACGGTGTGTTCGGGCCGGGCACCGGCAGCTTCCTGATGATCGTGTTCGTGCGCGTGTTCGGGTACGACTTCCTGCACGCGTCGGCGTCTACGAAGATCGTCAACCTGGCGACCAACGTGGCGGCCCTGTTGCTGTTGGCCGTCAAGGGCCACGTGTGGTGGCAGCTTGGCGTGGTGATGGCGGTGGCCAACGTGGCCGGCAACCAGGTCGGCAGCCACCTCGCGCTGCGGCACGGCAGCCGCTTCGTGCGCAAGGTGTTCATCGTTGTGGTGCTGGCGCTGATCCTGAAAACCGCCTACGACGCCTTCATCCGTTGAATTGCTTCTCGAGCGCCACGGTGCGCTCGGTGACGACATCGCCCGTGTGCTGCGTGGTCACGGTCTCGATCAACATGATTCCGCATTCCTCGTCGGCAACGGGAAAGTGACGCACGCCGCGTGGCACCACGCAAAATTCGCCGGGGCCGAGATGCACATCGGCGCGGTCTTCGAAGGCGATTTTCAGGTGGCCGTAGACCACGAAAAACAGTTCATCTTCATTCGGGTGGTCGTGCCAGACGAATTCACCCTTGAGCTTGGCGACCTTGATGTATTGGTCGTTAACCTGACCGACAATGCGCGGCGACCAATAGTCCGTGACCTGTTCCAGCGCGTGCGTGAGCTGTACCGCGTGTCCTGCGAGCATGAGGCGCTCCGATGTGTGGGGAGGCACTGAAGATAAGGGCGCGCGCCGTGCATTCCCAGCCAAACTTTCTAATCGCGCCGATCATGCGGGCTAATACGCGGGGCGCTGTCACCGTGTTGCCGCACGGGTTGGCTAGGCTGCAAGGTTCCGCTTTCACCCGCGCAGCATCATGGCCCTGAGTCTCGACGACATCCGCACGCTGTTCGATCGCCACGGCAACATCGCCTACAGCGGCGAGCCCGTCACCCAGCGCGAACATGCATTGCAGACCGCCGCGCTTGCCGAGGCGGCCGGCGCCTCGGACGCACTCGTCACCGCCGCGCTGCTGCACGACCTTGGTCATTTGCTGAACCTGCAAGGCGAGACACCCACCGCCCACGGCATCGACGATCAGCACCAGTACTTTGCGCTGCCGTTTCTGCGGCCGACGTTTCCTGATGGCGTGCTGGAGCCGATTCGCCTGCATGTGGATGCCAAGCGCTGCCTGTGCGCGATGGACGCGCATTACTACGCGCGCCTGTCAGCGGATTCCATACGAAGCCTGGCGTTGCAGGGCGGCGTGTTTTCGGCGCAGGAGGCCGAGGCGTTCATGCAGCGTCCGTACGCTGCCGACGCACTGCAACTGCGGCGGTGGGATGACCTCGCCAAGGTAGCCGGGCTGCGCACGCCCGACCTTGCCCACTTCTTGGCGACGGCCGCGCGGGTTTCAGTGGCAGCCTAGGCTGCGCAGCGTCGCGCCCACGGCTTCGTCCCAGGGCGTGTGCGGTTCGGCACCCAAAGCCTGCACGAGCTTGGCGTTGTCCATGCGAACCGGGTGCTGCCACAGGTATCGCATCTCGCGCATCTCGCGCAGCATCTCCGAGAACGGTGCCAGCGCCGGCATCAGCCACCACGGGAACGCGCGAGTCTTGACCGGGTGACCCACCGCGCGGCCAATCGAAGTGGCCATCTGCGTGCCGTCGGCATCCCAGTGGCCGCGCATGTGATAGACGGCGAAATCAGGCAGACGGTCGCCTTGCTCGACCAGACGCAGCATTGTTTCGGCCACGTCCGGCAGGTAAGCCCATTGATGGCCGATGCCTGCCGCGCCCGGATACGTGACGGTGCGCACGGGCTTGCCCGGCTTGACCAGCGCGCCGGCGAACCAGGTGTTGTTGCTTGTTTGCGGCCCGAAGAAATCGCCCGCGCGCACGATCAGGCTGCGCACGCCGTCGGCGCTGGCGGCCTGCATGCGGCGTTCCAGTTCGACGCGGATCTTGCCTTTGCGCGTCAGCGGTGCCTGCGCTGTTGTTTCGCGCAGCACGGGAAATGTGTCCGGCGCGAAGTTGTACACCGTGCCCGGCAGCACGATGCGCGCACCTGAGGCGCGAGCGGCGGCGATGGTGTTGTCGATCATCGGCAGCACCTGGCCCGCCCAGTTCTTGTAGGCCGGCGGGTTGACGGCGTGGATGATCAACTCCGCGCCTTGCGCGGCGCCCACCACGTCTTCGCGCACCATCGCGTCGCCGCGAATCCACTCGAATGCGGTGTTGCGGTTCGTCAGCGCATCCGGATTGCGTTGCAGCGCCCGCACATGCCAGCCGCGCGCTACCAGCCGACGTGCCACTTCACCGCCGATGCCGCCGGTGGCGCCCAGTACCAATGCGATGCGTTTTGCCTGTTTCATGACCGTGCTCCCGCTGTGTGTGTGCGTTGCGATGGAGGCATTCTCGGCCTGAGTGTGCTTCAATGGAATTGTTGAGGATGAGTGTGCAGCTATACAAATTTGTATGAATAGATCCGAGCCAGGCTGGGAGTTGTATCGGACCTTTCTTGCTGTCGTACGAGAGGGCTCGCTGTCGGGTGCAGCGCGGGCGCTGGGGCTGACCCAGCCCACGGCGGGGCGGCATGTCGATGCGCTGGAGCAGGCGCTGGGCATGTCGCTGTTCATCCGCACGCAGCAGGGGTTGAGCCCGACTGAAGCGGCGTTATCGCTGCGGCCGTTTGCCGAATCGCTCGAAGCCACCAGCGCCGCCTTGCTGCGCGCCGCCTCCAGCCAGGGCGAGGGCGTGCGCGGCACCGTGCGCATCACCGCCAGCGAGGTGGTGGCGGTGGAAGTGCTGCCGCCCATCCTCGCCGATCTGCACGCCGCATATCCGGAGCTGACGCTCGAACTGGTGCCCTCGAACCGAATGGAAGACCTGCTGCGCCGCGAGGCCGACATCGCCGTGCGCATGCAGCCACCCAGCCAGGGCGTGCTCGTCGCGCGGCACTTGGGCGGTATCGAACTGGGGCTGTTTGCGCATCGGCGCTATCTGGCGCAGCGCGGCACGCCAACCACGGTGGAAGAACTCGCAGCCCACACGTTGATCGGCTACGACAAGGAGAATGCGTTCCTGCGCAGCATGCGAGCGCAGTTGCCGTGGATTCAACGCAACCGCTTCGCACTGCGCACCGACAGTGATTTGGCCGCGATTGCCGCGCTGCGTGCGGGCTTTGGTGTCGGCTTCTGCCAAGTCGGCCTGGTACGGCACAACGCAGAGTTGGTTCGGCTGTTCGGCGACCAGATTTCCATCACCCTCGACACCTGGCTCGCCATGCACGAAGACCTGCGTGACAGCCCGCGCTGCCGGGTCGTGTTTGATGCGCTCGCGACCGGGCTGCTGCGGTACATCCACGGCGATTGATCGATCGCGTTGTTACCGCTTCTGGCGCAACGGGCCGAGCAGACCCTTCAGGCCGTTGTGATCCAGCTCTTGCATCAGCGCGAGCAACCGGCCGATCTGCCCCGGCGGAAAGCCCTCGCGTGCGAACCAGTTCAGGTAGTGACCCGGCAGGTCGGCAATGAGGCGGCCCTTGTACTTGCCGAAGGGCATCTGCGTGGTGACGAGGCGTTGGAGGTCTTCGGGGTGCATGGTCACTATTGTGCCGACGATGTGGGGAGGAGCGTGACCACCTGTTCCAACAAGTGGGCCACAAAACGCGTCAGCTTCGGCAACGGCCGCCGATCCTGCCGATACACGACATGGATCGGCCGTGGCTCGGGCGCATAGGCTTGTAGCACGCGCACGAGCCGGCCGTTGGCCAAGTCCTCGGCAACAAGCACTTCGGGCTGCAACAACAGCCCCGCGCCCGCGACCGCCGCGGCACGCAAACCGTGGCCGTCGTTGCACGTGAAGGCCGGATCGTCGCGCCATGGCGTGCCGCCGTTCCAACCGGCAAGCTGCCATGCATTGCGGTTGTTCCACACCATATGCGATAGGCAGCGATGCTGCGGCAGGTCCGCCGGTGTTGCCGGCCGCCCGTATCGCGCGAGGTAATCCGGCGACGCGCAGATGACCATGCGATACACGCACAGCGGCTTGGCCACCAGATCGGCGTCGCCCAACGTCCCGATGCGGATGGCAAGGTCGAACCCCTCGTCGACGAGGTCGACCATGCTGTTGCTCAGGTTCAGTTCCACGCGCACTTGCGGATGCGTCTGCTGGAACGTCGCCGCCAACGGCGCGACCACGCACGCGCCGAACGTGGTCGGTGCGCTCACGCGCAGCGTGCCCGAGGGCGACGCGCGCAACCGTTCGACGGACGTCTCCGCCCAGCGCACCTGTTCCAGCACGCGTTTGGCGTCTTCGTAGAACACGCGGCCGGCGTCGGTCAGACTTTGGCGGCGGGTGCTGCGCTGGAGCAGGCGCGCGCCCAGTTGCGTCTCCAGCGCGCTGACATATTTGCCGACCATCACCGCGGACATCTCGAGCCGCGCCGCCGCCTCGGTGAAGTTGCCGCCTTCCACCACGGCGACAAAGGTTTCCATGCTGCGCAGCTTGTCCATATTCCGAACGATTGATTAGGAATGCCCGAAGGTATCACGGCTTTATCGCATGGCAGGTTCGGCCAAGAATAGGTGCCATTCCAACCGGATTTGCGAAGGAGCAGAACATGAAAATCGTCGTGATTGGCGCCAGCGGCACGCTTGGCCGCGCCGTGGTGGGGGAACTGGAGCAGGGCGGCGCGCACGAAATCATTCGCGTCGGCCGCACGCAGGGCGAGTATCAGGTCGACATCACCAACGCCGACAGCGTGGCTGCGCTGTTCGACAGGCTTGGCCGCGTGGATGCGATCGTCTCCACTGCCGGGAACCTGTTCTTCGGGCCGCTGACCAGGATGACAGCGACGGAGTTCAACATCGGCCTGCAGGACAAGCTGCTCGGTCAGGTGCGCTTGGCGCTCGTCGGCCAGTACTATCTGAACGATGGTGGCTCGATCACACTCACCACCGGCATCGTGGGCCAGGAGCCAATCGCGCAGGGCGCCAACGCGACTGCCGTGAACGCGGGCGTGGAAGGTTTTGTGCGCGCCGCCGCGTGCGAGCTGCCGCGCGGCATCCGCATCAACGCGGTGAGCCCGACGGTGCTGACCGAATCGATGGAGGCGTATGGGCCGTTCTTTCCGGGCTTCGAGCCGGTTTCGGCAGCGCGCGCGGCGCTCGCGTATCGGCGCAGCGTGGAGGGCGTGCAGAGCGGGCGGGTGTATCGCGTGGGCTGAAATTTGCCCGGGTCGTGAACACGTTAAGGTTCGGGGTATCTCCCCCTTGCCCGCGTGGCGTGACTCCTTCTAGACTCCTTCATCCCCGACCCAGCGGTCGGCCAAATTCCAGATAGGGCGGGCGCAGACCCGCTCGGCACATCCCAGGAGACGGCATGAAGGTTTCGCGCGCATCCCGCATTGCACTCGCCGCGACGGCGCTGTTGGCAGGTACGGCATTCGCCCAGGTGAAGGTCGGCATCACGGTGTCGGCCACCGGGCCGGCGGCGTCGCTGGGGATTCCCGAGAAGAACACCGTGGCGCTGCTGCCAAAGGAAATCGCGGGCAAGAAGATCGAGTACATCGTGCTCGACGATGCGTCCGACACCACTACCGCCGTCAAGAACACGCGCAAGCTCATCACCGAAGACAAGGTTGACCTGGTGATCGGTTCGACCGTCACGCCCAACTCGCTGGCGATGGTGGATGTGGTGGCCGAAAGCGAAACGCCGATGATCACTCTGGCCGCATCGGCGCGCATCATCGAGCCGATGGACGCCAAGCGGGCGTGGGTGTTCAAGACGCCGCAAAACGATTCGCACATGGCGACCGCCATTGCCGAACACATGGCCAACCATGGCGTGAAGACGGTCGCGCTGATCGGCTTTGCCGATGCCTATGGCGATTCGTGGGCGCAGGAGTTCGACAAGGTGGCGGGGCTGCGCAAGCTGAAGGTCGTTGCCAATGAGCGCTTTGCGCGTACCGATACGTCGGTGACGGGGCAGGTGCTGAAGATCATGTCGGCCAATCCGGATGCGGTGCTGATCGCAGGCTCGGGTACGCCGGCGGCGCTGCCGGAGCGGGCGCTCAAGGAACGTGGCTACAAGGGCAAGCTGTATCAGACGCACGGCGTGGCGAACGCCGACTTCCTGCGTGTGTGCGGCAAGGACTGCGAAGGCACGTTCTTGCCGGCCGGCCCGATTCTGGTGGCCGAGCAGTTGCCCGACAGCAATCCAGTGAAGAAGCCGGCGCTGACGTACAAGACCGCGTATGAGAAGGCCTATGGTGGGCAGGTTTCCACCTTCGGCGGACACATGTGGGATGCCGGTTTGTTGTTCACGCACGCGCTGCCCGAAGCGCTGAAGAAGGGGCAACCCGGCACGCCTGCGTTCCGCAAGGGGCTGCGCGATGCGATGGAGACGACGACCAATCTGGCGATCTCGCACGGCGTGATGAATATGAATGCGAAGGATCACCTCGGGCTGGATCAGCGGGCACGGGTGATGGTGGAGATTAAGGACGGGAAGTGGAAGCTGCAGAACTGACGGCGTAGCCGGCGCCATCGCCCCACGCAAAACGCACGGTTCGCGCCGTGCGTTTTGCTTTTTGGGGCTCAAGCGTTGACCAGGCTTTGCGGTACTGGCGATGCCGTGGTCTCAGGCAACGCGGCCTGGATTTCGGCGATGTCTGCGTCCGTCAGCTTTAAGCCCGCCGCGCCGAGCAGGCCGTCGAGCTGATCCGGCCGGCGCACACCGATGATGGCGCCAGTGACCACTGGGTTGCGCAACGTCCACGCGATGGCGACTTCGGCGGGCGTTCGCCCATGCCGTGCGCCCACGCCACGCAGCACGTCCACCAGCGCCAGGTTGCGCGTCAGGTTCGGCTCCTGAAATTCCGGGCTACGCTGCGCGCGCCAGTCGTTGGCGGGCAGCGCGGCGATGCGCTCGCGCGTCATGCGCCCCGACAGGAGTCCCGATTGCAGCGGCGAATAGACGATGTTGCCGATACCGTGCGCGGCGGTGTAAGGCAGGATGGATTCCTCGATGCCGCGCATCAGCAGCGAGTAGGGTGGCTGCAGTGCGGCAATCGGTGCGACGGACTGTGCGCGTGCGATCTGCGCCGCATCGAAGTTCGACACGCCGATCTGGCGGATCTTGCCGGCACGGCGCGCCTGTTCCAGCGCGGCGATGGCGGCTTCGATCGACTGCTCCGGCGCACCCGGAGGAAAGGCCGGCCAGTGAATCTGGTACAGATCGATCGTTTCCACGTTCAACCGACGCAGGCTGTCGTCGACTTCCCGGGCGAGTGACGCAGGATCGAGCGAATGCGAAATCCGGCCTTGTGCGTCCCAGAGCAGAGAGCCCTTGGTGAACACATACGGCCGCCGGCTGGCCGGCAGCTCGCCGAGTGCCCGGCCGACCACGGTTTCCGCGTG
The DNA here is from genome assembly GCF_958405935.1 of Ralstonia psammae. Taxonomy (NCBI): domain Bacteria; kingdom Pseudomonadati; phylum Pseudomonadota; class Betaproteobacteria; order Burkholderiales; family Burkholderiaceae; genus Ralstonia; species Ralstonia psammae. The sequence continues at coordinate 204,530 of NZ_CATZBU010000005.1, forward strand.
GCCCAGTCCGTAGGCCGCGGCGGTGTCGATCCAGTTGATGCCCGCATCGACGGCAGCGACGATGGCGGCAATGGAGTCGCGGTCGTCCTGCGCGCCCCAGCCGTATTCCCAGTTGCCGCCGCCCGAGGCCCAGGTGCCGAAGCCGAGTGGAGAGATGTGCAGGTCGGATTGACCGAGTTGTCGTGTCTGCATGGTGATGTCCTTGTCAGGTCAGGGAGAGGAGTCGCCAGTCTAGGCAGCGCGATCACGCCGATTAAGTGGATAGAATCGGATGCACTATGAAGACAGAATTCACAATCGATCCGGACCTGCTGCCTGCGCTCGATGCGTTGCGCCGCGTGGCCGAGGCGGGGAGTTTCACGCAAGCAGCCGCAGCGCTGGATGTTTCAACGTCCGCGCTGTCGCAAACGATCCGGCGGCTCGAGTCGGCACTCGGCGCGCAACTGCTGGCGCGTACCACACGGCAGGTCAGTGCAACGGAAGCAGGGGAGGCGTTGCTCGCCGTGGTGCGGCCGAGCCTCGACGCGCTGTACGGAGCGATGGCGGAGGTGGGAGAGCGCGCGACGGAGCCGCGCGGCGCATTGCGCGTGACGGCTTCACGCGTGGCGTATCAGTCGGTGCTGCAGCCGGTGCTCGGCGATTTCTTCTCGCGCTATCCGCGCATCGAGCTGGAGGTGTCGGTGGACGACGGCCTCACCGCCATCGTCGCAGACCGCTTTGATGTCGGCATCCGCTTTGGCGAGCGTGTCGAGCGCGACATGGTCGGCGTGCCGATCGGGCCAGCGCGCCGCATCGCGGTGGTGGGGAGCGTGGGGTATTTGCAAGCGCATGGCATTCCCGATTCACCGGACGCACTGCGTGGGCACCGGTGCATCCGCTACCGCTTTCCGAGCAGCGGAGGCTTGTACGACTGGGAGTTTGTCGAGCCCCGCCAGGGCGGCGCGATGCAGTCGGCCGATGTGGCGGGCGGCTTCATCGCGAATGATGTGCTGGCGATGGTCGGTGCGGCCAGGCAGGGCGTGGGTCTGGCCCACGTGCTGGAAGACCTGGTTGCCGAGGATGTGGCAGCCGGGCGCTTGGTCCGGGTGCTTGAACCCTGGTGCCCGCCGATGTATCGCTTCCATCTCTATTTCCCGCGCACGCCACAGATGCCGGGCAAACTGCGTGTCTTCATCGATTTTCTGCGTGCGCGTTGGGCCGACGAGGGCCGGCAGGCGACCCGCTGATTGTGTTTCACGTGAAACACAAACGTGGCCGACAAGCGGTGCATGTTTCACGTGAAACACGAAAAGCCGGTGAATTTCGTCTCGATTGCCGCATGGCCGAACTGCGGTGTCGCCGCGCGACTTATAATTCCGCTTCTCCAAATTTTCGATGCCTCCACGCGAGGAGGAAGCCATGCTGTATCCAATTGAATTCGATGTGATCGTGGTGGGCGGCGGACACGCCGGCACCGAGGCCGCCCTGGCGGCGGCGCGCATGGGTTGTCAGACCCTGCTGCTGACGCACAACATCGAGACACTGGGGCAGATGAGCTGCAACCCGTCCTTCGGGGTAATCGGCTAGGGCCTTCTGTTATTGTATGTGTATGCGGGGGGGGGGGCTAGGGCCAGCCCCACGGACGAGGGCGGGATCCAGTTCCGCATCCTCAATTCCAGCAAGGGGCCGGCCGTGCGTGCGACGCGCGCCCAGGCAGACCGTGTGCTGTATAAGGCAGCAATCCGCCATCGCCTGGAAAACCAGCCGAACCTGATGTTGTTCCAGCAGGCCGTGGAAGACCTGCTGGTAGAAGGCGACCGGGTGGTCGGGGCGGTGACGCAGGTCGGCGTGCAGTTCCGTGCACGCGCCGTCGTACTCACGGCGGGGACGTTCCTCGATGGCAAGATCCACGTGGGGCTGAACAACTACACGGGCGGCCGCGCAGGCGACCCCGCCGCGGTGTCGCTGTCGGCGCGCCTGAAGGAATTGAAGCTGCCGCAGGGGCGCCTCAAGACCGGTACGCCACCGCGGATTGATGGCCGCTCCATCGATTTTTCGGTATTGGAAGAGCAGCCGGGCGATCTCGATCCGGTGCCGGTGTTCTCGTTCATGGGCCGTGCGGACATGCATCCGCGCCAAGTGCCATGTTGGGTGACGCACACCAACGAGCGCACGCACGACATCATCCGCGCGGGGCTGGACCGCTCCCCGATGTACACGGGCGTGATCGAAGGGGTGGGGCCGCGCTACTGCCCGAGCATCGAAGACAAGATTCACCGCTTCGCCAGCAAGGACAGCCACCAGATCTTCCTGGAGCCGGAGGGCTTGGCGACCAACGAGTTCTACCCGAATGGCGTGTCGACCAGCCTGCCGTTTGATGTGCAGCTCGACCTGATCCACTCGATGCGTGGGCTGGAGAACGCCCACATCCTGCGCCCCGGTTACGCCATCGAGTACGACTACTTCGACCCGCGCGCGCTGAAAGCTTCGCTGGAGTCCAAGGCGATTTCGGGCCTGTTCTTCGCCGGCCAGATCAACGGGACGACCGGTTATGAAGAGGCCGCAGCGCAAGGGCTGCTGGCCGGTATCAACGCCGGCTTGCAGGTGCAGGGCAAGGACGCCTGGACGCCGCGCCGCGACCAGGCTTATCTGGGCGTTCTCGTCGACGATCTCATCACCCGGGGCGTGACCGAGCCGTACCGTATGTTCACCAGCCGCGCGGAGTTCCGCCTGAGCCTGCGCGAAGACAACGCCGACATGCGCCTGACCGAAGTCGGCCGCACACTCGGCGTGGTCGACGACGCACGCTGGGACGCCTTCAACCGCAAGCGCGACGCTGTTTCACGTGAAACAGAGCGCCTCAAGTCCACTTGGGTGAATCCGGCCACGCTTCCGCTGGAAGACGCTGAACCGGTGCTGGGGAAGGGGATCGAGCGCGAGTATGCCCTGGCCGATCTGCTGCGCCGCCCGAACGTGACTTACGAAACGCTCATGGGCATGCAGGGCGGCAAGTACGCAGTGGAAACGCCGTTGGCTGAGGATCCGTTGCTGGCGGAGCAAATCCGCGAGCAGGTCGAAATCGGCATCAAGTACCACGGCTACATTGCCCGCCAGGCCGATGAGGTGGAGCGGTTGGGGGCGAACGAGAACACCCGTCTGCCCGCCGATTTCGACTATTCGCAAGTGCGCGGTCTGTCGATCGAGGTGCAGCAGAAGCTGGCCAAGCACAAGCCCGAAACCATCGGGCAGGCGTCGCGTATCTCAGGCGTCACGCCGGCGGCCGTGTCGCTGCTGCTCGTGCACTTGAAGAAGGGCGTGCTGCGTGGCCAAGTCGGCCCGCGCTCCGACTCAGAAGGCGAGGCCGCTTGATGGCGAATGCACTGACAGACGCCCGCTCGGAACTGGAAGCCGGCGCCCGCACGCTTGGTTTGTCGCTGGACGGTGCGCAACTGGATCGCCTGCTGGCGTACCAGGGGCTGCTCGCCAAATGGAACCGTGTCTATAACCTGACGGCCATTCGCGACACCGGCGACATGCTCACGCATCACCTGCTGGATTCGCTTTCGGCCGTGTCGCGCATTGCCGAGCTGGCGCGCCGTGCTCAGCCTGGCGCGCCGCGCGTGCTGGACGTGGGCTCGGGTGGCGGCCTGCCCGGCATTCCGCTGGCCATCGCTTTTCCGGATGTGAGCGTCACGATGGTCGACATCGTGCAGAAGAAGACCGCCTTCCTGACGCAGTGCCGTGCCGAGCTTGGCCTGACCAATGCCCAATCGCATTGGGGCCACGTGGAAAAGCTGGCTGATGCGACCGGCTACGGCGTCATCACCTCACGCGCGTTTGCCGAGCTGGTGGATTTCGTGAATCTGGCCGGACATCTGCTGGCGCCGGGCGGCCGCATGGTCGCCATGAAGGGCGTGCGCCCGGATGCCGAAGTCGAGCGCCTGCCCGCTGGCTGGACCGTCGAAGCCATCGAACGCCTGACCGTGCCGGGGCTGCCGGCCGAGCGGCACCTGGTCATCCTCGCGCCGTCGGCGTGAGTGAACGTTGTAGCGAGCCATTCACCGCAGAGGAGTCATGTCGAATATTTTCGTGATCGCCAACCAGAAGGGTGGGGTCGGCAAGACCACCACCACGGTGAATCTCGCGGCCGGGCTGGCCGCGCAAGGGCAGCGCGTGCTGCTGGTCGACCTCGATCCGCAGGGCAATGCCTCGATGGGCTCGGGCATCGACAAGCACACGCTGGAATTCAGCGTCTACCAAGTGCTGGTCGGCTTGGCGACGATTCCGCAGGCGCGCCAGCGTTCGGAGGCCGGGCGCTATGACGTGCTGCCTGCCAACCGTGACCTGGCCGGCGCCGAAGTCGAACTGGTCGATCTGGAGCATCGCGAAAACCGGCTCAAGCTCGCGCTGGCCGAGGTGGAGGCCGACTACGATTTCGTCCTCATCGATTGCCCGCCGTCGCTCTCGCTGCTCACGCTCAATGGCCTGTGCGCCGCGCATGGCGTGGTCGTGCCGATGCAGTGCGAGTACTTCGCGCTCGAAGGCCTGTCGGATCTGGTTAACACCATCAAGCAGGTACACGCCAACCTGAACCGCGACCTTAAGGTGATCGGCCTGTTGCGTGTGATGTTCGACCCGCGCGTGACGCTGCAGCAGCAGGTGTCTGCGCAGCTCGAATCGCACTTCGGCGACAAGGTGTTCAAGACCGTGATCCCGCGCAACGTGCGTCTGGCCGAAGCGCCGTCGTACGGCATGCCGGGCGTGGCGTTTGACGTGGCATCGAAAGGCGCCAAGGCCTATCTGGATTTCGGCGCCGAGATGATCGCGCGCGTGCGGCAGATGGCCGACACGCCGGCCTGAGCGGTAAGAGGAAGAACATGAGTACGATGAAGAAAAAAGGACTGGGGCGCGGCCTCGAAGCGCTGCTCGGTAGTCCGGCGGAGATTGTCGAAGCGGCCAAGCAAGAGGGCGCGCCCACGGTGCTGAAGCTTGAGCAGATGCAGCCCGGCAAATACCAGCCGCGTACGCGGATGGACGAAGGCGCGCTGCAGGAACTCGCCGCGAGCATCCGCGCACAAGGCCTGATGCAGCCGATTCTGGTGCGCAAGGTCGAGTCCGACGGCACGAAACCGAAGTACGAAATCATCGCGGGTGAACGCCGCTTCCGAGCCTCGCGCCTCGCTGGCCTGACCGAAGTGCCGGTGCTCGTGAAGGACGTGCCGGATGAATCGGCCGCCGCCATGGCGCTGATCGAAAACATCCAGCGCGAAGATCTCAACCCGCTGGAAGAAGCGCAGGGCATCGCGCGTCTGGTGCGTGAATTCCAGTTCACACATGAGCAGGCCGCGGAATCCGTCGGGCGTTCGCGCAGCGCGGTGTCGAACCTGCTGCGCTTGTTGAATCTCGCCCAGCCCGTGCAAACCATGCTGATGGCCGGTGACCTGGACATGGGCCACGCCCGTGCGCTGCTCGCTGTTGACGGTGCCACGCAAATCACATTGGCCAACCAGATCGTCAACAAGCGCCTGTCGGTGCGTGAGACGGAAAAACTGGTGGCGTTGACGCTCAAGCCGTTCGAGCTGAAATCACTCAAGCAGAAGGGCGGTCACCACGCTGGCCGTGACGTCGCGCGCCTCGAAGAAGAACTGGCTGATCAACTGGGCCTGGGTGTGCAGATCAAGCTGGCGGCCAAGGGCCGGGGCCAGCTGACAGTGCAGTTCAGCAGTCTGGACGAGTTCGACGGTTTGCTGGCGCGCCTGCGTCCCGAGGGCGACGAAGAGGCTGCCTGAGTTTCGCCTGCGACAGTTTGACGCATGTGCACTGGGCCCGTGTCATTGCGCCATTTGCGGGCATGATCTGGCACGGAATCGGTGCAATTACCTCGCACGTCATCGACGCTGGGTGTCGCCAGCACCATCATGGAATCGACGGGGTGCCGCTCCATCAGGCGGATTCGGTGTCCCGGCAGCAGCGCCGCATTGCGCACGCCGTATGGAACGCGGCCACGCGGAGTGCTGTCGAAGGCGCCCACACGAGCGTTCGCTTGCGCGTTGACTGGCGAACGCCATGTCCCGTAAAATCGTGCGGTTTTAAATCCGCCTGACCCAAAGCGGTGCGGCATGATGAAAGCGCATTCTTCCATGCAGCCAGCCGACCGGCAACGGCCCGATTCTTACGCTTCGTTGGAAGCCGCCCGACCTCAGTCGGCGCAGGATCCGAAGCACGACAATTGGGACGATGAGGAGAGGGCGGAGCCGCCGGTGCATGTGCTCTCACATGACGAAGCGGTCGCTCTGTTCGGCGAGCAAGCTCTGCAGGCCTCTCGTATCACGCCTTTTTCCATCGTGCTCGGCCAGGTGGCCATCACACTGTTGTGTGCGCTCGGTTGGTATGTCGGCAGTTGGTTCACGGGCACGGGCGCTGTGTCGGCCGGCGAGGCTGCGCTCTCGGCTCTGCTGGGCGGTGGCGTGTGCGTGGTGCCTTCGGCATGGTTCGCGATGCGGCTGTCGAAGGCCAGGGGGTTCGAATCCATCGCCCGTCTGGTGGTGGGCGAAGCGATCAAAGTGCTTGGCACGGTCGCGCTGCTGGTGATCGTGGTGGTGGTGTTCAAGGGCCTGCATTGGCCGCCCTTGCTGATCACCCTGATCCTGGCACTCAAGATGTACTGGGTCGGTCTCGCGCTGCGATAGTGCGTTGAGTCGGCTCCAGCCCACCACGAGATGGCGGGCACACGGGAGGCGTTGGCACGTGGCAAGAGCCTGGGGCAGGAGAAGCCCTGGTTCATTGCGCTGACACTCCGCAAGAATAAGGTGGCGCGTTCCAGCCGCGTGCAGTCCGCGATCTCCAGGCGAAACCTGGTTGAATCGGGCGCGAGTCGGAACGGGTCACGAAGAATGTTTCGCAATATTGGACTGAATCATCATGGCAACTGAAGTCGCAGAAGCCGCCGGCCACGCCGCCGAGCACGCTCTTACGCCTTCCGCGTATATCGCGGAGCATTTGCAGAATTTCAATAGCATCGGCGGCAAGCAGGCCTCCGTTGTCGACTTCTCCGTCATCAACTGGGACACGATGTTCTGGTCCGTGTTGATGGGCCTGATCGGCATCGTCTTCCTGGGCATGGCTGCACGCCGTGTCACCGCCGGCGTCCCGGGCCGCTTCCAGGCTTTCGTTGAACTCGTCGTCGAGATGGTCGATGACCAGGCCAAGGGCATCATCCACGGCGATCGTTCCTGGATTGCTCCGCTGGCGCTGATGGTCTTCGTGTGGGTCACGCTGATGAACGCGGTCGACTTGATCCCGGTGGACTGGGTTACCGGCGTCAACCACCTCCTCGGTACCTTCGGTGTGCACGTGCCTCACCACCGTGCGGTGGCCACGGCTGACCTGAACGGCACGTTCGGCATGTCGTTCGCTGTGCTCATCCTGATGATCTACTACAGCTTCAAGATCAAGGGCGCTGGCGGCTTTGCGCACGAGCTGCTGTCGGCACCGTTCGGCGCCAAGTGGTACCTCGCGCCATTCAACCTGATCCTCAACATCATTGAATTCCTCGCCAAGGCTGTGTCGCTGGGCATGCGGTTGTTCGGCAACATGTACGCGGGCGAACTGGTGTTCCTGCTGATCGCGCTGCTTGGCTCGGTCTGGACGTTCGGTGCCGACACGTCGGCACTGGGTTTCGTGGGTCACGTGGTGGCCGGCGCAGTGTGGGCGATCTTCCACATCCTGATCGTGCTGCTGCAAGCCTTCATCTTCATGATGCTGACGCTGGTGTATATCGGCCAGGCGCATGAACACCACTAAGTAGTTGCGGTTCAGGTTCTCCGGTTCCGTTTGATTTTTCCAAGTTCTCAAGTTCTTAGTCTTTCACGTAAAAGGGAGTCATCATGCAAGCATTTCTCGCCAACATCCAAGGTCTGACCGCCATCGGTATCGGCATCATCATCGGCCTGGGTGCTATCGGCGCCTGCCTCGGCATCGCACTGATGGGCGGCAAGTACATCGAAGCCTGCGCACGTCAGCCTGAACTGATGAACCCGCTGCAAACGAAGATGTTCCTGCTGGCTGGCCTGATCGACGCGGCATTCCTGATCGGCGTTGGTGTGGCCATGCTGTTCGCGTTCGCCAACCCGCTGCTGTCGGTCATCAAGTAATTCTTTTCGGTCTGCATGATGCCGGAGGCGGCCTGGGTGAACGCTGCGCGTGACCCTCGCCGCTTCGTGCATTGATCCGTAGTCTCAATACCGAAAGGAACACACCATGAACCTGAACGCCACACTCGTCGCGCAGATGGTCGTGTTCTTCATCCTGTGGTGGGTTGTTGCCAAATTCATTTGGCCGCCCCTGGTGAAGGCGCTCGACGAACGCGCGAAGAAAATCGCCGATGGCCTGGCCGCTGCCGATAAGGGCAAGGCCGAGCTGGAGCTGGCCAACAAGCGGGTCGACCAGGCACTGACCGAAGCGCGCAATGAAGGCGCGCAACGCATCGCGGACGCCGAAAAGCGTGCCCAGATGAGCGCCGACGAGATCAAGCAAAACGCCCAAGCCGAAGCCGCGCGCATCATCGCGCAAGCCAAGGCCGAAGCCGAGCAGCAAACCGTGCGCGCGCGTGAATCGCTGCGTGACCAGGTTGCCACGCTGGCCGTCAAGGGTGCCGAGCAGATCCTCAAGCGTGAAGTCAATGCGCAGGTCCACGCCGATCTGCTCAATCAACTCAAGGCTGAGCTGTAATCATGGCAGAACTCGCAACCGTTGCCCGTCCGTACGCAGAGGCGCTGTTCCGCGTGGCGAAGGCCGGCAATCTGGGTGCATGGTCTGAGCTCGTGTCGGAAATGGGGCAAGTCGCCGCCGTGCCCGACATGAAGGCAGTCGCCGATGATCCGAAGCTCTCCAAAGCCGATGTGGCGGGGATCTTCCTGTCGGCGCTGAAATCTCCGGTTTCGCATGAGGCGAAGGAACTGGTTGGCCTGCTGGTGGCCAACAAGCGCCTGTCGCTGCTGCCGGAAATTGCCGCGCAATTCCATGTGCTGCGGAATGCCAGCGAAGGCGCCGCCGACGTCGAGATCACCAGTGCGTTCCCGCTTGAGGGCGCGCCCCTGACCGAACTGGTCGCCACGCTCGAACGCAAGTTCGGCAAGAAGCTGCAGGCTCATGTGAGCGTCGATCCTTCGTTGATCGGCGGCGTGCGTGTGCAGATTGGCGACGAAGTGCTCGACACCTCGGTGCGCGCGCGCCTGACGCAGATGCAGTCTGCGCTGACCGCCGCGTAATGCTGTTTCGCGAGGCGCCGATGCAATCGACGATATCGCGCCCGCAGACAGATTGAAGAATTAGGAGCATTCGATGCAACTGAACCCCTCCGAGATCAGCGACCTGATCAAGACCCGTATCGAGGGCTTGAAGGCTGGCGCTGACGCAAAGAACACCGGCACGGTCATCTCCGTGACGGACGGTATCTGCCGCATTCATGGCCTGTCGGGCGTGATGCAAGGCGAAATGCTGGAATTCCCGGGCAACACGTTCGGCCTCGCGCTGAACCTCGAGCGCGACTCCGTCGGCGCTGTGGTGCTGGGTGAGTACGAGCACATTTCCGAAGGCGACGAAGTCAAGTGCACGGGCCGCATTCTGGAAGTGCCGGTTGGCCCGGAACTGCTGGGCCGCGTGGTCAACGCGCTGGGCCAGCCGATCGACGGCAAGGGCCCGATCAACGCCAAGAAGACGGACGTGATCGAGAAGGTCGCCCCGGGCGTGATCGCACGTCAGTCGGTGAGCCAGCCGGTGCAGACCGGCCTGAAGTCGATCGACGCCATGGTGCCGATCGGCCGCGGCCAGCGTGAGCTGATCATTGGCGACCGCCAGACCGGCAAGACCGCCGTGGCTGTCGACGCCATCATCAACCAGAAGGGCAAGGGTATCTTCTGCGTGTATGTGGCAATCGGCCAGAAGGCTTCGACGGTCGCCAACGTGGTGCGCAAGCTCGAAGAGCACGGCGCGCTCGAATACACGATCGTGGTGGCGGCTACCGCTTCTGACTCGGCTGCTATGCAGTACCTGTCGGCCTACGCCGGCTGCACGATGGGCGAATACTTCCGCGACCGCGGCGAAGACGCGCTGATCGTGTATGACGATCTGACCAAGCAAGCTTGGGCGTACCGTCAGGTTTCGCTGCTGCTGCGCCGTCCGCCTGGCCGTGAGGCTTACCCGGGCGACGTGTTCTACCTGCACTCGCGTCTGCTGGAGCGTGCTGCGCGTGTGAACGCCGAGCACATCGAGAAGATCACCAACGGTGAAATCAAGGGCAAGACTGGTTCGCTGACCGCGCTGCCCGTGATCGAAACGCAGGCCGGCGACGTGTCCGCGTTCGTTCCGACCAACGTGATCTCGATTACCGACGGCCAGATCTTCCTGGAAACCGACCTGTTCAACGCAGGTGTGCGTCCCGCAATCAACGCCGGTATTTCGGTGTCGCGTGTGGGTGGTGCTGCTCAGACCAAGGTCATCAAGAAGCTGTCCGGCGGTATCCGTACCGACTTGGCCCAGTACCGTGAACTGGCTGCGTTCGCGCAGTTTGCTTCCGACCTGGACGAAGCGACCCGCAAGCAGCTCGAGCGTGGCCGCCGCGTGACCGAACTGCTCAAGCAGCCGCAATACCAGCCGCTGCAAGTGTGGCAGTTGGCCGCGTCGCTGTACGCAGCCAACAACGGCTTCCTCGACAACGTGGACGTGAAGGACATCCTGGCTTTTGAAAAGGGTCTGCACGACACGCTGAAGACGAAGTACGCCGACCTCATCAACCGCATCGAAGATACGAAGGATCTGTCGAAGGACGATGAGGCCGCCCTGCGTGCCGCGATCGAGGATTTCAAGAAGTCCGCCGCGTTCTAACCCGTCATTCCCGGAACTGGCCGCGCTGAGCCTGCGTGGCCAGGTCTGAACGGAGAGAGTGAAATGGCCGGAACAAAAGAAATCCGCACCAAGATCAAGAGCGTGCAAAACACGCGCAAGATCACCAAGGCGATGGAAATGGTCGCCGCATCCAAGATGCGCAAGGCGCAGGAACGGATGCGTGCTGCCCGCCCATACGCCGAGAAGATCCGCAACGTGGCTGCGCACATGGCGCTGGCCAATCCGGAGTACAAGCACCCATTCATGGTTGCGCGCGACATCAAGCGTGCCGGCATGATCGTGGTGACGACGGACAAGGGCCTGTGCGGGGGCTTGAACACCAACGTGCTGCGTGCCGTCACCAATCAACTGCGCGATCTGCAGAACAAGGGCGTCGAGACGCAAGCTACCGCCATCGGTACCAAGGGCATGCAGTTCCTGGGCCGCGTCGGTGCGAAGGTGGTCTCGAACGTCGTGCATCTGGGCGACACGCCGCATCTGGAAAAGCTGATCGGCGCGATCAAGGTGCAACTGGACGCATTCAACGCTGGCCAGATCGATGCCGTGTATCTCGCGTACACCCGCTTCATCAACACGATGAAGCAGGAGCCGGTGGTCGAGCAGCTGCTGCCCCTGACCGCCGACAAGCTCGCGCAGAGCGACGCCGAGAAGCAGGCCTACTCGTGGGATTACATCTACGAGCCGGACGCGCAAACGGTGGTCGACGAACTGCTGATCCGCTACGTCGAGGCGCTGGTGTACCAGGCGGTGGCCGAGAACATGGCCTCCGAGCAATCGGCCCGGATGGTGGCGATGAAGGCGGCTTCGGACAACGCGAAGAACGTGATCGGCGAACTGCAACTGGTCTACAACAAGACCCGTCAGGCAGCGATCACGAAGGAACTGTCCGAGATCGTCAGCGGCGCGGCAGCGGTTTGACGCCCACGGCAAAGATTTAAGTTATTGGAGATACAAATGAGTATCGGAACGATTGTGCAGTGCATCGGCGCCGTGGTGGACATCCAGTTCCCGCGCGACGCAATGCCCCATGTTTACGAGGCACTCGTGCTGGAAGACAGCAGCGAGAAGTCGTTTGCCGAGAAGGGGCTGACTTTCGAAGTGCAACAACAGCTGGGCGACGGCGTGGTGCGTACCATTGCGCTGGGTTCGTCCGACGGCCTGCGCCGCGGTATGGCAGTCAAGGGCACCGGCGCACCGATCTCGGTGCCGGTCGGTCACGGCACGCTGGGCCGCATCATGGACGTGCTGGGTCGTCCGATTGACGAAGCCGGCCCGATCGCTTGCGACGAAAAGCGCGCGATTCACCAGAAGGCTCCGAAGTTCGACGAACTGTCGCCGTCGGTTGACCTGCTCGAAACCGGCATCAAGGTGATCGACCTGGTCTGCCCGTTCGCCAAGGGTGGTAAGGTGGGTCTGTTCGGTGGCGCCGGCGTCGGCAAGACCGTGAACATGATGGAGCTGATCAACAACATCGCCAAGCAGCACTCGGGCTTGTCGGTGTTTGCTGGCGTGGGCGAGCGTACCCGTGAGGGCAACGACTTCTACCACGAAATGAAGGACTCGAACGTGCTCGACAAGGTGGCCATGGTGTTCGGCCAGATGAACGAGCCGCCGGGCAACCGTCTGCGCGTGGCGCTGACCGGCCTGACGATGGCTGAGCGCTTCCGCGACGAAGGCCGTGACATCCTGTTCTTCGTCGACAACATCTACCGCTACACGCTGGCCGGTACCGAAGTGTCGGCACTGCTGGGCCGTATGCCTTCCGCCGTGGGCTATCAGCCGACGCTGGCTGAAGAAATGGGCAAGCTGCAGGAGCGTATTACGTCGACCAAGACCGGCTCGATTACGTCGATCCAGGCCGTGTACGTGCCTGCCGATGACTTGACCGACCCGTCGCCGGCAACGACCTTCCTGCACCTGGACTCGACCGTCGTGCTGTCGCGTGATATCGCTGCACTGGGTATCTACCCCGCAGTGGATCCGCTCGACTCGACTTCGCGCCAGCTCGACCCGCAAGTGGTTGGCCAGGAGCACTACGAAGTCGCCGACCGCGTGAAGAAGACGCTGCAGCGCTACAAGGAACTGCGCGACATCATCGCGATTCTGGGCATGGACGAACTGTCGCCGGAAGACAAGCTGGCCGTGGGCCGTGCTCGTAAGATCCAGCGTTTCCTGTCGCAGCCGTTCCACGTGGCCGAAGTGTTCACGGGTTCGCCGGGCAAGTACGTGCCGCTGAAGGAAACCATCCGCGGCTTCAAGATGCTGGTGGACGGCGAGTGCGATCACCTGCCGGAACAGGCGTTCTACATGGTCGGCTCGATCGACGAAGCCTTCGAGAAGGCCAAGAAGCTCCAGTAAGAGCACGGTCTGGCACCGCGCGTAAGCCGGGGCCAGTACTGGCTTCCTGAAGCCCATTCAGGAAGCCGCTTTTCTGAGCAAAGGAATCGAGATGGCAACCATTCATGTAGACGTCGTCAGCGCTGAGCACGAGATCTTCTCCGGCAATGCCAAGTTTGTGGCGCTGCCCGGTGAAGCCGGCGAGCTGGGCATTCTGCCCGGCCACACGCCGCTGATCACGCGCATCAAGCCGGGCGCCGTGCGCATCGAGAAGGAAGACGGCGGCGAAGAGTTCGTGTTCGTTGCTGGTGGCATTCTCGAAGTGCAGCCGAAAAAGGTGACCGTGCTGGCCGATACCGCAATCCGCGGTCACGACCTGGACGAAGCCAAGGCGAACGAAGCCAAGCGTGCGGCCGAAGAGGCGCTGCAGAACCAAAGCAGCGACCTGGATCTGGCCCGTGCGCAAGGTGAACTGGCCGTGGCCGCTGCGCAGCTTGCAGCGATCGCGCGCCTGCGTCGCAAGCGCTAAGGCAAGTGTGTACCGGCGGGTGTCATTGGCCGGCGCAGACGAAAAAGCAGCCCCGAAGGGCTGCTTTTTTTTTCGCCTGAGAACAGGCTGGAGCCGGCTCAGCGGTGCTCACCTTCGCGCTTTTCTTCACCGCGATTGCCTTGCGGATGCGGTTGGGCTTCGTGGTGTTCCTGCCGAGGCGGCTGTGCCTGCGGTTGAGGTTGCGGCGGACGGGCTTCAGGCGGGCGCGGTTGGGGCTGCGGTTGCGGCGGGCGCATCTCAACGTGCGGTTGCGGTGCGGGACGCGGGGCTTCCATGTGCGGTTCCGGCCGGCGTTGTTCAGGCTCGGGGCGTGCGCGCATCTGCGGCGGCTCGTTGCGCGGGCGCTCCTGCATGGTCGGCGCCGGATTGCCGGTGAAGCGATTCGGCTCCTGGCCACCGCGCTGCGGTTGAGGTTGCGGACGCGGCTCGAAAGCCCGGCGCTCGTCACGCGGTGTACCGGGCGCGCCTTCGCGCTGCGGCGGGCGCGTCGTCATGCCGGCTGGGCCTTGCGGCGCCTGCACAGCCTGCGGTTGCCCTGGGCGCTCCTGCGGCGCGGCCGCACCCGGCAGCGGGCGTGGACGATTGATCGAACCCGGGGCCATCAGGCCCTGCGGAGCCGGTCCGGGCTGGGCGCCATGGGGCGCTTGTGCACTCTGCGGGTTCGGGGAGCCCATCAACCCCTGCGGACCATTCGGGCCGCGCTGTTCCGGCGGTCGGCCAGGCTCGCTACCTGCGTGTGCGGGCGCATTGGGCGCGGCGCGCGTCAAACGTAGCCCCGCTGCCTGCGCAGCCGCGGGTGCGGGCGGCATCCCCGTATTGGGTTGACCTCGCACCGGCATCACGCGGGGCCCCATGTTGCCGCCCGTCCATGCAGGGCCTGCGCCCGGAAGCGCACCGCCTTGTGAGCGGAAGCGTTCTGCCAACGCATCGTGTCCGCCTGCTGGCGCAGCGGGTGCGTGCACCGCTATCGCCTGACGGGCAAACGCCTGCGGTGGCGGCAACTGATGTGGCCCGCCGTTGGCCGCCGCACCCGCCAGGCTGGCGCGCACCGGTGCCAGCGCCGGCGTTGATACAAACTGTGCGTGCGCCATCTGTGCGCGCAATTGTTCCGGCCGCAGGTGCGTCATGGCAGGGCCGACCGGCTGGCCGTTGACGAAAGTCTTGGCTGGCACCGCCGTCAGAGCGGCCGGGTTGTTGGCGTTGACGTACGTGACCCGGTTCACGTTTCGAACGTTGGTCACGTTGGTGTTGTTGATGATGGTCTTGTTGACCGTGACGTTGTTGACCACCACCGTGCGGTTGATGTTGGTCACGTACGTCGGGCTGGCCGCATACACGGGGCGATATGCCTCGCCCGGCGCCAGCGGGAACCATGCCACACCCGGCGAACCGATCGAGATGTTGATCCCCCAGCTCACGCCGCCGCCACCTCCGCCGCCGACGAAACCGACGAGTGCCGGCGCATACACCGGGCGCGGTACCACTGGCCCGGGCACCCAGCACCACGTCGTACCGACGTACGCCCAGCGGCCATAGTGGAAGGGCGCAAAACCCCACGGTGCGTCATCGACCCACGTCCAGCCCCAAGGCGCAACCCAGGCCCAATGCCCCGTGCGATACGGTGCCCAGCCGGCAGGCACGGCGCGCGGTACCCACACGGCGCCGTAGCCGTCTTCTTCACGCCATGTGCCGTTGTCGTCGAGGGCCTCATAGCCCGTCATTTCGCGGCCGACGTAGCGGGCCGACACGGAAGCGTCTTCGCGGGCATCGCGCGACTCCGCCCAGCGATCGAAGGCGTCGCGACCGGGGTTGTCGGTGCCGCCGGCCTCGGCGAGGTCCGTGCCACCGAAGCGGATTTGCTGACCGGCACCCAGCGGGGTGGAGCGGTCATCGCCGTAGGCCGTGCCCTGGCCGTGCCACACGGTGACGGTCGTGCTGGAGCCATCGGGTGCGACGTCGAGACGGTATTCTCCCGGTGCCTGCGGCGTGAACGCCAGGTTTGGCGTATCGATCTCGATGGTCTGGTCGGCCGGCAGCGAACGCACACGGACAGACAGCGCGCCCTGCGTGAGCTTCACTTGCGTGTTGCGGTCGTCCAGGTCGACGAGCGTGGCACCGGTGTTCTGGCCCAGGCGCAGCGCCGTGGAGCCGACGTGCAGCTCGCTGTGGCTGCCCTGGTCGGACCACAGGCGGTCACCGGTGGTGAACGGGCGATTGAGCGAGGCGCCGGCCCAATCGTCGGAACCGGCGGGCGCAAAGCTCACCGTGCCGGAAAAGTCCGACAGCCGCGCCACCCGCGAAGCCGGATCGGCGGCCATTGCAGCCTGCGCACCGCAGACGAGCAACACGGCGGCAACACCTACCGCGCGCAACACATGCGGCAGCCGTACACCGGATAGGGGAGAACGACGGGAAACATTGGACATGACGAGCCCTCGTTTTTATGGCGGCCTGTGCCGCGTGGATGTCTCCATTTAACGCGGCAGGCGTCGAGGGGTCGACTTGGCTTTGTAAGAGCGTGTTTCGCGGAGATCGCGAGCTGGCAGACGGATCGGCCGGATCCCATGCGCTGCGCAAGGGGGGAAGGAAGGCGGGCAGGCGCGCGAATTGCGCACACAAAAAAAAAAGCGCGCGGGCCGGGGAGCACCGCGCGGACGGGAAATCCCTTCGAGGGGTCAATTCGAAAGGAGGGGGTAACCTTGCGCCCGAGATTGTGTCGTCGCCATCGTGCCGGGCGGAATTGCCATCGGGCGCCTCATCTGGCGCACAACAATTGGACACAAACGCTGGGGTGCGAAGGCATTGTGGGTGACGGGGTGGTGCTGAGGCGTAACAAAGTGTGTCGGATTGCAATCGAATGCAAGCGTTGCAAAAGCCGCTTGGCGTGAAGCCGAAAGCGCCTGGAAGGGGTGCGCAGGGAACGCCTGCTGCACCTGCACAGTCCCATCACTTTTCCGCTTAGGCAGACTGGGCTTGGAGAAGGGCGAGCCAGCGGTGCATGCCCTAGTCTGAGGTGGCCAATTCATAGGAGGGAGGCATGCAAAGGCATGCAGTGCACCACGTGTTGCAAAAGTCGGTGGCAACGGGCGTTTTTGTTACCTTGATGGTGTCACTTGGCGGGGTGGAGGCCGCACAGGCCGGTACCGAAGAGGCCCCCGCTCCGCCTGCCACGCCCACGAGTGCGCCGGCCGCCTCTACACCTGTTGCTTCTGCGCCAACCGCCGCGCTTGCAAAAACGAAAGAGCAGTACGAGCGCCCTGCCGGTAGTTTCTGGCAGGGCACAGTGGGCAAGGGCGCGGACAGCCTCGGCTGGAACATCTGGCTCAACGTGTACGACCCGCCACTCAAAGAGCAGGACAAAGACAAGGACGCGGTGGCCGACACGCTCACCGGCGAGGCCTACGATGACCGCCCCCAGGGCCGCGCCCTTTGGACGATCGAAGGCCGCAATGCGCCCGAGCGTCGATTCATCTGGCGCGAGCGTGCAGAAGCGCTCGATGCCGCGGGCCAACCCATCGTGCGCGAGGGCGGCACGCTCTCCGGTGCGCTCTCGGCCGACGGCGCCACCGCCACCGGCACCTGGAGCGACGGTGGCCGCAGTCAACCCTTCACGCTCAAGCGCGTGGCGCGCTATCAGGAGGCCACGGGCGCCTCCGGCCAGGCCAAGCTGACGGAGCGCTATCCGGTGACGGGCGACGCCGCCGTCGACGCGCTGGTCCAATCGCTGCGCGTTCGTAAGTGCGACCAGTACGACACCGAATGCGTCGTCCGCATCAGTGCCATCGGGCTGGGCGACACCGTGAGCCTTTTGCGCATGGTGTGGGCCTACAGCGGGGGCGCGCACGGCAACTACAGCTTCACGGCGGGCAACTGGCGGCGCGGCGCGCAAGGCTTTCAGCCGATCGCCCTGGCCGATGTGCTGAACCCTACATCGGCCTGCCTGCAGAGCTTCAACACGCAGATCGTCGATGCACTCAAGCGCGAAGGCGCCCCAGATGCGCCGCGCGGCGCGCTCAAGGAGAAGGATCTGCGTAACGCCGCGTTTCCGTTTACGCTGCAAGGTGACCGCATCGTCGTGCACTACGGGCCGTATGAGGTGGGGCCGTATTCGTCGGGCGCGTTCCGTGCCGCCGTGCGCGTCGATGACCTGGGTGCCGCATGCAAGCGGCCCACAACCTGATTGCATTCGCATCGCCAACCATGTCCGCCAATCCTTCCTACGTCGACGAGCAAGCCACCATGCGCCGGCTGCTGTCCGGCAAGACCATCGCCGTGGTCGGGCTGTCGCCGCGCACCACGCGGCCCAGCTATGACGTGGCGCGCTATCTGCAGCAGGCGGGCTATCGCATCGTGCCCGTCAACCCGCAGCACGCGGGCGAAGACGTGCTCGGCGAGCCCTGCTATGCCACGCTCACCGAAGCTGCGACGACGCTCGCCGCCGCCGGCCAGCGCATCGATCTGGTCGATATCTTCCGTCGCGCAGAACAGGTCCTGCCCGTCGTGCAGGAAGCCGTGACGCTGGGCGTGGGCGGCATCTGGGTGCAGCTCGGCATCGTGAATGACGAGGCGATGGCCGTGGCACGCAACGCCGGTATTCCGGCCGTGCAAGACCGCTGCACGAAGATCGAGCACTGGCGACTCGGCATCGGCGAGCGCAATTGAACTCCGGCCGCGATTCTTTGTGAGAGATGCGGCGGCGCAGGGGGACTCACGTTCCGCTGCTGCCTGCGCCGATCGACGTCTCTACGCATCGAACGGGTTGAGCCGGCCCGGCGCGCTACACTCTGACGGTCATCGCATCCCGCTTACATCATGGCCGTCGATCCGCAAATCCTGCAGTTCTACCAACGCGTTGCCGAACAATTCGGCGCCTTGCCGCCGCCCGAAGATGCACGTGCGCAGCGCGCGCGCTTCGAGGCGATTGCTGCGGTATCTGACCGCCCCGATCCCGATGGCGTTGACGTTTCAGACATCAGCTTGCCGCTTGCCGGGCGCACGCTCGACGCCATCGTCTTTCGTCCGAAGGGCGTGGCAACGCCGCGTTTGCTGGTGTGGTTTCATGGTGGCGGCTGGGTGGTGGGTGCCCCGCGCACAACGCACCGCATGCTGGCCGCATTGGTGGCGCAAGACACAGGCTGCGCCGTTGTGAGCGTCGATTACCGCCTCGCGCCCGAGCATGCGTTTCCCACTCCGGCCGACGATGCACGCGACGCGCTCGCGTACCTGGCCGAGCAGCGCGTGCACCTCAACTTCGCTCCGGATTTCCTGGCTGTGGGTGGCGATAGCGCGGGCGGACATCTCGCGGTGCAGGCCGCGCAGGGCATGCGCCCGGGCCTCGTCAACGCGCAGTTCCTGCTGTACCCCGTCACCACGCCGGCTTTTGGCAGCGAGAGCTACAACGCATTTGCGCAAGGCCCCGGCCTCACGCGCGATGAAATGCGCTGGTACTGGGAGAAATACATCGGTGCACAGGCCCTCGCCAAGCCACTCGCCGAGCAGGATGCGCGCATCTTCCTGATGGCAAGCGCGCCGGCATATACGCCGCCCGACACCGTCGTCATCGTGGCGGCGCACGACGTGCTGCGTGACGACGGCCTGCAATACGCCGACTACCTCGTGCAGCATGGCGCGCAGGTCATCACCATCGAAGCCTCGGGCATGACGCACGCCTTTGCGCGCATTCAGTTCGAGGCCGAGCGCGCACGCGAATGGATGCGCCGCGCGGCGCACGCATTCGTCGGAATGATCAGCGAGGAATAAGCAGGGCGCGGGGCTAACGCGTCGGCGTGCCGCGCGGACGGAACGCGGCAAGCACCCGGCGCGTGACAAACAGCGAGAGATAGTCGTGCACGCTGGCGTCGGCGGCCAATGTGCGCATTGTCTGTATGTACTGCTCGCGAACGAGATCGGCCGGTGCGCCGGTGTCGTGTGCGATTTGGTGGATTTGCTCGTCCTGGTCTGCGATGGCGGTACCCATGTTTCCTTCCCGTCGTTGCTTTGGCAGTGACGCGCGGGGCTGACTTGCGCAGCGAGTGACCACTATAGGAAACGCCCCCGAACAATCCAGCCTTGTTGCAAAGCTTTCAGCGGGCGGCCTGCGCGGCATCAAAACGGTGCTGTTGCCGGTGCAAAGACTGCACCGGCAAGGGTCACTTGCCCCAGTTCGCAGGCATGCTCTGCAAGCCGATGGCGGCGCCCGACGTATCTGTCACACGCGCCAGTTCACGATACGCAATCGCCTGCACGCGCTCGGGCAGCGGCACGAACTTCGCACGCGCGGCCAGTTCGTCGCCGTGAAAGTAACCCCACGTCAGAAATTTGAGCGCGGCCAGCGTGCGCGCGCCCGATGCGCTGACCGCCGGCACGACGATGAAGGTGCCCATGGTGATGGGCCACGTCTCTGCACCCGGCAGGTTGACCAACGGCGCGGTGAAATCGCCCTTGCGGTTCCACGCGCTCTGCATCACGGCTTCACGGAAGCCGCTTACCTGCGCGCTGACAAAGCGGCCTGCCGCGTTGCGCAACTGCACGCCGCTCAGATCGTTGTCGAGGATGTAGTTGTAGTCGACATAACCGATGGCGCCGGGCGTGGCCTGCACCGCTTTGACCACTTCGCCGCTGCCCTTGGCGGCTGTGAAGCCGGCGGGCCAGTTGATGGTCGACTTGGTGCCGTAAGCGCTTTTCCAGTCGGCACTGATGGCGCTCAGGTAGTCGGTGAAGTGGTACGTCGTGCCTGAGCTGTCGGAGCGTACGACAGGATGGATCTTGAGCTTGGGCAACGTCATGCCCGGGTTCAGCGCGCGCAGCTCGGGCGCATCCCAACTCTCGACCTTGCCGAGGAAGATCTGGGCCAGTAGCTCGCCCGTCAGCTTGAGTTGACCGCGCGGCACACCCGGCACGTTCACAAACGGCACCGCACCCGTTACCACCGACGGCACGCAGACGAGGCCCGCCTTGGCTGCCTCCGCGCTGGAGAGCGGCACGTCGGACGCGCCAAAATCCACCGCGCCCGCGCGAATGCGCTTCAGGCCTTCCCCCGAACCCACCGCGTCATAGTTGAGCGCCACGCCCGACGACGCGGCGTACCCCGCTGACCAGACGCGATAGACCGGCGCAGCGGCGGTTGACCCTGCGCCGCGCACCTCCGCGCGAGCGAGAACCGGCAAGCCCGCGGCCGCAACGGCCAGGGCGAGAACAACGTGCTTGAACATGGGGAGACCTGCGGACTGCAGAAGACGCAAAGGGTGCGATTGTAGCGATGCGCCTATGACAGGACGGCGTGCGGCCCGGATTGAGCCCATCCACAACATGGGGATCTGTTGTAAGACGTTCCGCAAACGTTGGGCGGAGTAGGGGGTGGGATCGGCGGTTTTGTTTAGTGCCCGCCGATCCTTGAACACCGATCAGGCGACGGTGCTGGCCGCGTCGGCCTTGATCAACCCCTCCGCCATCAAAGCCGCCTGGACCTGCGGTCGCGCACCCACCCGTGCCATATACGCCTGCACATGCGAGTACGCCCCCATCGGCAGCGCCAGGAAGTTCGTCCAGTTCAGCACCGCAAAGGCATAGGCGTCGGCCACGCTGTAGGTGTCGGCCAGGTGCGGCTGTTTGGCGAGGCGGGCATCGAGTTCGGCAAAGCGCTTGGCGAGCTTGTCCTTGGCACCCTGGCGTGTGGCTTCGGGCGTTTCCTTGTACCAGAGCGGGCCGAAGCCCTTGTGCAGCTCGGTGCTGACGAAGGTGAGCCATTCGATCACGGCCATGCGGTGCGCGCTGCCGGGCTTGCCGATCAGCGCTTGCGTCGGGTCGAGGTCGGCCACGTATTGCAGCAGCGCGGCGGCTTCGGTGTGGCGCGAGCCGTCGGCCAGTTCCAGCAGCGGCACGTAACCGCGCGGCGAGATCGTGTAGAAATCCGTGCCGTCGGCGGTGATGTGCTTGGCAAGGTCGACGGCGGTCAGGTCAAACTGCGCACCCACCTCGCGCAAGGCGATATGCACGGCCAGCGAGCAGGCGCCGGCGGAGTAGTAGAGCTTCATGGTCGTAGTCTCGTGAACGGGTTGGGAAGCCGCCAACGGCGGCGGTGATGACACTGTAGGATTGCGTCAGTGCCAATGAAATAGGCAGGACAGCAAATCATGATTGCGCAGACGCAATACAAATTGAGCGCAGCAGACCTCGAGATCGTGCTGGCGATGGTGCGCACGGGCACGCTGGCGGCAGCGGGCGAACGGCTTGGCGTGGATGCCTCCACCGTGTTCCGGTCGTTGCAGCGCATCGAGCGGGGGCTCGGGGCAACCCTGTTTGCGCGCTCGCGTACAGGCTATCTGGCAGGGGACCTGGCGCAGGCCCTGGCGGAACAGGCCGAGCAGGTGGAGTCGGCGCTAGAGGCCGCGCGATCGGCGGTGCATGCGGCGCCGGATCAGGTGTCGGGCACGGTGCGCATCACGACCACCGACACAATTCTCGTCGGCCTGGTCGCGCCCGCGTTGAAGGTGCTGCACGCTCAGCATCCGAACCTGGACTACGACCTCCGTGTGAGCAACGAGCTGGCCAGCCTGACCCGGCGCGATGCCGACATTGCCGTGCGGGCCACGCGTCGTCCGCCGCAGCATCTGGTGGGCAAGCACATCGGGTCGATTCGCGTGGGGCTGTATGCCGGGCGCACGAGCGGCATCACCTACGCCGATGTCGAAGCCGGCCGCACGCCGTGGCTCGCAATTGATGATGCGATTCCGGAGCATCCGTCGGTCAGCTGGCGCAAACGGCATTTCCCCAAGGTCATGCCGACCTACTTCGTCAACAGCCTGCAGATCGCGGCCGAAATGGTGGGGATGGGCATGGGCGTCGGGATTCTGCCCGTGGTGATGGCGCAGGCGCGCAGCGATCTGGTGGCGCTGCGCGATCTGCAGGATGCCAATCCATCGGAGCTATGGTTGCTGACGCATCCGGAATCGCGCCATCTGCGGCGGATCGCGGTGGTGTATGGGCACTTGGCGCAGACGCTGCGTTTGCCGTAGTTTCAATGGGCAGCGACGGCCGGGGCGACCGGTTGCTTGTCGGGAATGAGCGCAGCACGGCGGCGCAAATCTTCGGTCGTTTCGCCATTGCCATCGGGCCGCCAGCCTGGCGGGCAGAACAGGTAACCCAAAACTTCGCCGGCCGAGCGGGCGGTCTTCAGGTCTTGCCACAGCCCGCGCCAATGCGCGAATTCAATCACCAGCAGGTTGTACGTGCGCATCGGGTGCACGAGGCCGTAGCGGCAGGGCACGTCTTTGCGTTCGGGGATGTAGGTGCCGAACAGCCGGTCGAACACGATCAGCACGCCGCCGTAGTTGCCGTCGAGGTATTCGAGGTTGGATGCGTGATGCACGCGGTGTGCCGAGGGCGTGTTCAGTACCCATTCCAGCGGGCCGAGGCGCGGGATCCACGTGGCGTGAATCCAGAACTGGTAGAGCAGATTGAGCGACAGCAGCATCAACACGATGCGCGGCGGCATGCCCAGCAGCGGCGCGAGGGCAAAGAAGGCGAGCGTGCCGGTCAACCGGCCCGTCCAGCCGAAGCGGTAGGCGGCCGAGAGGTTCAGGTCATTCGGGGAGTGATGGATGGCGTGCGTGCACCAGAACCAGCGTACGCGGTGCGCGGCGCGGTGGTACCAGTAATAGCAGAGCTCCTGACCCAGAAAGCACGCGGCCCAGCCCGTCCAGTGGTCCATCGGCAGGGTCCAGAGACGATGCTGGTAGACCCATTCGAGGCCCTGCGTCCAGAACGCCAGCGGCAGCAGCCAGCGTAGTGGGTACTCGCGTACCAGGAAATCCACCACCGACACGCCGGCGGCCTTCCAGTCGTAGTTGGCCCAACCGTGTCTTAGTGACAGCACGATCGCCTCGGCCAGTGACGACACCAGCACGAGCACGACCGCAATCTTCAGGATGGTGAACAGCACGGCCATGGCGCAGGGCTCCCGGCTCCGTAGGGAATGCCAGCGACGGTACTGCAAAGGGTGCCAGGGCGGCAATCGGGACCGACGCCGGGGCGTCTTACAACATGTTCAACGGCCCCAGGTGTTGTTGCGGTTGTGCAGAAAAATGTGCACGCCGCCGCTCTTGTCTTGCGCCACACCGGCACTGCCCCAGGGATAGCGCGTCAGGCCGCCCGGGTCTTTGCCAAGTTTGCTCGCCATCCAGCGGCGGTGATGCTGTTCCACGACATCGATGTCGTCGTACGAAACCGGCTGCGCCAGCTCGACGAATACGCTGACGAGCGCGTCGGCTTCAAACCGCAGGCTGACGGTCACGGGCGTGGTGCCGTCCAACGCAGCCACCGTTGCAAATTGGCAGGGGACGTCTTTGCCCTCGACGCTCACGGACCGCACAGGCCCGACTGCAAAGCGTGCCGGCAGCGCATCGGCTCTTGTTTGCGGCGTGATGCGGATGCCGGCGAACTGGATGTCGCCGGTAGCCGGGTCGATGTGAAGGGCGTCGCGCATGGGCTTGGGTTTCAAGGGAATGAATTGCCTGGGCAATCATATGAGGCATTTCCTTTTATATCAGCCATTCCTTCGTGGGGACGGGTTTTGCCGGCTCAAGTTCGTCCGTGAGGTGCCGTAGCTGCTTGGGTGGCCCCGACAGCCAGCGGTCGGTTCTGGAGGGCGCTGCGGCAAGCACTGTACGCAGTCAGATCCATGCAAAACGTTGGACCCAGAAGAATCATGATCTCC
The DNA here is from genome assembly GCF_958405935.1 of Ralstonia psammae. Lineage (NCBI taxonomy): Bacteria > Pseudomonadati > Pseudomonadota > Betaproteobacteria > Burkholderiales > Burkholderiaceae > Ralstonia > Ralstonia psammae. The sequence continues at coordinate 229,015 of NZ_CATZBU010000005.1, forward strand.
TCTCTCCGCACCCGAATTCTCCTCATCTCATCGGCCACCGTGATCGGTGCCCTGGCGCTGTCCGGCGCCGCCACGTATTCCATCGTCCGTTCCAACACGATGGAATCGATCGACCAGAACCTCGCCGCCGTTGCCAGCGGCAACACGCTCGCCATCGACAAGTGGGTCGCGGCCAAGGCACAGGCCGTGAAGGCCACCGCCGGCGTGATCGAGCACGGTGACCCGCAAGGCTTCGGCAAGCACATGGGCGACGCGAACGGCTTCCCCATCATCACGATCGGCTGGACAGACAAGAGCTTCATCTCGACCAGCGCCACCACGCCCAAGGATTACGACCCGACCGCGCGCCCCTGGTACAAGCAGGCCCTCGCCGCAGGCCAACTGCTCGTCACCAAGCCTTACGGCGATGTGTCGACCGGCGTGCCCTACGTGTCGTTTGCCGCGCCGCTCGTCAAGAACGGTGAAACCACCGGTGCGCTGTCCGGCGCCGTGCCGCTCGATGGCGTGCGCGAGGTGGTGGCAGCGGTCCACCCGACGCCGTCCAGCCTCGCCTTCGTGGTCGCCAAAGATGGCCAGGTGATTGCCCACCCGGACGCAAAACTGATGCTCAAGCCGGCCACCGACGTTGCGCCGTCGCTCACCGTCGATACGCTCGCCAATTTGGCCAAGGCCACGTCACCGCTGGAGGTCGAACTGGCCGGCGCGCCGAAGCTGCTCAAGGCGCAGGCCGTGCAGGGCACCGACTGGTATCTCGTCATCGCGCTGGACAAGGCCGAGGCAACCGCCGGTTTGCGCAACGTCGTGCGTGCGCTGGCCGTGGCCATGGTGCTGCTGACGCTGGCTGCCGTGGGCATCGCCGCGTTCTTCACCTCGCAATCGTTCCGCCGCCTGTCGCAGGTGCGCGATGCGATGGACACCATCGGCTCCGGCGGTGGTGACCTGACGCATCGTCTGCCCGTGGTCGGTAACGATGAAGTCGCGCAGATCAGCGCGTCGTTCAACACGTTCATCGACAAGATTGGCGAAGTGCTGCTGGAAGTGCGCGCCAGCGTCGACAGCATGAAGTCCGCCACCGGCGAGATCGAAGCGGGCAACCGCGATCTTTCCAACCGCACCGAGGTCTCGGCAAGCAACCTGCAGGAAACCTCCGCCGCGTTGACCGAGCTGACGACCAGCGTCAAGAATTCCGCCGATGCGGCGGTGCAGGCCACGCGCCTGGCCAGCGACGCCAGCAATGCCGCCACGCGCGGCGGCGAGGTGGTCTCGAGCGCTGTCAGCACGATGGACGAGATCGCCAAGTCGTCGGCGCGCATTACCGAGATCATCGGCGTGATCGACAGCATTGCGTTCCAGACCAACATCCTTGCGCTGAATGCAGCGGTGGAGGCCGCCCGCGCCGGCGAGAACGGCCGCGGCTTTGCCGTGGTGGCCGGCGAGGTGCGCACGTTGGCGCAACGCAGCGCCACGGCCGCGCGCGAGATCAAAGATCTGATCCAGGCATCGGAAGCCAGCGTGAAGACCGGCGCGCAGCGCGTGCAGGCTGCCGGCGCAACGATGCAGGAGATCGTGCAGGGCATCGAGCGTGTCGCGCGCATCATCGGCGAGATCGACGGCGCGATGCACGAGCAGAGCACCGGTATCAGCCAGATCGATCGCAGCGTCGCCGAGATGGACCAAGCCACGCAGCAGAACGCGGCGCTGGTGGAGCAGTCGACGGCCGCATCGTCGATGCTCAACGAGCAAGCGCACGGCCTGGCACGCACGGTTGGGCTGTTCAAGCTGCGCAACGTCTGACGCGCCGTACCCCTCTTCAACGCGCCCGGGCCGGGTGCTCCTTTGCCTAGAATGGAGCCCCGGCAACGTTCCCTGCGCCTCTCGCCTTCGGCGGACGTTGCCTGACCTCAACGCTCCGCCTGTATGCCCAATGTGCTGATCCTCGGTGGCCGCGCGCCGGTGGCGCTCGACCACGCCCGCCGCTTTGCCCACCAGGGGTGGACGGTCTGCATTGCCGACAGCATTCCGTGCCAGATCAGCGGCGCCTCCAAGGCGGTTGCGGCCACCTTTCGCATGGCATCGCCCCGCCATGCCCCGGCGCAGTTCGCGGCGGGGCTCGCACGCATCGTGCGTGAGCAGGCCATCGATCTGGTGGTGCCGACGTGCGAGGAAGTCTTCTTCGTATCGCGCTATCGGCATCATTTGCCGAGTCACGTGCGCGTACTGGCCGAAGACTTCGACAAGCTGCGCGCCGTGCACAGCAAATGGCAGTTCCTTGAACTTGCGCAGGCGTGCGGCGCCGATGTGCCGGTCTCTGCGCGGGTGCGCACCTTGGATGAAGCGCGCGCCTGGGCAGCAGGGCGGCCGGTGGTGCTCAAGCCGGAGTTCTCGCGCTTTGGCGTGCATGTGCGCCTGTATCGCAACGGCATCCCCGGCAATGCGCCGCCGCTGGCTGATCTGGGCATGTGGGTGGTACAGACCTGGGTGGCGGGGCAGGAGTTCTGCTCGTACAGCGTGGCCGATCGCGGCAGGCTTGTGGCGCACGCGCTGTATCGCCCGGACTGGCGCATGTCGACCAGCGCGAGCTTCTACTTCGCGCCCGCGCGCATCGATGCCGTGCGCAACTTCGTCGCCAACTTCGCGCGCAAGCTCGACTTTACGGGGCAGCTCTCGTTCGACTGGATCCAGCAGGCCGATGGCCGCGTGAGCCCGCTCGAATGCAACCCGCGCGCGACCAGCGGCTGCCACCTGTTTGGCCTCGACGATGCATTGCCCGCCGCCCTGGCCGGTACGCTCGACGGCTGCATCGAACCGTCGCCGGGTGTGCCGCGCATGGCGGCTGCGGTAATGGCATCGGCGGGGCTGTTCGATGCGGTGCGCCACGGCACGCTGCGCCAATGGCGCCAAGACTGGCGCGCCGCCACCGACGTCATCGCCACGCCGGGCGACCGCGGTCCGCTGTGGGGCGGCGTGCGCGATCTCGCGGCCTATGCGCGCATGGCGATCGCCCAGCGTTGCAACATGCGCGAAGCTGCCACGCAAGACATCGAGTGGGACGGCCAGGAGCTGCCCGAGGCATGAATGCCCCCGGCACGGTGCCGCGTGCGTGCTTTGCCGACAAGGCGAGCGCCTTCCTGCACGTGCATCGCGGGCAGGCGTCGCAGCCGTTCGTCGCCAATCTGGTGACGCAGGTCGACGTGGTGGAGGCCGGCGGTTTGCCGCTGCCGGTGACCATCAACGGCAGTGAGGATGGCGCCGGTCATGACGGGAACGCCTGGGTCTGCTCGCCCATCACCACGTATGGCCGCTATGCGGCGGAAGAATCCGAACGCCTGATGCCGCGCGTGCTGCGGCCGCTCCTGCGCGGCGCAATCGGCGTGGCCGATGCGTGGATGCGGCATGCGCAACTGGATCGCGCGGTGGCCGTCAACAACTGGCTGGTCAGTACGAACCTGTATCCGTCGGCAGCGGAGGTTGATCTTGATGCGCTGGTGCGCACGTGCCGCGAGCGTTGGCCTGATCGCGCGATCTGGCTGCGCTCGCTCAACACGACGCAGCACGCCGCGTGGTTGCGTGCGGCGCACGGCGCCGGCTTCGACCTGATTCCCACGCGGCAGGTGTATCTGTTCCAGCACCTGCAGCGTGCGTCGCGCATGTCGGAGCTGCGTCGTGATCTGCGGCGGGACCTCAAGCTGCTCGAAGCGACCCCGCTGACGTTCGTGCCGCACGACGCCTTTACCGATGCCGACTTTGCCCAGGCCGAGCGGCTGTATGCGCAGCTTTATCTCGACAAGTATTCCGCGCTGAACCCGCGCTATACGGCAGCGTTTGTTCGCGCGTGGCATGCGGCAGGGCTGCTCGAATGCGCGGGCTTTCGGGATGCGCAGGGCGTGCTGCGCGCGGTGGTCGGCGTGTTTGGGCAGGGGCCGTTGTTGACCGCGCCCCTCGTCGGATACGACACGACGTGGCCGCAGCAGGCGGCGCTGTATCGCCTGCTGATGGCGCACGTGTTGCGCCTGACGATCACGCGCGACGCCGAGCTGAACCTGAGCGCTGGCGCGGCACATTTCAAGCGCTTGCGCGGCGGCGTGCCCGCCATCGAGATGAGCGCCGTGTACTGCGGACATCTGCCGACCGCCACGCGCCGCGCCATGGCCGTGCTGCGCACCCTCACCACCCGGATCGGCGTGCCGATCATGCAACGCTTTCAGTTATGACTGCCTGGAACTCCACGCTGCTGCGCGGTTGGTACCCCGTCGCCGAGGCGCATCGCCTGTGCGACAAGCCGATGCGCGTGACCGTCTTTGGCCGCGCGGTGGTGCTGGCGCGCTTGCCCTCGGGCGGCCTGCTTGCGCTTGATGATCGCTGCCCGCATCGGCATGTGCCGTTGTCCGACGGCCAGCTTGTGGGCGAGACACTGCGGTGCAGGTACCACGGCTGGACGTTCGGCGCCGACGGCCGCTGCACTGCCATGCCGGGCATGTGCCCGAGCGCCGCTGTGCCCGCGGTGCAAGCGAACGTGTGGCAGGTCTTCGAACACGACGGGCTGATCTGGATGAGCGCACGGCCGCCAGGGGAAGCTGCCCCTGCCGCATTGCCCGAATTCCTGAATCGCTTGCCGGCCGGCAGCCGCCGTTTTCTGTGGAGCACGTTGTGGCAGGCCCGCCCGGCCGACGCGCTGGAGAATTTTCTCGACCCGCTGCACACGCATCTCGTCCACCCAGGCCTCGTGCGCAGCCATGGCGCACGCCAGCCGATGACGGTGATCGTCACCCAATCGGCAGATGGCTTGCAGGTGGACTACACCGGTCAGGCGCAGCAAAGCGGTTTGCTGTACCGCCTGTTCGAGTCGCCACGCACGATGGAGCGTGCGCATTTCGGTATCGCCACACCCGCGACCGCGCAGCTTGAATACCGCTACGCCAATGGCAGCGCGCTGTACTTCACGTTGCATTTCACGCCCGAAAACGACCTGCGCACGCGTCTGTTTGCGACGCTGCATGTGGAAAACCGCTGGGCGCCGGCCTGGGCTGTGCGGTGGTTCGTGTGGCCGTTCCTGCACCGCGTGGCAGAGCAGGACCGCCGCGTGGTTGAAGCGCAGGCCGCCAACAGCGCGCGCTTTGGCCGGCACGATGGCATTTCTACCGAACTCGATCTCGTGCGGCCGATGCTGGACGCGGTGTGGATGCCGAACGGAACGCCCGTGGAGCCAGGTGAGTGGGTGATGCAGATGTGGGTGTAGCGCTGCCCGCCGCCTGCGCCGTTACATCGACCGCCCGTCGAAGTGAGTGACCGGTACACCGGCCAGATCGATGTCTTCAAGGCAGCGGACGTTGACGGCAATCATCGGCGTGCCGTCGGGCATGACGCCCTCGGCATACGGGTGGATGCCGCAGGTCGGGCAGAAGCGGTGTTTGATCACATGCTTGCGGAAGAGATAGGTGCTGGCGTTGTCTTCCGGCGTGAGCAGCCGCACCTTGTCGCGCGCCACGAACCACAGCAGCGACCCCTTGCGTTGGCAGATCGAGCAGTTGCATGCCATCGCGCTTTCCGGATCGCCTTCGACTTCGAACGCGACCTTCCCGCAGTGGCAGCTTCCCTTGTGTGTCATGCCGGTCTCCTTGTGGCTTGTGTTGGTGGTGGGCTTGGCGCCGTCCACTATAGGCGAGCAGGTTCGCGCACGATGTCTCCTTTCTCAGCAATCGCCCTAGGTCTCCGCGTCCGCGCACCGATGCGACAATCGCCGCGAGTTCGCCAAACGCAAGGGATCAACGAACGCGCCACGGATCGCCGCACCTTGACGGCGGCCGCGTCATGAGGAGCCATCATGCATTGCCATCGTCCTGCTGCTGTGATCCGGGCGGTTTCTGCCGCCGCCATCCTTGCCGGCAGTGCCGGTGCATTTGCGCAAACGCCGGAACCGCCGGCTGCTCCGGCTTCGGCGCCGGCGCTCGCGGCGCAGATCATCAACATGGGCGGCATGACGCCGGACGAGATCGGCCCCGTGATCGCTGAGATGGGTACGCTGCGCACCAAGACCCTGGTGACGGCGGCCAACGGCACGGTGGGCGTCCAGGTGGGCACCGTGGCCAAGCACACGCATACCTACTCGGACGAGATCCAGTACGTGATGTCGGGCACGGCCACCGTTTGGCTCGACAACGCGTCGCGCGAGGTCAGGGCGGGCGATCTGATCGTGATTCCGCGTGGCGTGGTGCACGGAACGCTGACCACCAGCACGGATTTCAAGTCGATGGCGATCAAGCTGCCGCCGCAGCGCGCGGGCGATACGCACAAGGTGCCGTGATATCTGCGCCGTGATCTGCGGCATGTTGGCCTGGGTCAGGTCGGGATAAAAACACCATCCCTTACAATGGCGCCCTCCTAAAGAGTCCATCGCCATGTCCGCACCGCTCGCCAACGACACCTTCCTGCGCGCCCTGCGCCGCCAGCCCACCGACTACACGCCGCTGTGGCTGATGCGCCAGGCGGGCCGCTATCTGCCCGAGTACAACGCCACGCGCGCGCGGGCCGGCAGCTTTCTCGGCCTGGCCAAGTCGCCGGCATACGCGACGGAAGTGACGCTGCAGCCGCTGGACCGCTATCCGCTGGACGCGGCGATCCTGTTCTCCGACATCCTGACCGTGCCCGATGCCATGGGCCTGGGCCTGTCGTTCGCGCAGGGCGAGGGCCCGCGTTTTGCCAAGCCGGTGCGCACGGAAGCCGATGTGGCGGCGCTGTCGGTGCCGGACATGTCGTCGCTGCAATACGTGTTCGATGCCGTGGCGGAAATCCGCCGTGCGCTCGTGCAGGACGGCCGCCAGCGTGTGCCGCTCATCGGCTTCTCAGGCAGCCCCTGGACCCTGGCCTGCTACATGGTCGAAGGCAGCGGCTCGGACGACTTCCGCACCGTCAAGTCGATGCTCTACGCGCGCCCGGACCTGATGCACCGCATCCTGGAGATCAACGCGCAGGCCGTGATCGACTACCTGAATGCACAGATCGAGGCGGGCGCGCAGGCCGTGATGGTGTTCGACACCTGGGGCGGTGCACTGGCCGACGGCATTTACCACGCGTTCTCGCTGGCCTACATGGCACGTGTGGTGAAAGGCATTCGTGCCGGGGCCGATGGCCAGCGCGTGCCCGTCATCCTGTTCACCAAGGGCGGCGGCCTGTGGCTCGAAGCCATGGCCGAGACCGGTGCCGACGCGCTGGGCGTGGACTGGACCGTCAACTTGCAGCAGGCCCGTCTGCGAACGGCAGGCCGCGTTGCCCTGCAGGGCAACTTGGACCCGGCGGTGCTGTTTGCCGAACCCGATGCGATTCGCGCCCAGGTGCGCCGCGTGCTGGAAGATTACGCAGCCAGCGGCGATAGCGACGGCCACATCTTCAACCTTGGCCACGGCATCTCGCAATTCACGCCGCCCGAAGCCGTGTCGGTGCTGGTGGACGAGGTGCACAGCTTTAGCCGCGCGCTGCGCACGAAAGCGAAGTAAGGCGTACGAGATCAATGCTGCGGTGCGATAGCGTTTGAATCGGGCCGCAGTTGTGCGTGAAGCCGGGGGCACGGGTGGAATCTTCGCCGCTTTGGTGCAGTGGGGGTGAGTGACTACTCGCGTGCCGGTGGCCCCATCTGGCCCGAAAGAGGTGTCAAGCGATTTATTTCGCGTTTTCTGGTGCGTAAGTGGGCTGTCAAGACTTGACTTATGCACAAAGCTGTCACGGCTGGGTCTTTCCGCGGCGCAACAGGAAAAGCGGTGTGCATCCAACGCATAAGTGTTTGATTTTTCTGAAAGAAAGCCGCATGCGCCTAAATCGTGCAAGCTAGAAAAACGGCAGATCCATTGGCCTTCGCCGGCACGGCAGGCGACTTTTCAACAAAGTTATCCACAGGCTGTGTGGACAGCCCGGAAAACGGTCGCCGATCAGGGCGCCAAGGCACAAACCTCAAGTAATACTTGAACATTGAGCCGGCCACGGCAATGGCTGTGAAGGCAAGGTGAGATGGGCAAGACGCATTTCCCAGGTGCAGGATCCGCCGCTGCATCGCAACATTCCCTTTGCAATTCAACCGTTTGCGCTCCGCATGACCACCGCCCACGTCGACGCCGCGTTTTCTGATGCCCAGGTGTCGGGTGCCATTGTTCGCGTAGTGATCGATACGCCGCTCGATGCGGTGTTCGATTACCGGTGTGCGCAGCCCGTGCTGCCGGGGCAACTGGTGATCGTGCCGTTTGGCAACCGGCGCGTGGTGGCGTGGGCGATCGAAACCGCCGCGACCACCGATGTGCCGTACGAGAAGCTGCGCGATGTGGAGCGGGTGCTCGACTGGGTGCCGCCGCTCGACGTCGAATGGCGGGCGCTTGCCGAATTTGCTGCCGGTTATTACCACCGTGCGCTGGGCGAGGTGACGTTGCCGGCCCTGCCGCCGTTGTGGCGCACGCCCGGCAGCTGGGACAACCTCGCGCGCCAGGCCAACGAAACCGTCTACGTGATGTTTGAACCGGCACGGGCTGCGTTGCTGGAGAGCATTCCCAAACGTGCCTCTGGGGCCATGCGCCTGGCCGAAGCGCTGACCGGCGATGGCGAACTGTCCACCAGTGCTGCCGTCGAGCTGCACGGACAAGCCGTCGCCAAGCTGCGGGATTGGGCCGCCGTCGGCTGGCTGCGCGCAGAATTGCGGCCGAAGGCGCTGCTGCCGCAACCGCTCGAATTGCCGGCGCCTTCCGTTGCGCCCGCCCTGAACGACGAACAGGCCACTGCCGTGGCCGCCATTGCTCAAGCCGGGGCGGCCCGCACGTTCAGCCCGTTCCTGCTGTATGGCGTCACCGGCAGCGGCAAGACCGAGGTCTACCTGCACGCCATCGCCGATGCCCTGGCGCGCGACCCTGCCGCGCAGGTGCTGATGCTGGTGCCCGAGATCAACCTGACGCCGCAACTGGAAGCGCGCATCGCGGCGCGTTTTCCCGGCGTGCCCATGGCCGCGCTGCATAGCGGCCTGGCTGAACAGCCGCGTGCGCTGAACTGGTTGGCCGCGCATCGCGGCGAGGCGCGCATCGTGCTCGGCACGCGGCTGGCGATGCTGGCGTCGCTGCCCAACCTGGCGCTCATCCTCGTCGACGAGGAACACGACACCTCGTACAAGCAGCAGGAGGGGCTGCGCTATTCCGCACGCGACTTGGCCCTATGGCGTGCCAAGCAGCGCAACATCCCCGTCGTGCTGGGTTCGGCCACGCCGTCGCTGGAAACCTGGTGGCGCGCGGAGCACGGCGCCACGACACGCCTGACGCTCTCGCAACGCGCGCAGGCGGAAGCGGTGCTGCCGCGCGTGTCGCTCATCGACCTGAATCTGGAGCGCCGCGCCGGGCGCGAGATTCGCGATGGTCTGTCCAAACCGCTCGTCGATGCGATGGCCGATCGCCTGGCGCGTGGCGAACAGAGCCTGCTGTTCCTCAACCGCCGCGGCTACGCGCCGGTATTGTCATGCGATGCGTGCGGGTGGCTGTCGGGGTGCCCGCGGTGCTCGGCGTATCTGGTGCTGCACAAGCCCGAGCGGCGCCTGCGCTGCCACCACTGTGGGTACGAATCCCGCATCCCGCATCACTGCCCCGACTGCGGCAACGTCGACATCGCGCCGCTCGGGCGCGGCACACAGCGCATCGAAGAGACACTCGGCGAGCTGTTTCCGCAGGCGCGCGTGGCCCGCATCGACGCCGATTCCACCCGCCGCAAGGGCAGCGCCGAAGCGCTGTTCGACACCGTGCACGAAGGCAGCGTCGACATCCTGATCGGCACGCAGATGGTCGCCAAGGGGCATGACTTCCAGCGGGTGACGCTGGTGGGCGTGGTCGCGCCCGACCCCTCGCTGTTCTCACATGACTTCCGCGCTGGGGAGCATCTCTTTGCCTCGCTGATGCAGGTGGCGGGCCGCGCGGGCCGGGCCGGGTTGGCGGGAGAGGTGCTGATCCAGACGCGGTATCCAGACGCACCGGCGTTGCAGGCGCTGGTTCGGCACGACTACGACGGTTTTGCGCGCCAACTGCTGCGGGAGCGCAAGCAAGCGGGGCTGCCGCCGTTTGCCTATCAGGCGTTGTTGACCACCGAGCACAAGGAGGTGGCGCGGGCGCTGGAATTCCTCGCGGCTGCGCGGGCGTTGGGCGAGACGCTTGTCGCTGAATTGGGTGCGCCGGTCTTCCTGCACGATCCGGTGCCGATGACCATGGTGCGGCTGGCCAACCGCGAGCGCGCCCAACTGCTGGTGGAATCGGCTTCCCGCGCGGCGCTCCAAAAGCTGCTATCGGCCTGGACGGAGCGTTTTGCCGAGATTGGCAAGGCGGTGAAAGGCGTGCGGTGGCAACTGGAGATTGATCCGCTGCGGATTTGAGGTTTCGGGTTTTACTGGTTTGGCCCGACCGCCTGGGCCACGAGGCCCCAAAAGGCGATCCTCCATCACGTGCGGTTGCACCAAAATTACGCCCTTTGAACCAAGGGGTTTTACTAGGTTGCACCTCGATTCCCGCCAGGCGTATGATCCGCTCAATTTGCCGGCCACAAGCCAGGCAATGGCAGCTTTGGATAGGAACCCACATGGCTACAACCACCCTCGGGGTCAAGCTGGACGATGCTTCGCGTGAACGCCTCAAGCGCGTTGCGCAGTCTATTGACCGCACGCCGCACTGGCTGATCAAGCAGGCGATCTTCACGTATCTGGACCAAGTGGAGCGGGGGCAGCTGCCAAATGACGCAAACGGCACGGCGGCGGATGGCCTCCCGTCCGCCGCCGCAGCCGTCTCGGATGTGCACGAGGGAGACGAACCCGCGGTGCAACCGTTTCTCGAATTCGCACAGAGCGTGCAACCGCAATCGGTCTTGCGCGCCGCCATCACCGCCGCATACCGCCGGCCGGAAACCGAAGCCATTCCGATGTTGCTGGAGCAGGCCCGCTTGCCGGGCGCGCTCGCCTCGGAGGCCAAGCAACTCGCGCGGGACCTGGCCGGCAAGCTGCGCACGCAAAAGGTCGGTACCGGCCGTGAAGGCCTGGTGCAGGGCCTGATCCAGGAATTCTCCCTGTCGAGCCAGGAAGGCGTGGCGCTGATGTGCCTGGCCGAAGCGCTGCTGCGCATTCCCGACAAGGCCACGCGCGACGCGCTCATCCGCGACAAGATCAGCAACGGCAACTGGCATTCCCACCTGGGCCAGAGCCCGTCGCTGTTCGTGAATGCCGCCACCTGGGGCCTGCTGCTCACGGGCAAGCTGGTCGCCACGCACAACGAAGCCGGCCTGTCGAAAGCCCTCACGCGCATCATCGGCAAGAGCGGCGAACCGCTGATCCGCAAGGGCGTGGACATGGCGATGCGCCTGATGGGCGAGCAGTTCGTCACCGGCGAAACCATTTCCGAAGCGCTGGCCAACGCGCGCAAGTTCGAAGCCGAGGGCTTCCGTTATTCCTACGACATGCTCGGCGAGGCCGCCATGACGGAGGAAGACGCCCAGCGCTACCTCGCGTCGTACGAACAAGCCATCCGCGCGATCGGGCAGGCCTCGGGCGGGCGCGGCATCTACGAAGGGCCGGGCATCTCGATCAAGCTGTCGGCGCTGCACCCGCGCTACAGCCGCGCGCAATACGACCGCACCATCAACGAGCTGTACCCGCGCGTGAAGGCGCTGGCGATGCTGGCCCGCGAATACGACATCGGCATCAACATCGATGCGGAAGAAGCGGACCGCCTGGAGCTGTCGCTCGACCTGCTGGAGCGCCTGTGCTTCGCGCCCGAGCTTGCCGGCTGGAACGGCATCGGCTTCGTGGTGCAGGGCTACCAGAAGCGCTGCCCGTTCGTGCTGGACTACATCATCGATCTGGCGCGCCGCAGCAAGCACCGCCTGATGATCCGCCTGGTGAAGGGCGCTTACTGGGACAGCGAGGTCAAGCGCGCCCAGGTCGACGGCCTGGAGGGCTATCCGGTCTATACGCGCAAGGTCTACACGGATGTGTCGTACCTGGCCTGCGCACGCAAGCTGCTGGCTGCGCCGGAAGCAATCTTCCCGCAGTTCGCCACGCACAACGCCCACACGCTCGCCGCGATCTACCAGATGGCCGGCCAGAACTATTACCCCGGCCAGTACGAATTCCAGTGTCTGCATGGCATGGGCGAGCCGCTGTACGAGCAGGTCGTGGGCAACAAGCCGGGCAAGCTGAACCGTCCGTGCCGCATCTACGCGCCGGTCGGTACGCATGAAACGCTGCTGGCCTACCTCGTGCGCCGTCTGCTGGAAAACGGCGCCAACACCTCGTTCGTGAACCGCATTGCGGACGAGTCGATTCCTCTGGACGACCTCGTCGCCGATCCGGTGGCGGTGGTGGAGAAGATGCACGCCGATGAAGGGACGCTCGGCCTGCCGCATCCGAAGATTCCTCTGCCACGTCATCTCTACGGCGATGTGCGTGCCAATTCGTCGGGCATTGACCTGGCGAACGAGCAGCGCCTGGCGTCGTTGTCGTCCGCCCTTCTTGCCGGCACGAGCACCGTCTGGAACGCCGAGCCGACCATCGGCGATGCGCCCTACACGGGCGCCACGCCCCAGCCCGTGCGCAACCCGGCCGACCTGCGCGACGTGGTCGGCCACGTGACGGAAGCCACCGAAGCCGACGTCGATGCCGCGCTGACAGCCGCCGCCGCGGCCGCCCCGATCTGGCAAGCCACGCCGCCCGAGGCGCGCGCCGCGCTGCTCGATCGCGCCGCCGACCTGATGGAAGGCGAGATGCAGCACCTGATGGGGCTGATCATCCGCGAGGCGGGCAAGACGCTGTCCAACGCGATTGCCGAAGTGCGCGAGGCGGTCGATTTTCTGCGCTACTACGCGGCGCAGGTGCGTGGCGGGTTCTCCAACGACACGCACCGCCCGCTGGGCCCGGTGGTGTGTATCAGCCCGTGGAACTTCCCGCTGGCGATTTTCACCGGCCAGGTGAGCGCCGCGCTGGCCGCCGGCAACCCGGTGCTGGCCAAGCCCGCGGAACAGACCCCGCTGATCGCCGCCCAGGCCGTGCGCATCCTGCGCGAAGCCGGTGTGCCGGCCGGCGCCGTGCAACTGCTGCCGGGCCGCGGCGAGATCGTCGGCGCCGCGCTGGTGAAGGACACGCGTACCAAGGGCGTCATGTTTACCGGCTCGACCGAAGTCGCGCGCATTCTGCAGCGCACGCTGGCCGGCCGCCTGGATGCCAACGGCGCGCCGATCCCGCTGATCGCCGAAACCGGCGGCCAGAACGCGATGATCGTCGATTCGTCTGCGCTGGCCGAGCAGGTGGTGGCCGATGTGTTGTCGTCTGCGTTTGATTCGGCAGGCCAGCGTTGCTCGGCGCTGCGCGTGCTGTGCCTGCAGGACGACGTGGCTGACCGCGTGCTCGCGATGCTCAAGGGCGGCATGGCTGAACTGGCAATGGGCAATCCGGACCGCCTTGCCACGGATGTTGGCCCGGTGATCGACGCCGAGGCACGCAACAACATCGTCGGCCATATCGAAGGCATGCGCGCCAAGGGCCGCCGCGTGCATCAGGCGCCGGTGCCCGCAGCCTGCGCGCACGGCACGTTCGTACCACCGACGGTGATCGAACTCGACAGCCTGTCGGACCTGACGCGCGAGATCTTCGGTCCGGTGCTGCACGTGGTGCGTTGGAAGCGTACGGCCGACAACTCGGGCCTGACCAAGCTGATCGAGCAGATCAACGGCACGGGCTACGGCCTGACGCTGGGCATCCACACGCGCATCGACGAGACCATCGCGCACGTGGTCGACCGCGCGCACGTCGGCAACCTGTATGTGAACCGCAATATCGTCGGCGCCGTGGTGGGCGTGCAGCCGTTCGGCGGCGAAGGCCTGTCGGGCACCGGCCCGAAGGCGGGCGGCCCGCTGTATCTGCTGCGTTTGCTGTCGACGTGTCCGCAGGACGGCATGCGCACCGCGCTGCAGTTGACCGCAGGTGCCGGCACGGAAATCGACACCGATGCGCGTCGCGCGCTGCTGGCGCCGTTCGATGCGCTGACGGACTGGGCACGCAAGCAGGCGCCTGAACTGGCCGCGCTGTGCGAACGCCTGGCCGCGGCCTCGGCCACCGGCGCTACAGCCACGCTGCCGGGCCCGACGGGCGAGCGCAATACCTACACGCTGTTGCCGCGCGAAGCGGTGCTGTGCGTGGCGGCCGATCCGGCGGACTGGTTGCGGCAGTTGGCAGCTGTGCTGGCCGTCGGAAGCGTGGCCGTCGTGCAGGAAAACCCTGCCATCGAAGCGGTACTTCGGGGCTTGCCGGCGGCAGTACAATCGCGCGTCCGTGTGGTCGGGTCGACCGACGAAGCGGTTTTTGATGCGGTGCTGCACCACGGCGATTCGGACCATCTGCGCGCCATCAGTGAAGGATTGGCACGACGTGCCGGCCCCATCGTGGGCGTGCAAGGCCTGCCGCATGGCGGGGAAGGGCTGGCGCTGGAGCGCCTGCTGATCGAGCGTTCGCTGTCGGTCAATACGGCCGCGGCGGGTGGCAACGCCAGCCTGATGACCATCGGCTGACGGGGAGCACGAGCAGGATTCGCGGTTCCATTCGCACGACGGGTGCGGATGGAATGCGAAGCGGGAGGAGGGCGACGGTGATCCCGTCGCGCTATTGATCCAAATTGCGTTTGAACTAGGAGACGCACAAATGAAATTGAAGCAACTGTGGGTGGCCGCAGCACTGTGCGCGCTGGGTAGCGCCGCATCGGCCCAGGAAGTCATCAAGCTGGGCTTTGCTGCCCCGATGTCGGGTCCGCAAGCGCAATACGGCACGGACATGAAGAACGGCGCGACCCTGGCCATTGAAGAGTTCAATGCCACCAAGCCGAAGATCGCCGGCAAGGACGTCAAGTTCCAGCTCATGGCGGAAGATGACCAGGCTGACCCGAAGACCGGTACGGCAGTCGCGCAGAAGCTGGTGGACAGCGGCATCAAGGGCATGCTCGGCCACTTCAATTCGGGGACCAGCATCCCGGCGTCGCGCGTGTACAACCAGGCCGGCATCGCGCAGATCGCCATGGCGACCGCGCCGGAATACACCAAGCAAGGCTACAAGACGACGTTCCGCATGATGACGTCCGACACCCAGCAGGGTTCGGTGGTCGGCACGTTCGCCGTCAAGAAGCTGGGCTACAAGAACATCGCCATCGTGGATGACCGCACGGCCTATGGCCAAGGTCTGGCCGACGAGTTCGAGAAGGCTGCCAAGGCCGCCGGCGCCACCATCGTGCGTCGCGAATTCACCAACGACAAGGCCAGCGACTTCAAGGCCATCCTCACGCAGATCAAGAGCAAGAACCCGGACGCCGTGTTCTACGGTGGCGCCGAAGGCCAATCGGCGCCGCTGCTCAAGCAGATGCGCGAGCTGGGCATGAAGTCCACGCTGATGTCGGGCGAAATGTCCAAGACCGACGACTTCATCAAGCTGGCCGGCCCGCAAGCGGCGGAAGGCATGGTGGCATCGCTGGCCGGTCTGCCGCTGGAGCAGATGCCGGGCGGCGCTGGCTACAAGGCCCGCTATGAGAAGCGTTTCGGCACGCCGGTGCAGACGTACTCGCCGTACGCCTACGACGGTGCGATGGCCCTGATGAAGGCGATGGTGGCTGCGGGTTCGTCCGACCCGGCCAAGTATCTGCCGATCCTGGCTGCCACCAACACGCAAGGCGTGACCGCCAAGCACTACGCCTATGACGACAAGGGCGACCTGAAGGACGGCGGTATCACCGTCTACAAGGTCACCGGCGGCAAGTGGACGCCGCTGGAGAGCGTGGGCGGCAAGTAATCCGACCGGCTCTCAGCCATTTGCAGTATGAAAACCGCCCTCCGGGGCGGTTTTTCTTTGCCCGCGGCCGGCAACTCCAAACGCAGAGTTGTCGCCTTCTGCATCGAAAATCATCGATCTATTATTAAATATCGTGTAACGCGACTCTAACGCGTGTCAGTGCTTGGCTGACTTTCCCAAATGGGGGCTTCGGGTACCATGTCGCCCATGACAGGACTTCACGATCTCTTCCCTTCGTGGCCGCCCGCACCCGGCGGCCTTTTCTGGATCGGGCTGGCGCTGGTTGGCGCGGCGTTGTGCGGCGAGTTTGCGCGCGCGGCGCTCAAGCTGCCGCGCATCGTCGGCTATGCGGTAGCGGGGCTGGTGGCCGGCGTGCTTGGCCGCCCGCTCATCGACGCCGACATGCTCGAGCAGACCCACATCCTGATCGAGATGGCGCTGGCGTTGGCACTGTTCGAACTGGGGCATCGGCTCTCGTTCGAGTGGCTGCGTGCCAATCGTTGGCTGCTGCTCACAAGCGGCTTCGAGAGCCTGCTGACCTGGGGCTTGGTCACCTGGGTGTTGCAGCTGTTTGGCGTGGCGACGCCGGTGGCGGTGGCCGCAGGCGCCATCGCAGTGGCCACGTCCCCCACGGTGCTCCTGCAACTCAAGAACGAACTGCGCGCCGAAGGCCAGGTGACCGAACGGTTGCTATCGCTGGGCGCGCTCAACAGCATCTACGCAAGCGTACTGGTGCCGCTGACCGCTGGCTGGCTGCATAGCGAATACGGTCACTGGGCGGCGGCGCTGATCCACCCGCTGTATCTGCTGGCAGGCTCCGTGCTTCTGGCCTGGGTGGTCGGTAAGGTGGGCCATGCGCTGTATCACCGCATGGCGGGTGACGATCACTACGCGTTCCTGGTGCTGGTGGGCCTGGTGCTGTTCGCACTGGCGATGGCCAAGCTGCTCAAGCTGTCGGTGCCGCTCACGCTGCTGCTGGCAGGGGTGGTGTTCAAGCACCAGGACGATCATCCGCGTGTGTGGCCGTCGCACTTCGGCAGCGCGGGCAGCATCTTGATCGTGGTGATGATCGTATCGCTCGGCTTGCCGCTCAAGGCGTCGGACTGGGCGATCGGCGGTGTGGCGGCGGTGGCGCTGGTGCTGTCGCGCTTCATTGCCAAACTGGCGGCCACGACGGCGCTGGGTTCGTTCTCGGGCCTGTCGATGCGGCAGAGCATCGCGCTGGGCCTGGCGCTTGGGCCCATGTCCGGACTGTCATGGTTGCTGATGCACGATACGGCGGCGTTGTATCCGCAAACCGGCGGCCCGCTGGCGGCCATCATTTTATGCACGCTGGCGATCCAGCAGATTGCCGCTCCGATCCTGACCGCGCGCTCACTGCGCTGGGCAGGTGAGGTGCGACAAGACGAAGGGAGGCACTGAGCCCCATGTCCCTCGAACCATTCTCGAAATCCGAAGCCCTCACGTTTGGCGTCGAGCTGGAATTGCAGCTCGTCAATCGCCATGACTACGACCTTGCCTCGGCGTCGCCCGACTTGCTGCGTATGCTCAAGGGCAAGGAATACCCCGGCGACATCAAGCCGGAGATCACCGATTCGATGATCGAGATTTCCACCGGCATCTGCCACAGCCACGATGAAGCGCTCTGGCAGTTGCGCGAAATGCGCGACCGCATGGCTGACGCTGCCACGGCGCTGAACATCGGCATCTGCGGCGGCGGCACGCATCCGTTCCAGCAGTGGAGCCAGCGCCAGATTTCGCAATCGCCGCGCTATCAGTACATCTCGGATCTGTACGGTTACCTCGCCAAGCAGTTCACGGTATTCGGCCAACATGTGCACCTGGGCTGCCCGAATCCGGACGATGCGCTGTACCTGCTGCACGCCATGTCGCGCTACGTGCCGCACTTCATAGCGCTGGCCGCGTCATCGCCGTTTGTGCAGGGCGTGGATACGGGGTTTGCTTCCGCACGCATGAATTCGGTCAGCGCCTTCCCGCTGTCGGGCCGCGCGCCTTTCGTGCTCACGTGGGATGCCTTCATCGCGTATTTCAACAAGATGCACGCCACGGGCGTGATCGAAAGCATGAAGGACTTCTACTGGGACATCCGCCCCAAGCCCGAGTACGGCACGATCGAAGTCCGCGTGATGGACACCCCGCTGAGCGTCGAACGCGCGGCCGCCATCGCCGCTTATATCCAGGCGCTGGGACGCTGGCTGCTCCTCGATCGCCCGTTCGTCCCCGTGGAAGACGACTACCTCGTCTACACCTTCAATCGCTTCCAGGCATGCCGCTTCGGGCTGGCTGGCGAATACGTCGACCCGGCCACGGGCAACCGTGGTGCGCTGGTCGATCACATCCTGGAGACAACCAAAGTGCTGTCGGCACATGCCGACGCGCTGTCGTCCGAAGGCGCGCTCGAAATGGTGCGGGAAATGGTGCAAGCGCGCGACTCGGATGCCGAATGGATCCGCGCGGCACAACGTGAAACCCGCAACCTGCACGAAACGGTGCGACGCGGTTGCGGGCGCTGGACGCAGGCCGCAACGCAGCCTGCATAATCGACGGCCGCCGGGGAACGGTCAGTCTTTGCGTGCCGCTTCCGGTGCTTCCAGCCGGCGCTGCATGAACACGAGGTCGAGCCACTGGCCGTGCTTGATGGCGGCCTCGGGCATGCGGCCCACTTCCTTGAAGCCCAGCTTTTCGTGCATGCGGATCGAACCCGCATTGGCGCCGTCGATGGCGCCCACCATCAGATGCTTGCCCAGCGCTGCAGCACGCTCGCACAGCGCTTCGACCAGCGTGCTTCCCAGCCCCTTGCCGCGCCAGTCGCGGTGAATGTGTACCGAGTGCTCGACGGTGGTGCGGAAGCCCGGGTACGGCCGGAAATCCCCAAATGATGCGACGCCTGCGACTTGCCCGTCATCATCGGCCACCAGCACCGGATACCCCTGCGTGGCGCGCAACGCCAGCCACGCGGTGCGGTCTTCCAGCGTGACCGGTGTTTCGGTGTAGATCGCGTTGGAGGTGGCGATCACATCGTTGTAGATGGCGAGGATGGCCGGCAGGTCGGCTTGCGTTGCGTCGCGCAGCAGCATGGTCGGGCGTGGTTATCGAGCGTCAGTGAGTCGGGCGCACCGCCAGCACGCGGCGCGCAAACGCCCAGCATACCAAGGCGAATACGATTAGCCCAAGCCATTGCGCCGTGCCTTCAAACGAAGCGCCCACGATCGCCAGCGGGGCATCCTTGCCCGTGGCCCCGATGACGGCCGCCATCAGCACACCCACCAGGCTTTCGCCCACGATCAGGCCCGACGCCAACAGGACGCCGTGGCGGTTCGGCACCTCTGCATAGCGCTCGTACGGCACGCCGGCAGCCTGCGCACGCCTGGCGAGAATCTTCTCGATGATCCACGCCAGCACTGCACCGGTCACCAGTACCGTACTGATGGTCGGCGGCAGGTAGATGCCGATGCCCACCGCCAGCACCGGCAGCCGGGCGACGCCACCACGCTGCTTGAGCGCCCAGTCGACAGCGATCAGCAGCACGCCGATGACGACGCCGGCAATCACCATGTTCCATTCCAGCTGGTGCGTGAAGATGCCGGTGGCGATGGCCGTCATGAGCGTCGCCTGTGGCGCGGAAAGCGCCTGCGCTGCATCCATGCCGGCACGCGGCAGGGCGCCCGGAAAGCCATATGCGTTGTACAGCAGCTCCAGCACCGGCGAGATGACCGCGGCACCCGCCACGCAGCCGATCAGCAGCGCCACCTGCTGGCGCCACGGCGTGGCTCCGACCAGCCAGCCGGTCTTCAGATCCTGCAGGTTGTCGTTGGAGATGGTCGCCACGGCCACCACGGCCGACGTTGTGAAGATCGCCAGCGCAATGCCCAGCTTGCTCGCTTCCGGCGAACCGACGATGCCGTTGTCCGCGCCGATGGCCAACAGCAGCAGCGACACCAAGGTGATGGCGATGATGCCGATGCCCGAAATCGGACTCGACGACGAGCCGATCAGCCCGGCCATGTAGCCGCACGCCGCCGCCACCAGAAAGCCGAACACCACCGCAAAGATCACCGCGCAGGTGATCAACGTCCAGCGCGAGCCGGCCGACAGCATGGTCGGCGCCAGGAATGCAGCAAAGGTGATCACCAGCACCACGACCATAGCCAGCGTGACCAGCAGAATCCAGTGCGGCGCCATGTCTTGCTCAGTGCGCTGCGCGCCGTCGGCCTTCGGGCGCAGGCTGCCGAACGAGCGTTTCACGCCGTGCACCACCGGGCCGATCAGCGTGCCCAGCGTCCACACGGCCGCCACCGCAATGACGCCTGCACCGATAAAGCGCACCTGCGTGCGCCACACATCCGTGCCGAACGCCGAGAGTGCCTTGCCCGCCGGCATCGGCGTGATGGAGGTCAGATACGGCACGGCGATGCCCCAGGCGATGACCAGGCCCACCAGCATGGCCAGACCAGCCACCAGGCCGATCAGATAGCCCGCGCCCAGCAGTGCCGTTGAGAAGCCCAGAGGCAGGCGCACCACTGCGACACCCGCTGCGAACCACCAGCTCGCCCCTTCCCCCAGCAGGCGCAGGCCGCTGGTTGCAGACGCCACGATGGCCGCAACGATGCCGCCCGCGGTCAGATCGCGCATGCCGGTAGCAGCAGGCACCGCGTCGCCATCGGCGGCGGCTTCACCGTCCGCAGACTGGCCACTGCCCACGCGCAGGATTTCCGCCGCCGCCACGCCTTCGGGATAAGGCAGGTCACTCTGCACCACCATCGCGTGACGCAGCGGAATCGTGAACACCACGCCCAGCATGCCGCCCGCCATGCAGACACCAAACGTTTGCCAAAACGGGAAACCTTGCCAGTGTCCGATCATCACCAGGCCGGGCAGGATGAAGATGATGGACGACAGCGTCCCGGCCGCAGACGCCTGCGTCTGCACCATGTTGTTCTCGAGGATGTTCGTGCCACCGAGCATGCGCAGCACCGCCATCGAAATGACCGCTGCCGGAATCGCCGAAGAAAAGGTCAGGCCGACTTTCAGGCCGAGGTACACGTTTGAAGCGGTAAAGATCACGGTGATGAGGGCACCGAGGACCATGCCGCGTAGCGTTAACTCCGGCAGGTTGGCTGCCCGAATGTGCTTGGAAGGATGAGGGGATTGCATCCAGCGGGTCTCCAAAGAGGGTTCCTGTGGCGCGGATTATAGGAGTGGACGGGGGCGGGGGCTTGTGCGTTTTCTTTGGTGCGGCCTCTAGATTTGTTGTTTGTGGTGCATCCCTTGTTTCATCCCCGGCAGGGTACGAAAGGGGGGTGCCCCCCCCCCAACGCAAAAACCAAAAATCAGCACTCCACAATATTCACCGCCAACCCACCCCGCGCCGTTTCCTTGTACTTGGTCTTCATATCCGCCCCCGTCTCTCGCATCGTCTTGATGACGGAATCCAGCGAAACATAGTGCGTGCCGTCCCCACGCAACGCCATACGCGCCGCATTCACCGCCTTCACAGACGCCATCGCATTGCGCTCAATGCACGGAATCTGCACGAGCCCGCCAACCGGGTCGCACGTCAGGCCAAGGTTGTGCTCCATGCCGATTTCGGCGGCGTTCTCCACCTGCGCTGGGGTGCCACCCTGCACCGCTGCCAGTGCACCCGCTGCCATCGAACACGCCACGCCCACTTCTCCCTGGCAGCCGACTTCCGCACCCGAGATCGATGCATTCATCTTGTAGAGCATGCCGATTGCGCCGGCGGTCAGCAGGAAGTCCACCACGCCGTTGTCGTTCGCGCCGGGCACGAAGCGGTCGTAGTAATGCAGCACGGCCGGGATGATGCCCGCTGCGCCGTTGGTCGGGGCCGTGACGACGCGCCCGCCCGCAGCGTTTTCTTCGTTCACGGCAATCGCATACAGGTTCACCCAGTCGATCACCGACAGCGGATCGGACAGCGTGCGTTCGGCCTGCACCGTGAGCCGTGAATGCAACTCGGCCGCGCGGCGGCGCACGTGGAACGGGCCCGGCAGTTCGCCTTCGGTGCGGCAGCCGCGCGTCACGCACGCCTGCATCACGTGCCAGATGTTGAGCAGGCCGGCGCGCACCTCGGCTTCGGTACGCCACGTCAGTTCGTTTTCCAGCATCAACCGGGCGATGGATTTGCCCGTCGATGTGCACATCGCCAGCAGTTCCTTGCCGCTGCGGAACGGGTGCGGCAACTGATCATGCGCGGCGAGCACCTGCGTGTTGGGTGCACCGGCCGTGACGACAAAGCCGCCGCCCACCGACAGGTAGCGCGCCTCGCGCAGCCGTTCGCCGGCGGCGTCGAAGGCGTGGAACTTCATGCCGTTCGGGTGCTCGGCCATCGCCTCGCGGCGGTAGAAGGCGATGTGCTCCTTCTCGGTAAAGCGCACCGCGTGACGGCCCAGCAGCGACAGCGATTGCGATGCGCGCAACTCAGCGAGCTTGGCATCGATGGTGTCGGGGTCGATGGTGTCCGGCGCCTCGCCCATCAGGCCGAGGATGACGCCGCGGTCTGTGCCGTGGCCCTTGCCGGTGGCGCCAAGCGAGCCATACAGCTCGACGCGCACGCTGGCGACTTGCGGCATCAGCCCATCGGCTTCGAGGCCGGAGGCGAACATCAGCGCGGCGCGCATTGGCCCGACAGTGTGCGAGCTGGATGGACCGATGCCGATCTTGAAGAGGTCGAAAACAGAAACAGCCATGAGGTAAGGCTCCGGGGGCGTTTTGCAAAAGGAGGCGGGTCGGCTTGTGGCCGCCCGCGCACGGGGTGTTCAGATGCAAACGGCCGCCCCGTGGTGCGAGGCGGCCGCCTGAGGTGCAGCGCGACGGCAATCGCGCTTGGGTCGCCGGTTTTAGTCCTGCGCGTACTCGCTCATCGGCACGCAGGCGCAGAACAGGTTGCGGTCGCCGTAGACATTGTCGGCGCGGCCAACCGGAGGCCAGTACTTGCGCGCGCGCAGCGATGCGACGGGGTAGGCGGCCTGCTCACGCGTGTACTTGTGCGACCAGTCATCGGCCATCACCACAGCAGCGGTGTGCGGGGCGTGCTTGAGCGGGTTGTCCTCGCGGTCGAATTCGCCCGAGATCACCTTGTCGACTTCTGCGCGGATGGCGATCATCGCGTCGATGAAGCGGTCGAGTTCAACCTTCGGCTCGCTCTCGGTCGGCTCGATCATCAGCGTGCCCGGCACCGGGAAGCTCATCGTCGGTGCGTGGAAGCCGAAGTCCATCAGGCGCTTGGCGATGTCTTCGTTGCTGATGCCCGATTCCTTCTGCAGCGGACGGATGTCGAGAATGCACTCGTGTGCCACGAGGTCGTGCGCGCCCGTGTACAGCACCGGGTAGTACGGCGCAAGCCGCTTGGCCACGTAGTTGGCCGACAGGATGGCCGTCTCGGTGGCGGCGGTCAGGCCGGCCGCGCCCATCATGGCGATGTACATCCACGAAATCGGCAGGATCGACGCCGAGCCGAACGCCGCTGCGGAGACGTTGCCGATGTTCTGGCTGGCATCTTCACCCGAAGCCGCGCGGCCGGGCAGGAACGGTGCGAGGTGCGCACCCACGGCCACCGGACCGACGCCCGGGCCACCGCCGCCGTGCGGGATGCAGAACGTCTTGTGCAGGTTCAGGTGCGAGACGTCGCCGCCGAAGTGGCCCGGCGCGGCGGTGCCGACCATGGCGTTCATGTTCGCGCCATCCACGTACACCTGGCCGCCGTGGCTATGCACGATTTCGCAGACACGCTTGACGCCTTCCTCGAACACGCCATGCGTGGACGGGTAGGTGATCATGATGGCCGCGAGGTTCTTGCTGTGCTCGGCGGCCTTCTTTTCCAGGTCGGCCAGATCCACGTTGCCACGCTCATCGCAGGCCACGACGACGACCTGCATGCCGGCCATCTGTGCCGACGCGGGGTTCGTACCGTGCGCCGACGATGGGATCAGGCACACGTTGCGGTGCGCTTCGCCACGGCTGGCGTGGTACGCGTGGATGATCAGCAGGCCGGCGTATTCACCTTGCGAGCCGGCGTTCGGCTGCAGGCTGATGGCGGCGTAGCCGGTGGCTGCGCACAGCATCTGTTCGAGCTGGTCGATCATTTCGCGGTAGCCGACGGTCTGGTCGGCGGGGGCGAACGGGTGGATGTTCGCGAACTCGGGCCACGTCACCGGCAGCATTTCGGCGGTGGCGTTGAGCTTCATCGTGCACGAGCCCAGCGGGATCATCGTGCGGTCCAGCGCGAGGTCCTTGTCGGCGAGGCTGCGCAGGTAGCGCAGCATTTCGTGCTCGGAGTGGTGCGCGTTGAACACCGGGTGCGTCAGGTACGCGCTCTGGCGCACGAGCGAGGCCGGATACGCGTCGGCAACGCCCGCTTCGGTCTTGTCGAAGTCCGGTGCGGCAGCGTGGGCGGCGTGCGCGAAGACTTCCCACAGCGCAACGACATCCGCGCGCGTGACCGTCTCGTCCAGCGAGATGCCCAGGCGAGTCTCGTCGATCTGGCGCAGGTTGATGCCGTGCGCCTGCGCAGCGATGTGCAGGTTGGCGGTGCGCGGGCCGGTGGCGACCGTGAGCGTGTCGAAGAAGGCGTCGGCTTCCAACGTGTAGCCGATCGCGCGCAGGCCGGCGGCCAGCGTGGCGGTCAGGCGGTGTACGCGCTGGGCGATGCGCTTGAGGCCTTGCGGGCCGTGGTAGACGGCGTACATCGACGCCATCACGCCCAGCAGCACCTGCGCGGTACAGATGTTCGAGGTGGCCTTCTCGCGGCGGATGTGCTGCTCGCGCGTTTGCAGCGCGAGGCGGTAGGCGGGGTTGCCCTGCGCATCGACCGTCACGCCGACGAGGCGGCCCGGCATGGAACGCTTGAACGCATCGCGCACGGCCATGTAGCCGGCGTGCGGGCCGCCGAAACCGAAAGGCACGCCAAAGCGCTGCGTGTTGCCGATCACGACGTCGGCACCCCATTCGCCCGGCGCGGCCAGCAGCGTGAGCGCCAGCAGGTCAGCCGCCGCAACGACCAGACCGCCGGCAGCGTGCACGGCGTCGGTCAGCGCCTGGTACGTCGACAGATCACCCAGCAGTGCACCGTTGGCGCCCGGGTATTGCAGCAGCACACCGAACGCGTCGTGCTTGGCAGCGTCGGCCGCCGGCCCCGTCACCACTTGCACGCCGATCGGCTCAGCGCGCGTGCGCACGACTTCCAGCGTTTGCGGCAGCACGTCGTCCGCCACGAAAAACACGGTCGACTTCGACTTGCCAATGCGCTGCAGCAGCGTCATCGCTTCAGCGGCGGCGGTCGCTTCATCCAGCATCGATGCATTGGCGATGTCCATTGCCGTCAGGTCGATCACCATCTGCTGGAAATTCAGCATCGCTTCCAGGCGGCCCTGCGAGATCTCCGGCTGATACGGCGTGTAAGCCGTGTACCAGGCGGGATTTTCGAGGATGTTGCGCAGGATGACGCCCGGCGTGTGCGTGCCGTAGTAGCCCTGGCCGATCAGGCTCTTGGCCACGCGGTTCTGCCCCGCGATGCCGCGCAGCTTGGCGAGCGCCGCTTCTTCGGTCAGAGGCTGCGTGAATTCGCCCAGCGGCATGCCGTCCTGGCGGCGGATGGCCGGCGGGATCACGGCGTCGATCAGCGCGGCGCGGCTGGCGTAGCCGAGCGCGGCCAGCATCTGGGCCTGCTCGTCGGCCGATGGACCGATGTGGCGGTGCGCGAAGGCGTCGCGCGCCTCCAGGTCAGCCAGGGTGGGGCGTTCGGCGGCAAGCGCCGAGGAAGCGGGGTGCGGAGCGTTCATGGCAAGGGCTCGAAATTCAGGCAAAAGCCGATGCGCGGCGCAGGTCAGGGCACGCGCATCGGCCGGAGGACCGGCTTAGCCGATCTTGGCTTCGTAATCAGCGGCCGACATCAGGGCGTTCACGTCGTCGGCGTTGGTCGGCTTGATCTTGAACAGCCAAGCCTCGTAGGCGCCTTCGTTCACGGATTCCGGTGCGCCGGCGGCATCGGCGTTGTTGGCGACAATCTCGCCAGCCACCGGGGCGAAGATATCGGAAGCGGCTTTGACCGATTCCACCACTGCAATCGCTTCGTCCTTGGCGACGGCGCGGCCGGCTTCCGGCAGCTCCAGGAAGACGATGTCGCCGAGCTGCTCCTGTGCGAAGTCGGTAATGCCGATGGTCAGCGTGCCGTCGGCTTCAACGCGGATCCACTCGTCGTGTTCGGTGTACTTCAGATCGGCGGGGACGTTGCTCATGAAAGGTTTCTCCGGAAGATTGGTATTGGGGGATGCAGAATCGGGGTTCAGCTGACCAGCGCCTTGCCATTGCGCACGAACGGCAGTTTAACCACAGTCGCGGTCAACTTGCGGTCGCGAATTTCGACCTGTACGTCAGTGCCGATGGCCACGTCCTTGGGCAGGCGCGCAAGGGCAATGGAGAGCGACAGGCTTGGGCTGAAGGTGCCGCTGGTGATCTCGCCGTCACCGGCGGCAGTGATGACCTTCTGGTGGGCGCGCAGCACGCCGCCCTTGTCGCGCAGGATCAGGCCGACGAACTGGTCGCGCTGGCCGCCGGCTTGCAGCGCGGCCTTGCCGGTGAAGTCGCGTTCGCTTTGCAGGTCGACGGTCCAGGCGAGCCCGGCATCCAGCGGCGAAACGTGTTCGTCCATGTCCTGGCCGTAGAGGTTCATGCCGGCTTCCAGGCGCAGCGTGTCACGCGCGCCGAGGCCCGCCGGGCGCACGCCGGCGTGCAGCAGGCGCTCCCACACACCGGCAATCTGCGCGGCCGGCACGACCAGCTCGAAGCCGTCTTCACCGGTATAGCCGGTACGGGCCACCATGATCTCGCCCACGTTTTCCACGGCGACGAAGCCGGCGTTGAACGGCTTGAGCGCCTCGCCCACAGCCTGCGTGCCGGGCAGTGCGGCGTAGGTCTTGGCGCGCGCGTTCGGGCCTTGCACGGCCAGGATGCCCAGCGGCTCGGCGCCCGCGTTGTTGTCTGAGCGGCGCGGCGTGATGGTCACGTCGGTGCCGGCGGCTGCGTTCTGCGCGACGATCCATTCCAGGTCCGTCGGTGCGGTGCCGGCGTTGACCACCAGGCGGAACCAGTCTTCGCGGAAGAAATAGACGATCAGGTCGTCGATCACGCCGCCCTTGGGGTTGAGCATGCAGGTGTAGAGCGCCTTGCCCGGCGTCTGCAGCTTGTCGACGTTGTTGGCGATCAGCCCGCGCAGGAAGTCGCGCACGCGTGCACCGGTGAGGTCCACCACGCACATGTGCGAGACGTCGAAGACGCCGGCGTCTTGCCGCACGGCATGGTGTTCTTCGATCTGGGAGCCGTAGTTGACGGGCATGTCCCAGCCGCCAAAGTCGACCATGCGGGCGCCCAGCGAGCGGTGGATGGCATTGAGCGGCGTGTGTTGGAGCGTCATGGAATCTCTCGGCTGATGGCGCCGCCGTGGCCAGGCGCAGCGCATTGAACGGGGACCAGAAAAGCAAAAAGGCCACCCGCGCAGCCTGATC
Organism: Ralstonia psammae; assembly: GCF_958405935.1. Taxonomy (NCBI): domain Bacteria; kingdom Pseudomonadati; phylum Pseudomonadota; class Betaproteobacteria; order Burkholderiales; family Burkholderiaceae; genus Ralstonia; species Ralstonia psammae. The sequence continues at coordinate 256,372 of NZ_CATZBU010000005.1, forward strand.
CCTCATGGTGACGCCATGAAGATCATCAGCTGCGCAGATGGCCCCTCTGTCCTTGGTACCTGAGAGATTGCGAAGCGGGGCGCATAGCGGTGCGCGCCGTTCGTGAGCCCCTTCGGTGGGCGCCCGCAGTGGTCGTGCGGCGCCAGCTCTCCAGAGTGCGGTCGGACGCATGTCCGCCGATCCGCCCGGTCCTGGATGCCTGAGAGTTTTCGGGTGCTACCCCTTCGGCGGTGCCTGGCCGTGTACGGCGGGCACGCTCTCCCGGATGGATGGGCGGAATTTACGGAAGGGGGGCTGGATTGTCAATTGGGGCCGGCCGGTGCGCCCCGCCGGGCGCAAAAGACGACGGCCACACCTCATGCCGGTGTGGCCGATGCGCGGGTTGCCGGAAAGCCGGTGCTTACTTGCCGATCTGGCGGCTCACCTGGTTTTCCTGCTGGTTCAGTGTGCGCTGTTCCTGCTTGGTGATGTGCCCACCGTTTTGTGAAGCCATGTCGCGCTCTTCCTGGCGAATCTGACGGTCTTCCTTGTGCAGCTGGCGGGCCTGGCCCTTGGTGATCTCGCCTTCCTTCACTTCATTGTGGATGCGCTTGTTCTGGTTGGCGAGGCGGTGGTTGACCTCGGCGCGGCGCGGGTGGTCCTTCTGCCATTGCGTCTGGGCAAAGGCGCCGGTGGTAGCAGACAGGGCGACGGCGCTGATGGCCAGGGCTTTGACGATGCGGTTCATGGTGCGTTCTCCGGTGGGCGGCCGACCGATTCAGCCGCTGTCCTGTCCATAACGGCCTGCCGCGCATGGTCGCTTACGGCGGTCGTGTAACGGCGCGTAAGCGGTGTAACGGCCCGGGGTAAAGCGAGGGGCGCAAACGAGTGCGCGTGACGCAACGAGTCTGGCGTGCCACGCGCAGTGGCACAGGACACGAGATCCAGGTGCTGTATCGACCACAAACAAGAAGGGGGCCTCGGCCAACCAAGCCCATGCGCCCTCAAGGCAACGCGAGGAACTAGCCGCTTACCAACCGTAGCCCGCTGCCACACCCACGTTGTATTCCGTGCCGCCGGCAGTGGAGCCGCCAATCGTCACGTTTGCGCGCGAGCCGATCTTGCGCTGGTAACCGATGGCCAGCGCGGTCTGGCCGCGATACAGCCCGGTGCCGATGGCCATACGGTTCTCAGTCTGCAGGCCGGCCACGCTGGCCACCATGGTCGACATGGCGGCGTTCATGGCACCCAGGCGGTTCATGCGGCTGTCCATCTGGTCGAAGCGCTGGTTGACCTGGCTTTGCAGGGTGTCGATCTGCCCCTGCACGCCCGCGACCTTGTCGTTCATCTGCTTGACGTTGACCGCGTCGGTGTCCTGCACGCCAGCCATGACGTTGGTGATCTGGCGCTCGCTGCCCTGCGAGCCGACCGACACCGTGTTGTCACGATCGGCCACCGAGTTGTTGCCCAGCGACACGCTGTTCGTGGCGTTGGCCTGCGCGTTCGCGCCCACCGCCGTGCTATTGGTGCCGCTGGCCACCGAGTTGCTGCCCGTGGCGGCGGCTTCGGTCTTCGTATCGGTGTCGTTTCCGTTGCCGTCGAGCATGTTCGCGCTCTGGTCGCCTTGCTCCAGGGTGTTCACGCGGGTGTCGAGGTTGGCCAGTGCGTCGCCCACGTTGTTGTACTGCTGGCCTCCGATGAAGTGGTACGACGGTGCGGTCCATACGCCATTGGTGAGGCTGGCGCCACCGCCCAGCGCGCCTGCCACGCGCTGGTAGCTGGCGTTGAGCTGGCTGCCCGTCACGGCGTCCTTGCTGCCGTCGGCGATGCTGCCGTCCGTCAGATTGGTCAGCTTGGTGCCGTTTGCGCCGCCCAGCGTGGCGGATTCCTTCGAGGCGTCGTCGTAGGTCACCACGCTGGCCACCGTGCCATCGGGGTTGACCATGCCGGCCTTCATCAGTTGGCGCAGATTGACGGCGTCGGTGTCGTCCGTGCCGTCGGCCACGTTCTTGATCTGCGTGGCGCTGCCGCCCTTGTTCAGCGTCAGCGTGCCCTTGGAGGCGTCGTCGTACTGAACGGCGCTGGATTGCAGTGCCGCCACCTTGTTGTCCACGCTCTTGAGCTGGCCAACGTTGGCCGCGTCCGTGTCGGCCGTGCCAGCCGTCACGTTGGTCAGCTTGCGGGTGATAGCGTTGCCGGAGGCATCCTTGCCGCCCAGGCTGATCTGCGTGCCGGCGCCGTCCCCGTCGATGGTCAGGTCGCCCGTTTCCGCATCCTTTTGCACCAGGCCCACCGAGCCGGAGTTCATCTGACCGGTCAGATTGCTGATGCTGTTCGCGTTGGCGACGGTGCGGGTGTCGAGGTTGCCCAGCGCGTCGCCCACGCTGTTGACGGTGGTCGCGCCGTTGTTGAGCGTGTAGGTGGGCGCGGTGATCTTGCCGTCGCTGCCCACGGTGGCGCCGCCACCCAGGGCATTGACCGTGGCGGTGGCATTGGCGCTGGCGATGGCGCTCAGCGTGTTGACGTCAGTCTGCACCGCCTTGACCTGGCCGACGTTGGCCGCATCGGTATCCGCCGCGCCAGCCTTCACCCCCGAGATCGTGCGATCGCCATCCGTGCCGGCCACATTGATGCTGGTGCCGCCCGTGCTGCCGGCCACGCTGATGGCCTTGGTGTCGGCATCCTGCTTGACCAGACCCACCGAGCCGGAGTTGATTTGGCCCGACAGCGTACTGATGTCGTTGGTGTTTTGCGTGACACGTGTGTCGATGCTGCTGACGGTGTTGGTCAGGTTGGTGACGTTGGTGTTAGTCGTACCGATGTCCGTCTTGGCCTGGGCGATGTCGGACGTGTTCTGTGTCACCCGCGTGTCGATGCCGCTGACGGTCGTCGAGAGGTTGTTGACGTTGGTTTGCACCGCGTTGACGGCGGTGTTCATTTGGCCGACGTTGGCCGCATCGGTATCCGCCGCGCCAGCCTTCACGCCCGAGATCGTGCGATCGCCATCCGTGCCGGCCACGTTGATGCTGGTGCCGCCCGTGCTGCCGGCCACGCTGATGGCCTTGGTGTCGGCATCCTGCCTGACCGGGCCCACCGTGCCGTCCTTCAGGCCGGCAATGTCGGTCGTGTTGGTCGTGGTGCGCGCGTCGAGGTTGTTCAATGCCGTGCCCACGCTGGTGAACGTCTTGCCGTTGTCCAGCGTGTAGGTCGGGCCGGTCAGCTTGCCGGTGGCGTCCACCGCCGCGTCGCCGCCCAGGGCGTCGGCGGATGCTTGGGCGTTATCGACGACCGTTTGTTTGACGGTGTTCAGCTGGCCCAGGTTGACCGCGTCAGTGGTCTGCTGGCCGTTGGCGACATTCACCAGGCGGCGGTTGTTGCCGTCCTTGTTGGCGAAGGAGATGTCCGCGCCGTCGGCATCCTTGCCGATGGTGACGGTCCGGGTGCTGGCGTTCTGCTGCACGATACCGAGCGAACCGCTGGCGAGCTGGTCGACGCGGTTGTTGGTGGTGAACAGTTGCTTGCCCGTGACGGCTTCGGTGCTGGTGTTGCTCAGGGTGCCGTCCTTCACGCCGGAGAGGGTGCGCGCGCCGGCCGTGCCCGCCACGCTGACGCTGGTGCCAGCGATGTCCTTGCCGATGGTCAGGTTGTTGGAGGCGTCCTTTTGCACCAAGCCGGCCGTGCCGTCGGTCAGGTTGGTGATGTGGGTGGTGTTGGCGTCGGTTGCCGTCTTGTTGGCCGTGACGCGCGTGTCGAGGTTGGTCAGCGCCGCGCCGACGGTGTTGACCGTCGTCTTGTTGCTGTCGAGTGCGTAGCTTGGCGCCGTGATCGTGCCGTCGGCATTGAGTTGGGCGCCGCCGCCCAATGCAGTGAACACACCCTTCAACTGCGAGACGTTCACGGCGTCGGTGTCTGCTGTACCTACGCCCAGATTCTTGATTTGCTGACCGGAAAACGAGGCATTGGAGTTAAACGTGGCGGCGCCCAGCAGAGAAATACCGGCGTCACCCTTCAGTTCGAGCAGCCCAGTTCGATAGCCGGTTACCCGGGCGGTAGAGGCGGAAAAGCCGGCGAGCCCGTTGGTATCCCCGTAGTTGTTGAGGCTGAATGAGGCGGAGGTTGAAGTGCAGCTGAGCTTCCCCGAGCCATTCGAGCCATAGCCTGTCGAGTTGGCAGGTGTGGTCGCGTCACACAGTTGCAGGCCGCCATTCGCAGTTTGGGCGTGGACGCTTGGAGCGGACATAAACCCGCCACCAAGAAGCGAGGCGGCCAACAGCATCGAGGCTGTACGCCCTTTTCCTCGACCGCAAGCGATCTCCGACGCCACCATCCACAGTCCCGTGGATTTATTCCGAATAACGCGATAAGTCTTGTTCATTTAACAACCCTCAAATGATCTTGAATTCGGCGCCGATTTAAACGATGTGTCGGCGGCCCGGCCGTTTGGTGGTAACGGAAAATGGTTTCTGATGCGTTTCGTTAAAAGAGTAATTTCTCGTTGTGCGCTGCAAAATGAGAAAACTCCGAAAGGCGGTGGATGGAATAAAGCCGTCCAGACGGCTCGGTGCGCCCACGAATACAGGCAGGAAGAAGGGAAGCGGGCGCGTCGGGTGCGCCCGGGAAGCCCCCGGCCGTGGCGGGCGCCTGCACGAAGAACGGGGAGTCCGTCGACACAACAAGTTACGTCTTCGTATGGCTTGATTCTGGGGATGCCGCTTGTACGAATGAATCAGAAAACTCCTATTCCGCTCCCTGTGGCCAGCGCGCCCGCAACCATCGGCCGATGGCACGCCCTCGCGGGGCCGGGCCCCCGGGGAGGGCGCCCGCGCGTGCTACCATCGCCCTCCGCTGTACGTTCCCGCCTGCTTTTTTCTTCCGCCGCTCCCCCATGTCTTCCGGTCTCGCCCACGGGCTCAACGCTGCCCAATCTGAAGGTGTGCATTACCTCGACGGCCCGTGTCTGGTGCTGGCCGGGGCCGGCTCCGGCAAGACGCGGGTGATCACGCAGAAGATCGCGCACCTGATCCTGGACAAGGGGTTCGAGCCGAAGCACATCGCTGCGGTGACCTTCACCAACAAGGCGGCCAAGGAAATGCAGGAGCGCGTCGCCAAGCTGATGGACGGCAAGACACGCGAAGACGGCAAGCGCATCCCCATCAAGCAGTTGACGGTGTGCACGTTCCACTCGCTGGGGGTGCAGATTCTGCGGGCCGAAGCCGAGCACGTCGGCCTGAAGCCACGCTTCTCGATCATGGATTCGGACGATTGCTTCGGGATGATCCAAGAGCAACTGGCGACCACCGACAAGCAGTTGATCCGCCGCGTGCAGAGCACGATCTCGCTGTGGAAGAACGGCCTCGTCGACCCGGACACCGCGATTGCCGAGGCGCTCGCCAACAACAACGTTGATGACCACCAGGCCGCGCTGGTCTACCGCAATTACGTCGCGACGCTGCACGCGTATCAGGCGGTGGACTTTGACGATCTGATCCGTATTCCCGCCGAGCTGTTCGCTCGCAATGAAGAGGTGCGCCTGAAGTGGCAGAACCGCCTGCGCTACTTCCTCGTCGATGAATACCAGGACACCAACGCCTGCCAGTACCAGCTGCTGAAGCTGCTGGCGGGCGGCTCGCACCTGCGTGCGCCGGCCTTCACGGCGGTGGGCGACGATGACCAAGCCATCTACGGCTGGCGCGGTGCCACGCTCGACAACCTCAAGCTGCTGCAAACGGATTTTCCGAACCTGAAGGTCATCAAGCTGGAGCAGAACTACCGCTCCACGGTGCGCATCCTGAACGCTGCCAACGCGGTCATCGCGCAGAACCCGAAGCTGTTCGAGAAGACGCTGTGGAGCGAACACGGCATGGGCGACGCCATCAACGTGACGAGCGCAAATGACGAAGAGCACGAAGCCGAGAGCGTGGTCTTCAAGCTTTCCGCCCACAAGTTCGAGCGTCGCGCACAGTTTCGGGATTACGCGATCCTGTATCGGGGCAACTTCCAGGCGCGCCTGTTTGAGCAGATCCTGCGCCGCGAGCGCATTCCGTATGTGCTCTCGGGCGGGCAGAGCTTTTTCGACAAGGCCGAGATCAAGGACCTGTGCGCCTATCTGCGGCTGATTGCCAATGCGGATGACGACCCTGCGTTCATTCGCGCCATCACCACGCCCAAGCGCGGCGTGGGCAACGCGACGCTGGAAGTGCTGGGTTCGTTCGCGGGGCAGGCCAAGGTGTCGCTGTTCGAGGCGGCGATGATGGGCGGCATCGAAGCGCAACTCGCGCCGCGTCAGCTGGAGCCGCTGCGGGTGTTCTGCGAATTCATCGTGAGGCTTTCAGACCGCGCCGCCAAGGAGCCCGCCGCCACGCTGCTCGACGAGATGATGGAGGGCATCCACTACGAGGCCTACCTGTACGACACCTACGACGAGCGCCAGGCCCAGAACAAATGGACCAACGTGCTGGAGTTCCTCGACTGGCTCAAGCGCAAGGGCACCAAGCCCGAAAAAGAAGACGGCGAAGAGGCCACCGGCTTCGACAATGCCGATGGCCTGGCGGACACCGGCAAGAACCTGCTGGAGCTGACGCAGACCATCGCGCTGATCAGCATGCTCGAAGGCAAGGAAGAAGACCCGGATGCGGTGCGCCTGTCCACGCTGCATGCGAGCAAGGGGCTGGAGTATCCGCACGTGTTTCTGGTGGGCGTGGAAGAGGGCATCCTGCCGCATTGCCGTGAAGATGACGATCTGACCGACGAGAAGATCGAAGAAGAGCGGCGTCTGATGTATGTGGGGATCACGCGGGCGCAGCGCAGCTTGCATATCAGTTGGTGCAAGAAGCGCAAGCGTGCGCGGGAGACGGTGGTGTGTGAGCCGTCGCGCTATATCGCGGAGATGAAGCTCGGGGAGGATGCCGGCCCGACGCCGGAGGACACGATGCCGGCGATGTCGCCGAAGGATCGGTTGGGGGCGTTGAAGGGGTTGTTGGCGGCTAAGAAACCAGTGGCTTCGTGATTGGGTTTTTGGTTTTGCCTTGGTGGTCCATCTCCTTTTCGTTCCCTGCCGGGACCGACTTACTTTTCTTTGTCTTGCCAAAGAAAAGTAAGCAAAAGAAAGGCGCGCCCGAGATGGCGACTTCCCCTTGGATTTGTGTCGCGGGGAGGGAGGGGAGGCAAACTCGCTGCGCTCAGACAGCCTCCCCTCTTTATCCTCCCCGCAACAAAAATCCAAGGCGCCATCTAGGGCTCAACGTCAAAAGAAAAAGGCCAACCCATCGCGCGGTTGGCCTTGTCGTTTGGGCGGGCGCCCCGAGGGTTCGGGTTTGGTTTTTGTCCTTTGACTTTCCTGCCCTAGATGGCGCCTTGAATTTCCGTAAGCGGGCGGAAACAAGACGGGAAACTGTTTGAGCGCAGCGAGTTTTTCCCGTCTCCGCCCGGTTATGGAAATTCAAGGAATCTTTCGCCATCTCGGGCGCGCCTTTCTTTGCTTACTTTCTTTGGGCAAGACCAAAGAAAGTGAGTCAGCCCCGGCAGGGGATGAAACAAGGGATGCACCAACAACCCAAAACCCCGAAAAGACCCGTCGAAGACCTGCACTGTTGTGCCGTTGTGCCAGCCCGCGTGCAGCTAGCAACGCTTTGGTCCAGGCATCGACCGACGTTGACACACATCAACGCGACGCCGGCACCGCAGTTTTAGGATGAACCATCGCCCCCACAACAATCGCCCCATGTTTCCGTTCGCCAAACGGGCCGACGCTCCGTCTGCCGCAAATGACACCGCCTTCCGCTGGTCGGCGCCGCAGGTGCGCGCGCTCGCACAGCGCTTTGATACGCACGGCCCGCGCTACACCTCGTATCCGACGGCCGACCGCTTTCACAACGGGTTCGGCAACACCCACTATCTCGACGCCTTGCACCGCCGCGCCGCGATCGCGCCGGCGCTGCATGCGCCGCTGTCGCTGTACATGCACCTGCCGTTCTGCGCGAACCTTTGCTATTACTGCGGGTGCAACAAGGTCATCACAAAGGATCGCTCGCGCAGCGCACGCTACGTTGAAACCCTTGCGCGCGAGATGGCGATGGTGGCCAACCAGATTGGCCCTCTGCGCCGCGTGACGCAGTTGCATTGGGGCGGTGGCACGCCCACGTTCCTTGCGCACGACGAGATGCGCGCCGTGATGGCCGCCACGCGGGAGCATTTCGATCTGGCCAGCGATGCCGAGATCTCCGTCGAACTCGATCCGCGCCATGCCGACGACGCCACGCTTGAAGTCCTGGCCGACATCGGCTTCAACCGCGCAAGCCTTGGCATTCAAGACTTTGACCCCGACGTCCAGCGCGCCGTCCACCGCATCCAAAGTGTGGAAGAGACGCGCCGCGTGGTCGACACCGCGCGCCGGCTTGGCTTCGAGTCGATCAGCTTCGACCTGATCTACGGCCTGCCGCATCAGCGCACGGACACCTTCAATGCCACGCTCGACCGCGTGCTGGAGATGGCGCCCGATCGGCTGTCCGTCTACAGCTATGCGCACCTGCCGCACCTGTTCAAGGCGCAGCGCCGGATCGACATGCTCGCGCTCCCCACCGCTGACGAAAAGCTCGACTTGCTCGCCATGACGGTGGAGCGCCTTGTCGCCGAGGGCTATGTCTACATCGGTATGGACCACTTTGCGCGGCCCGACGATGCACTCGCCATCGCGCAGCGTGAAGGCCGGCTGCAGCGCAATTTCCAGGGCTATTCCACCTACGCCGATTGCGACATGCTGGCATTTGGTGTGTCCGCCATCAGCCGCGTGGGCGATGTGTATGCGCAGAACGAAAAGGACCTCGACGCGTACTACGCGCGCGTCGACGCAGGGGAGCTGGCCGTGCTGCGCGGCATGTCGCTCACGCCCGACGACCACGTGCGCCGGGCGTTGATCGGCGAGCTGATGTGCGGGTTTGAATTGGACATGCGCGCATTCGGCGCACGCCACGGGCTGGACTTCAAGCGCAGCTTTGCGGACGAGCTTGCCGCGCTGGCGCCGCTGGAAGACGCCGGCCTGCTGAAAGTCGGCGACGAACGCATCGTCATCACGCCGCAAGGGCGGCTGCTGGTGCGGCGCATCGCCATGGTGTTCGATGCGCACCTGCGCGAGGCAGGCACGGAGCGCGCGGTAGAAGCCGAGGGCAAGCCCGTCACCTTCGTCCCGCGCTACTCCAAGGTGGTCTGATCGACCGACTGGCCCGAAGGCACGTTAGACCGTTGCCGGCTCGGGCTGCAGTGCAGTGGTTTCGGTTTGTGCGGTGACCAGCGTCTGCGGCCAGATCTCCGCCAGGCGCAGCAGGTTGGTCGAACCGGCCTGACCGAACGGCATGCCCGCCGTGATGGCGATCTGGTCGCCAGACACGGCAAAACCTTCGCGCGCGGCGGCACGGCAGGCTGCATCCACCATTTCATCGACGTTGTTCACGTCTGGGCTGACGGTGCTGTGCACACCCCAGGCAATCGCCAGCCGGCGCGCGGTGTCCAGCCGCGGCGTGATGCTCACGATGGGCGCAAGCGGCCGCTCGCGTGCGGCGCGCAGGCTGGTCTTGCCGCTGGACGTGTAGGTGACGGTGGCCACCGCGCCCAGGATGTGCGTGACGTCGCGCAGGGCCGCGCAGATGGCATCCTGGCGCGTGGGCAGGGGGGCCTGGTGCTGCGCATCGATCAGGTTGCGGTACAGCGGATCGCGCTCGGTCTCGGCAATGATGCGGTTCATGATGCTGACCGCCGCCACCGGGTGCTTGCCGCTGGCCGATTCGGCCGACAGCATCACGGCATCGGTACCGTCATACACGGCGCTGGCAACGTCGGAGGCTTCGGCGCGCGTCGGCACCGGCGCTTCGATCATCGATTCCAGCATCTGCGTGGCCACAACCACCGGCTTGCCGTGCTGGCGCGCCATGCGCAGGATGCGCTTCTGCACGCCGGGCACGCGCTCGGGCGGCAGTTCCACGCCCAGGTCGCCACGCGCCACCATCAGCGCATCGGAGGCCTGCACGATGTCTTCCAGATGCAGCAGCGCGGCGGGCTTCTCGATCTTGGAGAGCAGGCCGGCGCGGTCGCCGATGATCTCGCGCGCGGCGATCACGTCTTCGGCGCGCTGCACGAACGACAACGCAATCCAGTCCACCCCCAGCGAGAGCGCGAAGTCCAGATCGCGCAGGTCTTTCTCGGTGAGCGCGGGGATGGGGATCACGGCGTCGGGCACGTTCACGCCCTTGCGGTCCGACAGCGGGCCGCCATCGACCACGCGCGTGATGATGGCCGTCGGGTCGGCGGCTTCCACAGCCAGGCGGATCTTGCCGTCATCGAGCAACAGCGATTGCCCCGGCGCGGCAGCCGCGTACAGCTCCGGATGCGGCAGATGCACACGCGTGACATCGCCTGGCGTCGGATCGCGGTCGAGCACAAAGCGATCACCGTTCTTGAGCACGACGCGGCCTTCGGCGAACGTACCGATGCGCAGCTTCGGGCCTTGCATGTCAGCGAGGATGCCGATGGGGCGGCCGGTCTCAGCCTCCACCGCGCGTACGGTGTCGTAGCGCTTGCGGTGGTCTTCGTGCGAACCATGGCTGAAGTTCAGGCGGAAGACGTCCGCGCCCGCGTCGAAGAGCGCGCGGATGGTGTCTTTGTCGCTGCTGGCGGGGCCGAGGGTGGCTAGGATTTTGGTGTTGCGGAAGCGGCGCATCTTTGATGGCTCCGGTGGGCTGGCTATTGCTTGCTGCGTTTGCGGACCTTGGTGGTCCATCTCCCTTTCACCCCCTGCCGGGGGCGACTCACTTTCTTTGTCTTGCCAAAGAAAGTAAGCAAAGAAAGGCGCGCCGGAGATGGCGACCCCTTCCTTGAATTTGTGTAACCGGGCGGAGACGGGGAAAACTCGCTGCGCTCAAACAGTTCCCCGTCTTTGTTCCGCCCGCTTACACAAATTCAAGGCGCCATCTAGGGCAGGGTACGGCCACACAATCTGTGTGCTGTCCTAGTTGGCTCCGTTTGTTGCTGTGTTGCTCGCATTGCTTCGCGTTGTGTTGCTGGTTCCTGCTGCAGTCGTGGTCGATGGTTTGGCCGTTGACTTTGTTGCCCTAGATGGCGCCTTGAATTTCTGTTGCAGAGAGGAAAAAGAGTGCAGGCCTGTTTGAGCGAAGCGAGTTGCCTGCACTCCCTCTCTGCGACATAAATTCAAGGAGTGGGTCGCCATCTCGGGCGCGCCTTTCTTTGCTTACTTTCTTTGGCAAGACAAAGAAAGTGAGTCGCCCCCGGCAGGGGGTGAAACAAGGGATGAACCAAAAACATCAATCCATCCCCGCATCCAAATCACTCACCCGGTAATCAAGATCGCCCGAAAATCATTCACATTAGTCCGCGTAGGCCCAGTCACAATCAAATCGCCCAGCGCATCAAAAAAACCATACCCGTCGTTGTTGTCGAGCATCTGCTTGGGCCTCAACCCAGCCGCTTCGGCACGCACAAGGCTATCTGGCGTCAGCATCGCGCCCGCGTTGTCTTCCGACCCATCGATGCCGTCGGTGTCGCAAGCAATCGCATGCACACCCGGCAGACCCTCCAACGCCACGCCCAGCGCGAGCAGGAACTCGGCATTGCGGCCACCGCGGCCGTTACCGCGCACCGTCACCGTCGTCTCGCCACCCGACAGAATCACGCACGGCTTGGTGAACGGCTGATTGCGGGCCACGATCTGCCGCACGATGCCGGCGTGCACTTCCGCCACATCGCGCGCCTCGCCTTCAATGCTGTCCGACAGGATGTGCGCCTCATAACCGAGTGCGCGCGCCTGTGCGGCCGCCGCTTCCAGCGCGTGCTGGGCCGTCGCGATGACGTGGCTGCGATGGCCATCGAAACGTGCATCGCCGGGCTTGGGGGTTTCGCCCGCGCCGGTTTCCAGATGCCGGCGCACCGCTTCAGGCACGTCGATGCCGTATTTGCTGATCACGGCCAGCGCGTCCGCGCAGGTGGTGGCGTCGGGCAGCGTCGGACCGCTGGCGATGAGCGTCGGGTCATCGCCAGGAATATCGGAGATGAGCAGTGTCTCGACGCGCGCCGGTGCGCACGCCAGCGCCAGGCGCCCGCCCTTGATTGACGACAGGTGCTTGCGCACGCAGTTCATCTCGCCGATGCTCGCGCCGCTCTTGAGCAGCGCACGGTTGACGGTCTGCTTGTCGCCCAGCGTCAGGCCTTCGGCCGGGGCGGCCAGCAAAGCCGAGCCCCCGCCCGAGATCAGGCAGAGGACAAGGTCGTCTTCCGTCAAACCGTCGAGCAGGCCGACCATGCGTTGCGCTGCACGTTGGCCCGCCGCATCGGGCACGGGGTGCGACGCCTCGACGATTTCGATGCGACCGTTCGTGCCGGGCGCACGGCCGTGCCCGTAACGCGTGACGACCAGCCCAGACAGCTCACCCTTCCAGTGTTGCTCCACCGCCTCGGCCATCGCCGCTGCACCCTTGCCCGCGCCGATGACGATCGTGCGGCCACGCGGCGGTTCGGGCAGGAATGCCGGCAAGCATTGCGCCGCGCTGACCGCAGCCACTGCGGTATCAAACAGACCGTGCAGCAACGCGCGCGGCGACGGATTGGGCAAGGCAGCGCGCAAGGCGGCCTGGGCAGACTGGTCGTGGTGCATGGCAGAAGGCGTGGAGGCAACAAAAAGAACTGCCGCCGCCCGAAGGCTGCGACAGTGCACACAACTTAGACGCGCATTTAGGCAATATCGTGGTTGGACATGATCTCGATCGCGCGGCACAGCGCCGAGTGGTCTTGCTTGCCCATGCCGTTGGCGGCGCAGGTGTTGAACAGCTCCTGTGCGGTGGCCGTGTTCGGCAGGGCCACGCCCAGCACCTTGGCGCCTTGCAGTGCCAGGTTCAGATCCTTCTGGTGCAGTTCGATGCGGAAGCCCGGCTCGAACGTACGCTTGACCATGCGCTCGCCGTGCACTTCGAGAATGCGCGAGGCGGCAAAGCCGCCCATCAGCGCCTGGCGCACCTTTGCGGGGTCAGCACCTGCCTTCGACGCAAACAGAAGCGCTTCCGACACGGCCTGAATGTTCAGCGCCACGATGATCTGATTCGCCACCTTGGTGGTCTGGCCATCGCCGTTGCCGCCCACCAGCGTGATGTTCTTGCCCATCAGTTGGAACAGCGGGGCCACGCGATCGAATGCGACTTGCTCACCGCCCACCATGATCGTCAGCGATGCAGCCTTCGCACCCACTTCGCCACCCGACACCGGAGCGTCCAGGTATTGCGCGCCGGTCTTGTTGATGCGGGCAGCAAAGTCCTTCGTCGCGATCGGCGAGATCGAACTCATATCGACGACGATCTTGCCGGCAGCAGCGTCCTTGCCTGCGTCCTTCAGCGCCCTGGCCACGCCCTTCTCGCTGAACAGCACAGCCTCGACGTGCGGGGTGTCCGGCACCATGATGAAGATGATGTCGGCACGTTTGGCGACTTCTTCCGCGCTCGTGCAGACCGTCACGCCGGCTTCCACCAGCGCTGCCGGTGCCGGGTTCACGTCGTGCACGAACAGCGTGTGGCCGGCAGCGCGCAGGTGGCCAGCCATGGGGGCGCCCATGATGCCGAGGCCGATGAAACCGAGATTGAGCGTGGTTGCCATGGTGAGGGATCTCCTTGGTTTGAATGTTGGTGGTTTGCTTGTTTGAACCTTGGTGGTTCATCCCGCTTTTCGTCCCCTGCCGGGGCCGACTGGCTTTCTTTGTCTTGCCAAAGAAAGTCAGCAAAGAAAGGTGCGCCCGAGATGGCGACACCCTCCTTGAATTTGTGTAACCGGGCGGAGAAGGAGGCAAACTCGCTGCGCTCAAACAGCCTCCTTCCGTTTTCCGCCCGCTTACACAAATTCAAGGCGCCATCTAGGGCAGAAACTTCCACACAATCTGTGTGCTGCCCAAGGTGGCTCTTGTTTGTTGCTGCTGTTGCTGCTGTAAAAGTGAGTCAGCCCCGGCAGGGGATGAAACAAAGGATGAAACCTTCCCGCCGGAACAAGGCAAAAAAGCAAATCAAGCCACCTTGTGATCAGCCCGCCAGCCCAGACCTTCCACAGTCCCAGCCTTAGGCTTGTACTCACACCCAACCCAGCCGTTGTAGCCAATCTCATCCAGCCAACGGAACAAGAACTGGTAGTTGATCTCGCCCGTACCCGGCTCATTGCGCCCGGGGTTGTCAGCCAGCTGCACATGCTTGATCTTGTCCAGGTGGCGTCGCAGCGTGTTCGCCACTTCGCCCTCCATCCGTTGCATGTGATAGATGTCGTACTGCACGTACAGGTTGGACGCGTCCACGTCGGCAATCAGGTCCAGCGCCTGCTGCGTACGGTTCAGGTAGAAGCCCGGAATGTCGAACGTATTGATCGGCTCGATCAGCAGATCGATCTTCTCTGCGGCCAACGCCTTCGCTGCAAACTTCAGGTTGTCCACCAGCGTCTTGCGCGCAACGTCTTCGCTCAGGCCTTCGGGGCGAATGCCCACCAGACAGTTAAGCTGGCGCGCGCCGAGCACCTTGGCGTACTTGATGGCTTCGCCCACGCCTTCCTGGAACTCACCCACGCGATCCGGCAGGATGGCGATGCCGCGCTCACCGCCGTCCCAGTTGCCGGCCGGCAGGTTGTGCAGGACCAGGTCGAGCTGGAAGCGGTTCAGACGATCGGCAATCTGGTCGGCGTGGAACGCGTACGGGAACAGGAACTCCACACCGCGGAATCCCGCACGTGCGGCGGCTTCGAAGCGGTCAAGGAAGGCCTGCTCGTTGAAGAGCATGGTCAGGTTGGCTGCCAGCTTTGTCATGTTTTCTCCTTATCGGACGGTGAGGGGCGAGGCGCGTCGTCTTTACGCGGTGGCGCCTTCGGCTTCGGTGAGGGTGTCTTCCAGATCAAGCACCTCTTCAAACTCGACCACGTTGTCGATTTCCGTGCCCATCGCGATGTTGGTCACGCGCTCGAGAATCACTTCCACCATCACCGGCACCGAGAACTCGGCCATCAGCAGGCGGGCCTGCGCGAAGGCCGGTTCGATGTCTTCCGGCTTGAACACGCGGATCGCCTTGCAGCCCAGGCCTTCCACCACCTTCACGTGGTCGACGCCGTAGCCGTTCAGCTCCGGCGCGTTGACGTTGTCGAAGGCGAGCTGGACGCAGTAGTCCATGTCGAAGTTGCGCTGTGCCTGGCGGATCAGGCCCAGGTACGAGTTGTTCACCACCACGTGGATGTACGGCACCTTGAACTGCGCGGCCACCGCCATCTCTTCGATCATGAACTGGAAGTCGTAGTCACCCGAGATGGCCACCACGTCGCTGTTGGGCGAGGCCACCTTCACGCCGATCGCGGCGGGAATCGTCCAGCCCAGCGGGCCGGCCTGGCCGCAGTTGACCCAGTGGCGCGGCTGGTTGACCGACAGGAACTGCGCAGCGGCAATCTGCGACAGGCCGATCGTGCTCACGTAACGCACGTCGCGCGGGAAGTACTGGTTCATCTCGCGGTACACGCGCTGCGGCTTGATGGGCACGTTGTCGAAGTCCGAGCGGCGCTGCATCGTGCGCTTGCGCTTCTGCACGTCGGCGTTCCAGCTCTTGCGGCACGGCAGCCTGCCGGCGGCCTTCAGCTCGCGGGCCACTTCAATGAACTTCTCCAGTGCCGCCTTGGCGTCCGACACGATGCCCAGGTCCGGACCGAACACCCGGCCGATCTGCGTCGGTTCGATATCGACGTGCACGAACTTGCGGCCCTTCGTGTAGACGTCGACGCTGCCCGTGTGACGGTTGGCCCAGCGGTTGCCGATGCCGAACACGAAGTCCGAAGCCAGCAGCGTGGCGTTGCCGTAGCGGTGCGACGTTTGCAGACCGACCATGCCGGCGTTGAGCGGGTGGTCATCGGCCAGGACGCCCCAGCCCATCAGGGTCGGGACCACGGGCACGTTCACCAGCTCGGCAAACTCGACCATCAGCTTGGCGGCATCGGCGTTGATGACACCGCCGCCGCACACCAGCAGCGGGCGCTCGGCTTGACACAGCATCTCGATGGCGCGCTCGGCCTGGGCACGCGTTGCCGCGGGCTTGTAGACCGGCAGCGGGCTGTACGTGTCTGGGTCGAATTCGATTTCCGCGACCTGCACGTCGAACGGCAGGTCGATCAGCACCGGACCCGGGCGGCCCGAGCGCATCAGGTGGAACGCCTGCTGGAACACGCGCGGCACCAGCGCCGGCTCACGCACGGTGACGGCCCATTTCGTGACCGGCTTGGCGATCGACTCGATGTCGACGGCTTGGAAGTCTTCCTTGTACAGACGGGCGCGGGGCGCTTGGCCCGTGATGCAGAGGATGGGAATCGAGTCTGCCCAGGCCGAGTACAGGCCGGTGATCATGTCCGTGCCTGCAGGGCCCGACGTGCCGATACACACACCGATGTTGCCGGCTTCGGCGCGGGTGTAGCCTTCGGCCATGTGCGAGGCGCCTTCAACGTGGCGGGCCAGCACGTGATCAATGTTGCCGGCCTTACGCAGGGCCGAGTACAACGGGTTGATGGCGGCACCAGGCACGCCGAAGGCCGTAGTGATGCCTTCTTTTTCCATCACCGCAACTGCGGCATCAATCGCTCTCATCTTCGGCATGGGGTGTCTCCAGGAAGGGGAAGGTGGGAATCAGTTGGAGTTGATCCTATTCCCGCATGCCGATATGGATAAACGCAGCTTTCGTCAGTTGATTGCTAACTCCAGATATCGATTTATTTTGCGTGCCGCACCAATCCTAGGTCAGGCAAGGTGCTGAAAAGCCTTGCGGTAAAGCCATTTGGCTCTTTTTTGTGCGATGCAAAAAATCGGCCTGGCGCGAACGCATCGATCACATCGTCCGTCGTCATTTTGTCCATTCGTCACAGGTGATATGCGTCAGAAAGTGGCAATCCAGGTACGGAATGCTCCATAAAATGGTCAGACATTGCGAACTGGGATGATGGAATGGACAAGCTCAAGCAGATCGAAGCGTTCATCGCCGTGGTGGAACACGGCAGCATGGCCGCCGCCGCACTCACGCAGGACGTGACGCCCGTCATGATCGGCCGCCGCATCAACGCGCTGGAAGCCCGCCTGGGCGTGAAGCTGCTGCACCGGTCCACCCGCCGCATTGCGGTCACGGAGCAGGGCGCGGTGTTCATGGAACAGTGCAAGAAGGCGCTGGGTGAGCTGGACCGCGCGGAGCTGCTCGTTGCCGAAGGCCGCCACAAGGCCACCGGGCACCTGATCGTCTCGGCGCCCGCCGCCTTCGGTCGCAAGCACGTCGCGCCGCATGCGCCGGACTTCCTGCGTGCCAACCCGGACGTGCGCATCTCGTTCAACCTGACCGACCGCGTGGTCGACCTCGTACGCGAAGGCTACGACGTGGGCATCCGCATTGGCGGCGCCATCGACCCGAACTTCGTGGCGATCCGCCTGGCGTCGAACAAGCGCGTGGTGTGCGGCACGCCGGCGTACTTCGCCAAGCACGGTGTGCCCCGCACGCTGGATGATCTCGAGCGCCACAACTGCCTCGCCTTCAACCTGCAGGGCGGTCAGCAGCGCGGCTGGTATTTCCAGCAGAACGGCAAGGCCGTCACCGTGAAGGTGAACGGCAACCTCGACTGCAACGACGGTGAGCTGCTGCACCGCTGGATGGGCGAAGGCCTCGGCCTCGGCTGGCGCTCAACGTGGGAGATCCAGCCCGAGCTGGAATCCGGCGCGCTGATGACGGTGCTGGACGACTACGCGCTGCCCGACTACGACATCCTCGCCGTGTACCCGCAGCAGCGGCCGGTGCCGGCGAAGATCCGCTTCTTCATCGAACACCTGAAGTCGGTGTATGGGCAGGCGGGGTACTGGTCGCGCGGCAAATAACGCGCCGATCAATCCGAGATGACGACGCGTCCTTGCGTTAAATCCCGCAAGGCGTCTCTGGCCGAGGCTTCCGCCGAGACCGGCAGGCGCACCGCCAGCTTGACACCCGCATCGTAGCCAGCATCGACGAGCACGTAACCGCCTTCGTCGATCCAACGACGGATGCGCGCCTCATCGGCGTAATCGGTGGCGAGGGTGAGGGTGGTGCTTGCGATGCGCTCGACGCGTTCGGCCTGCATGAGGGCGGTGGCGATGGCATCCGTGTAGGCGCGCACGAGCCCGCCGGCGCCGAGTTTCACGCCCCCGAAGTAACGCACCACGGCGCCCAGCGTGCCGTCCAGGTCGTGATGGCGCAGCACTTCCAGGATGGGGCGACCCGCCGTGCCGGAGGGCTCTCCGTCATCGGACATGCCGGACTGGCCGCCCGCCAGGAGCGCCCAGCAGACGTGGGTGGCAGCGGGGTGCTCTGCGCGCAGGCGTGCGATCACGTCCATGGCGGCAGCCCGGTCTTCAACCGGCACGGCCAACCCGATAAAGCGGCTCTTCTTGATTTCCAGCTCGGCAGAAACCGGCGCGCGCAGCGTGTAGGTCGGCACGCGCGGTCAGGCGAGGAGGGCGGCTACGAGATCCGTCGCCCGGCCACCCGGCGATTCGAACTTGAGCGACGCCTCGGTGTGCGCCATGTGCTCTTCCATCAGGGCGATGGCGCCTTCCACATCGCCGCGCTTGGCGGCGTCCAGGAAGGCCGTGTGCTCGTCGGAAGAGCGCACGGCATCGTAGGTGGACTGATACAGCATCGTAATGACCGAGCTGCGCGCGGACAGCTCGCGCAGCATTTCCTTCAGCACGCTGTTGCCGACCACATCCGCCATCAGCAGGTGGAAGTCGGCCATCAGGCGGTTGCGGCGCGGCACGTCCGTACTGGCCGCAACACGATGCTCCTCGGCCAGGTGCTTCTCCAGCCGCTTGTAGTCGGCGGGCGTGGCTTTCGCGATGAATTCGCGCGCCAGCGCCACCTCGAGTACGCGGCGCACCGCGAAAACTTCGCGCGCCTCGGTCTCGTCCGGCTTTGCGACGAACGCACCGCGATCCGGCTCCATGCGGATCAGCTTGTCCTTGGCGAGCATCAACAGCGCTGCGCGAATCTTCGTGCGGCTGACGTGGTAGACCCGCGCCAGTGCCTCTTCGCGCAGCTTGGTGCCTGGCGGCAGCCGATGCGCGACGATCGCCTGGGCGATGTCGTCGGCAATGCCTTCGGAAGAGATGTCGGCGGCGGTGGTTTCAGTCATGGGGCCGATTTTACCGCCGTCCGACAGGAGGGCCGCTTCAGGCATGCGGCAGCGTGTGCACCGCAGCGGCCGGCGCGCCATGGCCGTGCGGAATCGCCTCACCCTCCTCGGTGATGTCGATCTTGCCGTCCAGCACTGCGTTGGCCCGCACGCGGTCGATGTCTTTCTCCCACGCGGCGATGACGACCGTGGCGACGCAGTTGCCGATCAGGTTGCCCAGCGCGCGGGCAATCCCGATGAACCAGTCGACGGAGAGCACCAGCACCAGGCCAATCGCCGGAATGGCGGGAATGACCGATAGCGTGGCTGCCAGAATCACGATGGCCGAACCCGGAATGCCGTGTGCGCCCTTGGAGGTGACGAGCGCCACGCCCAAAATCAGCAGCAGATCTTGCAGTGCCAGCGGCGTGTTGGTCGCCTGTGCGATGAACACGGCGGCCAGCGTCAGGTAGATCGAAAACGCATCGAGGTTGAACGAGTAGCCGGTCGGGATGACCAGACCCACCACCGAGCGCTTGATGCCCATCTTCTCCAGCTTGTTCATGATGGACGGCAGCACCGCGTCGGACGACGCCGTGCCCAGCACCACCAGCAGTTCAGCGCGCAGGAATCGGATCAGCTTGAAGATGTTGAAGCCTGCCAGACGCAGGATGCCGCCAAGCACCACCACCACGAAGATCGTCACCGCTGCGTAGAACAGCAGCACCAGGAAGCCGAGCTGCTTGAGCGAGCCCGCACCGTACTTGCCGACAGTAAAGGCCACCGCGCCCAGCACGCCCAGCGGTGCCAGACGGATGATCACGGCCATCATGCGGAACAGCACATGTGAGAGCTGATCGATCAGGTTGACCAGCGGCTTGGTCCGCTCACCCAGCAGCGACAGCGAGCAGCCGAACAGGATCGACACCAGCAGCACCTGCAGGATGTCGCCCTTTACAAAGCCGCTGACAAACGTATCGGGAATCAGCTTGAGGAAGAACGCGGCCACGCCGGTCGATTCCACCTGCTTGGCGGTCGTCATGTACGACGCCATGGCCGCCGGATCGAGCGATTTCGGATCCACATTCATGCCGTGGCCCGGCCCGAACAGATAGGCCAGCGCGATGCCCAGCGCCAGTGCAATCGTCGTGACGATCTCGAAGTAGATGATCGCCTTGCCGCCCACGCGCCCAACCTTCTTCAGCTCGCCGGCACCGCAGATCCCCACCACCACGACAGAGAACACGATCGGCGCGATCAGCATCTTGATCAGCTTCAGAAAGCCATCACCGAGGGGCTGCAGTTTCTGCGCAAATTCCGGCGCCCAGATGCCTAGCGCGATGCCTACCGCCAAGGCAATCAAAACCTGCCCGAACAACGGGCGCGTAAAGCGTTGCATGGTGAATCCTCCTTTGGATTACTGGTGTCTCAAGCCCCGCGCAATCGTCTAGTTCGGTCTGCTGCGATTGTCGTCACGGCTTTGTTTCGCTCAGTGCATTGCAACAAATTGTTGCCTCGAATTGTTGAGCGTTGACGGCATCATAGGCGATCCAATTTTTGTATGCAATTTTTGAATTCACATGCTAGGATCGGCTCACGCAGTCCCGCGAAGCCTTGTGGTTCCGCCATCTACGCTGCACTTCCGGCGTTCCCATCGCCACAGTTTCGAGTGTTTTTACTCGCCGTTTTAGTTCGATGGGCCGGCCGTATAACATCCAGAGACAAACACCAAGGAGTTCCATATGGCGATGCCTACGCTCGATCCGAACGCGCCGGATTTCACGCGCCGATATCCCAACCTGGCGGACCCCCGCCTTGGCGCAGAGGCCACGTTCGCGACCGACGAATTTTTTGCGCCGAAAGACCGCATGCTCAACCCCGAGCCGGCGGTTTTCATTCCCGGCAAGTACGACGACCACGGCAAGTGGATGGATGGCTGGGAAACGCGCCGTCGCCGCAATGGGGGTTATGACCACTGCATCGTCCGCCTGGCGCGCCCGGGCGTCGTGAAGGGTGTGGATATCGACACCAGCCACTTCACCGGCAACTTTCCGCCGGCCGCTTCCATTGAAGCCGCCTATCTGCCGGAGGGCGAGCCGACCGAGGCCACGCAGTGGACTGAAATCGTTCCGTCGACCACGCTGCAAGGCAACAGCCACGCCTACGTGGCCGTGACCAGCACGCAAGCCTTCACGCACCTGCGCGTGAACATCTTCCCGGACGGCGGCATCGCGCGCTTGCGCGTGTACGGCCAGCCGCAAGTCGACTGGAAGGGCGCCGACCGCACCCAACTGTTCGACCTGGCCGCCATGGAAAACGGTGCCTATGTGGTCGAAGCCAACAACGAACACTTCGGGCCGGCTTCGCGCATGCTGATGCCGGGCCGTGGCGTGAACATGGGTGACGGCTGGGAAACGCGCCGCCGCCGCGAGCCCGGCAACGACTGGTGCGTGATCGCCCTGGCCAACCCGGGCCGCATCCGCAAAATCGAAGTCGACACCGCGCACTTCAAGGGCAACTTCGCTGATCGCGTGTCCATCCAGGCCGCACGTGTGGTGGGCGGCACAGACAGCTCGCTCAAGACGCAGGCGATGTTCTGGCAAACGCTGCTGCCCGAGCAGAAGCTGCAGATGGATCTACAGCACTACTACGAAGCGGAAATCGCGGATCTGGGCATCGTGACGCACGTGCGCTTCAACATGTTCCCGGATGGCGGCGTGTCGCGCCTGCGCCTGTGGGGGGTGCTCGAATGAGTCAAGAGACCGCCGCACGCATTGAGCTGACCATCGAGCCGCTGACGCGCGAAGCCTTCGCGCCGTTTGGCGACGTGATCGAGCTGGAAGGGGCCAAGCAATTCCCCATCAACCAGGGCACGACCATCCGCTTTCATGACCTCGCCAACGTGGACGTGGGCGAGGGCGGCCGCGCGCTGATCAGCCTGTTCCGTGGCCAGCCGCGTACGCTGCCGTTCGAGGTCAAGATGCTGGAGCGCCACCCGCGCGGCAGCCAGGCCTTCATCCCGCAGAACGACAAGCCGTATCTGGTGGTTGTCGCTCCGGCGGGCGAGCTGGATCCGTCCAAGTTGCGCGCGTTCGTCTCGCGCGGCTGGCAAGGCGTGAACTACGCGCGCGGCGTGTGGCATCACCCGTTGCTGGCCCTGGGCGAGGTGAGCGATTTCCTCGTCGTCGACCGTGGCGGCGAAGGTCACAACTGCGACGAGCAAGACCTGGCCGAATCGGTGTGGTTGACCGCCGAAGCCATGCAGGCCGCGCAGTAAGCATCGCGCCATCGGTGCCAATCCTGAGCCCCCGCACGACGGGGGCTCAGTCACTTTGAATCCCCGTCCCACCCCAATCACGGAGACATCGACATGACCCAGGCTCAACTCGCCACCCCCGGCATCGATGCGGACATCCGCGCGTTTGTCGAGGCCGCGCACGCGCAGCAGATCGACTTCCTGCGCGAGCTGGTGAAGGTGCCGTCGGACAATCCGTCCGGGGACTGCGCCCCGCACGCGGCGCGCGCCAAGGCGCTGCTGGAAGCGCTGGGCTTGACGGTCGAGGCACATGCCGTGCCGCAGGCGCAGGTGCGCGCCGCCGGCATGGTCAGCGCCACCAACCTGATCGTGCGCCACACGTTCGGCAGCGGCGGCCCCACCGTTGCCATGAACGCACACGGCGACGTCGTCCCGCCCGGTCTGGGCTGGACGCACGACCCGTACGGCGGCGAGATCGTCGAGACCGAACACGGCCCCACCATGTTCGGCCGCGGCGTGGCGGTGTCCAAATCGGACTTCGCCACGTACACGTGGGCGCTGCTCGCGCTGATCGAGGCTGAAAAGCGCGGCGCAAAGCTCAACGGCACGGTCGAACTGCATTTCACGTACGACGAAGAAACTGGCGGCGACATCGGCCCGAAGTGGCTGCTGGACCAAGGCCTGAGCAAGCCCGACTACGCGATCTCGGCCGGCTTTGCGTATGGCATCACCTCGGCGCACAACGGCTGCCTGCACGTGCAGGTGACCGTGCGCGGCAAGCAGGCGCACGCTGCCATGCCGCAGACGGGCATCGATGCCATCGAAGCGGCCACGCACATCCTGCACGCCGTGTATGGCTATCGCGCAGAACTCGCAACGCGCCAATCCGCCGTGCCGGGTATCGATCACGCAACGCTCAACGTCGGGTTGATCCAGGGGGGCATCAACACCAACGTGGTGCCCGATCTGGTGACGTTCCGCGTTGACCGCCGGATGATTCCCGAAGAAGCCGGGCGCGATGCAGAAGGCGAACTGCGTGCCGTGATCGAGCGTGCTGCAGCGGAACGGCCAGGGATCGAGGTTTCAGTCGAACGCATTCTGCTGGCGGAGCCTCTTGCTGAGCTGCCGGGCGTGGAAGCGCTGATTGGCGCGCTGCGGCGTAATGCGTTGGTCGTGTTCGGTGGTGATGTGCCGGTGCATGGCGTGCCGCTGTATACCGATGCCCGGCATTACACGGCGCATGGCGTGCCCACGGTGCTCTATGGCGCGGGCCCACGTACGTTGATGGAGGCGCGAGGGCACAACACGGATGAGAATCTGCGGTTGAATGATCTGCGGGGCGCGACTGTGGTGGTTGGTTGCGCAGTGGCGGAGTTGTTGGGCGGGTGATTGCTGCTGCTTGATGGTCTTCGTTTAGGGTCGACTTGTGTCGGCCCTTTTTGCTTGTGCCGTTTGGATTTTGGGTTGCGGTTGGAAAATCCACGAATCCCCCCACAACCAACCACGAAACCATCCAGCATCGCGGCTGCGCTTAAGATGGCGGCACGTTTCATCAAGCCAACGCCAGAGCCCATGCAGATCTACCACAACCCCCGCTGCTCCAAATCCCGCACCGCTCTCGAACAAGCCCAATCCTTCGCAGAAAAAAAAGGCGAGCAACTCGACGTCATCGAGTACCTGGTCACCCCGCCCACACTGGCGGACCTCAAAAAGCTCGCGGCGCAACTCGACACCCCGCTGCGCACCCTCGTCCGCGAGAACGAAGACGAATACGCCCAACTCAATCTGGCCGATGCATCGGATGACGCGCTGCTCAAAGCCATCGCGGCACACCCGAAGCTGCTGCAGCGCCCGGTGCTCGTTCGCAACGGCCGCGCCACCATCGGCCGCACGCCCGAAGCGCTCGACGCGTTCCTGAAGTAATTCGCCATGCCCCACAAAGTTGAACGGCCTGCCGATTTCCATCGGACAGGCCGTTCAGGGGTGGCCGTATCTCGCCTTGCGCGAGGGCCGGGGCTGCGTCCGTCAAGACGCGCAAGGGCACCGGTTTATTCCAGGCCCATCCATCGGGCCATTTCTGACCCGAAACCAACTGCCAGCAGGGCAGCAAGCACCACTGCCAGCGCCGCCGCGGTCGACACCATGGCGACTTTCATGACTTCTGCGTCGTGGTGCACGTTGCTGCGCGTGTGATGCAGATGCTCCGCACGCATGCTCAACGGGACCGCCTTCGCAGATGATTTGCGATGCCAATGCAAGCGCTCCGTCATCGCTCGCAAGTGTTGCGTGTCAAACGCGTCACGGGAAAATCGCATCGCGGCACCTCCCGTTGTTGACTGATAGCCGACGCCGGCACGCACCGGCGTCGGGGGTACGTGCGGCCCGAAAACGATACGGCAAGCAAATGGCGTATGCGAGTGGCTTTGCTTGTCGGCGCCGGGTGGCGCAGTCGTCTGGTCGCCTCGCACAAGCCCAGCGTAGACGGGGGTTTGCAAGGCCGCAAGTTGCGTTGCGGCATGGTGTGCGCGTCACGCGGGCAAGAGGCAAACCGTGTGCGGGTTTTCGCGAAATGCGTGATGCGGCCGGCGCTCAATCCTGAGCAGATGGGTGGGTCACTTGTGCGGCGGCGCGCTCGGCCTCTCGCTTGCGCAGTTCGGCGAGCATGTTGCAGAAGAGCGCGCCTTGCTCTTTTGCGTCATCCAGCGCGATATGCGTGTGCGGCAGTGGGTCGTGCCAGTGCTCGGGAAAGGCCGCTTTGACGTTGCGCCGATACGGCATGCCGGTGAGCGCAAAGGCCAGCGTCTTGATGTCGAGGGCCGCCCAGCCAAACGGCGAGCGCCCGGCAAAACGCATCATGTACCAGAACATGTACGTGAAATCGAAGCCCGCCGGAAACGCCACGAACACGGGCTTGCCGGGCAGGCTCTCCACCCATTCCACGTAGCGCGGCAGCGCCACCTCGGGCGCTTCGAGGTTGGCGCGGCATGCAGCCCACGCCTCAGGCTGCGTTTGCCACCATTGCATCTGGATCGGGTGGCCTTCTGCGCCGGGCAGCGTTTCCAGGTTTGCTTCAAACGTGCCGACGAGTGTCTTGTCGGCCAGGTACGCCGCGCTGGCAAAGCTCAGCATCGAATGCGGGCCAGGGATGGGGCCATCGGCTTCGATGTCGGTGCTGACGTAGATTTCAGGCCGCGTGTCGGGGGGCTGGTTGCCCCGCTTGCGGCGGGGTTTGTCGGCAGGCGCAGCGGGCGCGGTGTCGGCGAACGGGTCGTCGCTCTCGTTGGTGTTTTCGGTGGCGTTCTCGCTCATGCTGAGCCTTCGTTGGCAAACAGGCGATCAGCGACGTACGGGTTGCTGGCGCGCTCATCGCCAAAGGTCGAGACCGGCCCATGGCCCGGCACAAAGGTCACGTCGTCGCCGAGCGGCCAGAGCTTGGTGCGGATCGCGTGGATCAGGTCGGCATGGTTGCCGCGCGGGAAATCCGTGCGGCCGATCGACCCCGCGAACAGCACGTCCCCGACGATGGCGATGCGGTCTTCCGCGCTGAAGAACACCACGTGACCGGGTGTGTGGCCCGGACAGTGGAAGACCTGCAGCGTGCGGCCGGCGGCTTCCACGGTGTCGCCGTCTTCCAGCCAGCGGTCGGGCACGAATGCCTTGGCGGGCGGAAAACCGAAGCGCTGGCTTTGCGCTGGCAGTTGATCGATCCAGAACGCTTCATCCTTCTGCGGCCCTTCGATGGGCACGCCAAGCTGGGTGCGCAGGGCATCGGCGGCGGCGCAGTGGTCGACATGGCCGTGCGTGAGCAGGATTTTTTCGATGCGCGCGCCGTGTTGCTTGGCGGCGGCCAGGATGCGCTCGATATCGCCGCCCGGGTCGGTGACCGCAGCAGCACCATCGTCGCCAATCAGCAGCGTGCAGTTCTGTTCAAACGGCGTAACGGGGACGACAACGACTTTCATGTGATCTTGTGTGCGCATTCGCACGTGGGAGGGATAACCCGATTGTATCGGGCCGAGCCCGCGCCAGCACTGGGCTCGCGGGGTGCGCTGTTACATCAGAAAGAAAAAATTACAAAATTGATGTGAGATGACAGCATGATGCGAGCCTTTTAATAGGAAATGTAAATAATCGATCAAGGCATGCATGTTAGACTCGCGCCCATGCTCAAGTTGACCCTCCCGACTTCCAGCCTTTCGGCGGGCCGCACGCTGCGTGCCTGGCTGACGCATGGCACCGCGCTGCTGGTGCTGGCGGGCTGCGCTGCCGTTCCTGGCGAACCGCCCACGGGTGGGCAATCCGCTCTTCAGGCCAGCAAGCCCGCTGCGCCCGCATTGAAGCTGGCCGACCCGCGCGACAACCCCGATGCCTGGGGCACGCTGTCGTTCCGTGGCGTGCCGGATTCGAGCAGCCTCAAGCTCGACGAGAACACCGATACGAGCCCCGGCCTGCGCGCCGACCTTGGTACGTTCGAACAGCGCGGCCTGGCCTCGTGGTACGGCCGCGGCTTCCACGGCCGCCGCACCGCCAGTGGCGAGCGTTTCGATATGAACGCCTTCACGGTGGCGCATCCGTCGCTGCCCCTGCAGAGCTGGGTGCTGGTGCGCAACCTCGCCAACGACCGCGTGGTCGTGGCCAAGGTGACGGATCGCGGCCCGTACTACGGCAAGCGCATCCTCGACATGTCGTATGCCGCTGCCAAGCGGCTGGACTTCGTCAAGCGCGGTTCGACGCAGGTGGAAATCCGCCGCCTGTCGCGCGCTGAAGTCGAAGCGCTGCGCCCCGAGCTGACGCAGACCGACGTCGCCAGCAACGATGGCGATGCCGATGTGGGCGGTGACGAATCCGCACCCGTGAAGAAGAAGGCGATCAAGCGTCGCGCCAAGCGCCGCTGAGCCACTGAGCCGCTGAGCCACGGGTTCAGCCGCCCTCCTGCCTCATCAGTCCTTTCCCTCGTTTTTCAACGCCAGCGCGCTCTGATACAGCGTGTCTACCGGCGCCCCCGTGATCGCTCCGGCCAGCTTGGCTGCGCGCTTGGCCGGAAGTTCGGCCAATAGCAGACGCAAGACCTGATCGGCTGCCATCGCGGTCGGTGCCGCGTCCTGCGCGCCTGCGCCTTCCACCACCACGACGAATTCGCCCTTGCCGTGCGAGGCATCGGCGGCAAGCCATGCGGGTGCGTCCGCAGCGGGCAGCACGACGATCTGCTCGAACAGCTTGGTCAGCTCGCGGCCGATGAGGATGCGTCGTGCGGGCACGTGTTCTGCCAGCGCGGCGAGCGTAGCTTCGATGCGATGCGGCGCCTCATACAGAACCCATGCCGGCCCGTGCGCCGCCCATTGGCGGATGGCGGCCTCGCGCTGCCCGGCCTTGGGCGGCAGGAAGCCGACGAAGGTGAATTGCCCATTCGACGTGTCGAGCAATTCCCCTGCGGCGGAAAGCGCCGTCACCACTGCGCTGGCGCCCGGCAGCGGAATCACGCGCTGGCCCGCCGCGCGCACCGCCTCGACAATGCGCGAGCCCGGGTCCGACACGCCCGGCGTGCCCGCATCGGACACATAAGCGACGCGTTCACCCTGCGCCAGCCGCGCGACGATGCGCGCAGCGGCTTCGCGCTCGTTGTGCTCGTGTGCCGCAAGCATCGGTCGCGACAGGCCCAGCCGATTGAGCAATTGCCCGGTGTTGCGCGTGTCTTCGCAGGCCACCGCGTCGACGAGGCCGAGCACGTAGCGCGCCCGCAGCGACACGTCGGCAGCGTTCCCGATGGGGGTGGCCACCACATATAATGCGCCGGCGGGATAGTGCTGGTCGTGCGCCAGCAGGGTCCAGTCAGGATCACTCACGAGAACTTCTCTCAGTCACTTGGTTCAAACCGCAAATGCATGCGCCGCAGTCCATCACAGCCGCCACCGGTGAAGCCGGTGAGGACCGCGCGCTGCGCTACTTGCAGGCGCGCGGGTTGGCGGTGGTCACCCGCAATTATCGCTGCAAGGGCGGCGAGATCGATCTGGTGATGCGCGATGCAGCTGGCGCCCTGGTGTTCGTTGAGGTGCGCGCCCGCGTGGCGCGCTCCACGCAGCGCTTTGGCGGGGCGGCCGCGAGTGTCACGCCCGCCAAGCAGCGTCGCCTGATTGCCGCGGCCGAAGATTTTCTTGCGCGGTGCGCTGAAGAGGTGCCCGCCTGCCGTTTTGACGTCATCGCCATTGATGGCGCGCGTATCGAATGGATGCGCGATGCCTTCGCTGCTGATGCGTAAGCCACGCATGAACCTCGCTCATCTTTCTTCCGGACTTCATTCAAGGACAGCATGAAACTCTCGTCGCCTACGTTTGCCCGCTTCCGTCGCACGGTCAAGCGCACCGCCGTGCTGGCCGCTCTGGCCGGCATTACCGCAACGCAGTTGACCGCCTGCTTCCCGCTGTTCGCCGGCGCCGTGGCCGGCGGCGTGGCGCTCGCCACTGACCGTCGCCCGACTGCCACCCAGACCATCGACCGTGGCCTGCAGATGGAAGCCGAGAACACACTGATCTCGCGCTACGACAGCCGTGCCCACGTGAACGTGACGGTCTACAACCGCAAGGTCCTGCTGACCGGAGAAGCCGGCACCGAGCAGACCAAGCAGGAGATCGGCCAATACGCGCAGAAGCTGCAGAACGCACGCGAGGTCGTCAACGAGATCGTGGTGACGCCGGTGTCGAGCACGTTCGGCTCGCGCACCAACGATACGTACATCACCACCAAGGTGAAGAGCGTGCTGGCCGGCACGGAAGGCGTGCCCTGGAACTCCATCAAGGTGACGACCGAAGCGCAGACCGTCTTCCTGCTGGGTGTCGTCACCGAGGCCGAAGGCAACCGGGCCACAGAAGCCGTGCGCACCGTGGGCGGCGTCAACAAGGTCGTGAAGGTGTTCGACTACGTGAGCGAAGAGGAGCGCAAGCGCCTGGACACCAATGCCACGTCGACCAACCCGTCGACGGCGCCCGATGCGTCGCAAGGCACGCCGGCGCCCGCGCAAGGTACGCCGACGGCCACGCAGGCACCGGCACCGGTGATATCGGCCGCGCCGGGCGTGACCGTGTCGCCGACCAGCTCGCCGACGCTGCCGCCGGGCAAGCAATTGCCGTAAGCAACATCGGCCACATCGCTTCGCAAGGAACGCAGCCACCGCGCTGCGTTTTTTGTTGGCTGCGCGCATCACAGGGCACATGGCCGGCCGTGCGTGTTAGCGTATGACGCTTCCGCGACTTCGCAGCCCCCCGATGCCCGTCGTCCACCGCCTTGCCGCCGCAGCGTTGCTTGCGGTGCTGTCCACGGCCCATGCGGCCGATCGTCCGCCAACCAATCTGCAGGCCCGCACCTGGGCCGCCACGTGCGCAAGCTGCCATCACGCCGATACCGCGCCCGGTGCCAAAGCCCCTGCGCAGACGCTGCTGCCACTGGCGGGCCGCTCCCAAGCCGAGTTGATCGACGCCATGCAGGCGTTCCGCAACGGCACGCGCCCGTCCACGGTGATGGGCCAGATTGCGCGCGGTTATGACGATGCGCAGATCGCCGCCATTGCCGGCTGGCTGTCGCGCCAATCGCAGGAGGCGCCATGAGTGACATGCGTGAATCGCTGCGCAAGGATCGACGCGCACTGTTGCGCGCGCTTGGGGCAACCGCACTCGCCGGGCCGCTGGCCGCATGCGCATCGCTGTCGGGCGTGCGCAATGCGCGCGTGGTGGTGGTTGGCGGCGGGTATGGCGGCGCGACGGCGGCCAAGTATGTGCGCGTGTTCTCCGGGGGCCATGTCGACGTGACGCTGGTTGAGCCCAACGCCGCGTTTGTCTCGTGCCCGCTGTCGAATCTCGTGCTGTCGGGCGACCGCGACATAGCGTCGATCACGGTGCCGTATGACGCGCTGGTCGAGCGCCATGGTGTGCGCTGGGTGCGCGACCGCGCATCGGCCCTCGACCTTGACGCAAGGCAGGTGCGGCTGGCCGGCGGCGGCACGCTCGATTACGACCGGCTGATCCTCTCGCCTGGCATCGATTTCGTGCCGGGGGCCATTCCCGGTTTGGCCAATGCGGCCACCGCGGCACAGGCCCCGCATGCATGGAAGGCCGGCATGCAGACGCTGGCGTTGCGCCATCGGCTCGAAGCCATGCCCAACGGCGGCACGGTGGCGATCAGCATTCCGCTGGCGCCGTACCGTTGCCCGCCCGCGCCGTACGAGCGCGCCTGCCTGATCGCCCATTGGCTGCAGCGCGCCAAGCCGGAATCGCGCGTGCTCATCCTCGATGCCAATGATGACGTGACCTCCAAGGGCGCGCTGTTCAAGCGGGTCTGGGCGGAGCGCTACCCACAGCACATTGAATATCGCCCGCAATACAACGCCGTTGACATCGATGCCAAGGGCCGCGTGCTCAAGTTTGATGTGCAGGACGACGTGCAGGCGGATGTCGTCAACCTGATCCCGCCGCAGCGCGCCGGGGCGATTGCCGTGTCGGCTGGGTTGGCGACGGCCAACGGGCGCTGGTGCGAGGTGGATTTCCTCTCGTTCGAATCGAAGGTGGCGCCTGGCGTGCATGTGATTGGGGATGCCATCCAGACCGCGCCGCTGATGCCCAAGTCGGGCCACATGGCCAATCAGCACGGCAAGGTGGCCGCCGCGGCCGTGGTGGCGATGCTCGCCGGGCATGCGCCCGATGCGTCGCCGCTGTACACCAACACCTGCTACAGCTTTGCCACGCCGGACGAGGCGATGCACGTGGCGACCGTGCACCGCTACGACGCGGCCGAGCACACCATGGTGACGGTGCCCGGCGCGGGCGGGCTCTCCGATGTGCCTTCCGCAACCGAGGGCAAGCTGGCGCAGGGCTGGAGCCGCGCCATCTGGTCGGACATGCTGAGTTAGGGCTGGGGCGCCGGGCACAAACAATGCGCAAGATTGTGCAAGTCGTGTAAGCGGCCCATGCCTACAGTGCGTCATGTGGCCGCGCGGGCGGCCGTCTGAACCTTCCGATCATCATGTCTCCCAAGGATCTGCTGCTGGCCCTGACTGTTGTGCTCGTGTGGGGCGTCAACTTCGTCGTCATCAAGGTGGGCCTGCACGGCGTGCCGCCCATGCTGCTGGGTGCGCTGCGCTTTGCCCTGGTCGCATTCCCGGCCGTGCTGTTCGTGCCGCGCCCCAGGATTGCGCTCAAGTGGCTGCTGGCGTATGGCGCCACGATCAGCTTCGGGCAGTTCGCGTTCCTGTTCTCGGCCATGTATGTGGGCATGCCGGCGGGGCTGGCCTCGCTGGTGCTGCAATCGCAGGCGTTCTTTACGCTGACGATTGCGGCCATCGTGCTGCGCGAGCCGATCCGCTGGTTCCATCTGGCAGGCATGGCGGTGGCGGCGGGCGGGCTGGCGGTCATCGGCATGGCGGGTGGCGGCACGGTCACGGGCATGACCACCGCCGGCTTCCTGCTGACGCTGTGCGCAGCGTTCTCGTGGGCCAGCGGCAACATCGTCACCAAGCGCATCGGCCCGGTAAACGTCGTGAGCCTGGTGGTGTGGGGCGCCGTCATCCCGCCGATTCCGTTCTTCCTGCTGTCGTACTGGCTGGAGGGGCCGGAGCAGATCGCGCACAGCCTGGCGAACATCAGCGCATCGAGCATCGGCGCGATCGTCTACCTGTCCTTCGGCGCCACGATCTTCGGCTACAGCCTGTGGAGCCGTCTGCTGGCGCGCTATGCGGCCAGCCAGGTCGCGCCGCTCACGCTGCTGGTACCGGTGGTGGGGCTGCTGTCGGCCGCCGTACTGCTCGGCGAGCGCCTGGTGCCAGCGCAATGGCTGGGCGGCGCCGTGGTGATGGCGGGGCTGCTGCTCAACGTATTTGGCGGACGACTGGCGGCACGGCGGGCAATGGCCTAACAGCCGCACCCCCCCAAACAAGCGCCCGGGCCGAAAGGTTCCGGGCGCTTTGCTATGGGGGCGGCATAGGATTTGGCCTACTTCGGGCACAATATCGCGTCCGATTCCGACCATTGGCCCGCACACGCATGCGGGCAGCCTCGTCCTCTGGAGACCACATGAAGTTCGCCCCCACGCTCGCTGCCGCGGCGGTGCTGGCAGGCCTGGCGCTGTCCGCCACGCCCGCGCTGGCTGCCGTTGATGGTGCCCGCGCGCAATCCATCGCCAATCAGAACGCCTGCATGGGCTGCCACGCCGTAGACCGCAAGCTCGTCGGCCCGGCCTACAAGGACGTCGCCGCCAAGTACAAGGGCGATGCCGGCGCGCAAGCCAAGCTCGTCAAGAAGGTGCGCGAAGGCGGCATGGGCAACTGGGGCCAGATCCCGATGCCGGCCAATCCGAAGATCGCCGATGCCGATCTGAACGCCGTGATCGAATGGGTGCTCGCGGGCGCCCCGGCCAAGTGAGGAACGGACGATGAATGATGCGATCAACCTGAGCCGCCGCGACGTGCTGCGCGCCGGTGCCATGATGGCGCTGCTGGTGTCTGCCGGCATCGCCACGCCGGCACAGGCGGCCGAGTGGAACAAGGCCGCGTTTGCCGTCAAGGGCGTGAACGACGTGCTCAAGCAACTGGGTGGCGGCGCGGTCGACAAGGGCGGCGCCGGCATCCAGCTCACCGCCCCGGACATTGCAGAGAACGGCGCCGTGGTGCCGCTGGTCGTGACCAGCACGCTGCCGGGCACCGACCTCATCGCCATCCTGGTCGAAAAGAACCCGAACACGCTGGCCGCGACGTTCGCCATTCCTGCCGGCACCGACCCGTTTGTGAGCACGCGCGTGAAGATGGGGGAGACCTCGATGGTCTACGCCGCCGTGCGTGCCAACGGCAAGTGGGTGCTCGCGAGCAAGGAAGTGAAGGTCACCCTGGGTGGCTGCGGCGGTTAAACATCAGGAGAAACACACCATGGCAGACCCGATGCGCATTCGCGCAATGGAAAACGGCGGCACGACCGACGTAAAGATCCTGATGAAGCACGACATGGAAACCGGCCAGCGCAAGGACGCGTCCGGCAAGGTTGTGCCGGCCTGGCACATCACCAACGTGACGGTGCTGCACAGCGGCAAGACGGTGCTCGACGCACAGTTCGGCCCCGCTGTCTCGAAGGATCCGTTCCTCAATTTCAAGTTCAAGGGCGGCGCCAAGGGCGACAAGGTGACGGTGACGTGGGTCGACAACCATGGCGACAAGCGCACCGACGAGACGTCGATCCAGTAATCGCCGGCCAGCAAGCACAGGAGTCCGAGATGCGACGCAGCTTCTTTCGTGTGACCGCCGCGCTGGCGGCCTTGGGTGTGGCCGGCAAGGCCGCTGCCCAGAATGCACCACGCGCCGGCGGCGCCGGTGCCCGTTACAAGGTGGTCTACCAGTTGAGCGAAGGCATCGACCAGGCCGTGCGCGCCATCGGCAACCTGCGCAACCACCTGAACGGCGCACCCGGCACGAAGATCGTGGTGGTGGCGCTCGGGCATGGCATCGAGTTCCTGGTTGAAGGTGCCAAGGATGCGCAAGGCCGCCCGTTCGACGCGCCCGTGGCCGCGCTGGCCAGCATGGGCGTGGAGTTTCGCGTGTGCCACAACTCGCTGATGGCTTTCAAGGTGCCGGAAGACAAGTTGCTGCTCGAAGCCAAGGTGGTGCCTGCCGGCGTGGTGGAAATCACCCGCTTGCAGCAGGAAGAAGGTTTCGCCTATATCAAACCGTAGGCGACCCGCGGAGGGGACCGTGAAACGTAAGACATGGATGATGGCGCTGGGAACGGCGCTGAGCGTGGCAGTGGCTGGTGGGCTTGCCCTCACGGCCAACGCGCAGGACGCCAAGGACAGCACCGCCGCCGGCATCGCGCAGTACCGCGAAATGCTGGCCGACGGTAATCCGGCCGAGCTGTGGGAAGCCGCCGGCGAAGAACTCTGGAAAAAGCCCGCCGGCCCCAAACAGGCCTCGCTCGAAGCGTGCGACCTGGGCCTTGGCCCGGGCGTGGTGAAGGGCGCATACGCCAAGCTGCCGCGCTTCTTCAAAGACACCGGCCGCGTGATGGACGCCGAACAGCGCCTCATGTATTGCCGCATGACCCTGCAGGGGCTGACCAAGGAAGAGGCTTCGGCACGGCCGTTCTCGTCGCCGGGCAAGGCGTCGGACATCGAACGGCTGATGGCCTACGTTGCCTCGGAATCGCGCGGTGCGGCCATCGACATTGCGCTCGCCCATCCTGAAGAAAAGCGCGTGTACGAACTCGGCCGCCGCATGTTCTTCTATCGCGGCGGCGCGTATGACTTTGCTTGCGCCACGTGCCATGCCCAGCCGGGTTTGCGCATCCGCCTGCAGGACCTGCCCGATCTGCTGACGGCCGACGGCGCGCGCTTTGCGTATTCCACATGGCCGGGCTATCGCGTTTCGCAAGGTGAAGTGCGCACCATGCAGCACCGCCTGTACGACTGCCTGCGCCAGCAACGCTTTCCGGAACCGCTCTACGGCAGCGAGGTGATCACCGCGCTCGAACTGTTCCTCGCCCGCAACGCCAACGGCGGCAAGATGGACGCGCCGTCCATCAAACGATGAGGCCACGCATGATTCGACTGACCCCCATCGTTCTGACGGCCCTGACGTTGGCACTGGCTGCCGGCACCGCTCACGCAGCGGACGCAACGTCCAAGGCCGTCACCCCGCCCAAGCCCGAGGCAAAGGCCGACGCCGCCCTTGCCAAGGTCATCCACGACAGCTTTGTCTCCAAGGGCCCGGCCACCGTGGAAGGCGTGACCGAGCGCGACGACGTGCAGAAGATCTGCAGCCAGTTTGCCGACCGCAACGCCGTGCCCGCCGCCGTTGCCAAGACACTGGAAGACGCGCAACTCAAGACCATCCATTACCCGGCTGACAACAAGTGGCTGGGCGACTGGAAGGAAGGCGAGAAGACCGCGCAGAGCGGCCGCGGCATGCAGTTTTCCGACCCGGCCGGCACCGTGAATGGCGCCAACTGCTACGCATGCCACCGCCTGTCGAAAGACGAAGTGTCGTACGGCACCATCGGCCCGTCGCTGTACCAATACGGCAAGCTGCGCGGCGATTCCGAGGCCATCCTGCGCTACACGTGGGGCAAGATCTACAACTCCAACGCCTACGCCGCGTGCTCCAACATGCCGCGCTTCGGGCACAAGGGCATCCTGACCGAACAGCAGATCCGCGATGTGATGGCGCTGTTGTTCGACCCGGCCTCGCCAGTGAATCAATAACGCCATGCACACCATTCGACGGTTCCTGATGTGGGTGGCAGCGGCGGTGGTGTTTGCCGCCACGCAGTTTGCCAATCATGCACAGGCCGTCGAAGTGGGCGATGTGGTTGCGCTGCCCGACCTGCAAATGCTCGACGGCACACGCGTGCCGGGCGACGCATGGCGCGGGCACCCGGTCATCATCGCCACGTGGGCATCGTGGTGCCCGTTCTGCGCGCTGCAGAACCCGCGTCTGCAGAAGCTGTACGACGCCACGCGCGGCACCGACCTGCGCATCCTCACCATCAGCATCGACGCCAACCCGCAGCTCGCGAAGGATTACGTCGCCAAGCGCAACTTCACCTTTCCGGTGACGATGGAAACCGACGCGCTGTGCGCCGCCACCGGCCCGCGCAAGGGCCTGCCTGAACTGCTCGTGCTCGACGCACGCGGGCGCGTGGTGCGCAAGGAAGTGGGCGAGATGCTCGAAGACGACGTGGCGGACCTCGCGCGCTACGCCCATCCTGCCAAGGCCCCTGCCCAATGAATCGCCGAGAATTCGTCCAGGCGCTGGCCATGGCTGCCGCCGCCGGACTGCGCCTGACCGACGCCCACGCTGACACGCTCAGCTACGACCTGCCGCGCTTCGGCAACGTCCACCTGCTGCACTTCACCGATTGCCACGCGCAGTTGCTGCCCATCGAATACCGCGAGCCCAGCGTCAACCTGGGCGTGGCGCAATGGGCCGGGCAGCCGCCGCATCTGGTCGGGCACGCGCTGCTCAAGCGTTACGGCATTGCGGCGGGCTCGCGCGCCGCGCACGCACTCACCTCGCTCGACTTTACCGAGGCCGCACGGCGCTACGGCCGCATGGGCGGCTTCGCGCATCTGGCCACGCTCATCAAGCGCCTGCGCGCCACGCGCCCAAATGCGCTGCTGCTGGACGGCGGCGACACCTGGCAGGGCTCCGCCACCGCGTTGTGGACCAACGGCCAAGACATGGTCGACGCGGCCCTCGCGCTGGGCGTGGACGTCATGACCCCGCACTGGGAGATGACCTACGGCGCAGACCGCGTACGCCACGTGGTCGATCATGACTTCAAGAACAAGGTTGCCTTTGTCGCGCAGAACATCCAGACCGCCGACTTTGGTGATCCGGTATTCGACCCCTACGTGGTGCGCGAGCTGAACGGCGTGCCAGTGGCCATCATCGGCCAGGCGTTTCCGTACACCCCCATCGCGCACCCGGCTGACTTCACGCCCGACTGGACCTTCGGCATCCAGGAAGCGCGCCTGCAGAAGATGATTGACGAGGCGCGCGGCAAGGGCGCCAAGGTGGTCGTCCTGCTGTCGCACAACGGCATGGATGTGGACTTGAAGCTCGCCTCGCGTGTGCGCGGGTTGGATGTGATCCTCGGCGGGCACACGCACGATGCGGTGCCGGCGCCGGTCAAGGTCAGCAACCCGGGCGGCGTGACGCTCGTCACCAACGCGGGCGCCAATGGCAAGTTTGTCGGCGTGCTCGACCTGGACGTGCGCGGCGGTGCGGTGCGCGACATCCGCTACACGCTGCTGCCGGTGTTCTCCGATCTGCTGCCGCCCGATCCGGCCATGACCGCGCTGATCGAGCGCGTGCGTGCACCGTACCAAGACAAGCTCGGCGAAACGCTCGCCGTCAATCGCGGCCTGCTGTACCGGCGCGGCAACTTCAACGGCACGTTCGACCAGCTCATCGTTGATGGCCTGATGCACGCGCAGGGTGCCGAGATTGCCTTCTCGCCCGGCTTCCGCTGGGGCACCACGCTGCTGCCCGGCGAAGCGCTGACCATGGAAGCGCTGATGGCGCAGACCGCCATCACGTACCCGGCCACCACACTCACCGAGATGACGGGCGCCACCATCAAGACCGTGCTCGAAGATGTGGCCGACAACCTGTTCAACCCCGACCCGTACTACCAGCAGGGCGGCGACATGGTGCGCACCGGCGGCCTGCGCTACACCATCGACCCGATGAAGCCGATGGGCCAGCGCATTACCGACATGCGCCTCGGCCCAGGTGAGGGCAAGCCCATCGACGCCGACCGCCGCTACAAGGTGGCCGGCTGGGCCGCCGTGTCGCCCGATGCCCGCAAGGCAGGCGGGCGCCCCGTATGGGACGTGCTGGCCGACTGGCTGCGCGACCAGCGCGAAGTGACCGCGAGGCCGCTGAACACGCCACGCATTGTCGGCATGGAAGGCAATCCGGGCATGGAAAACGCGGGTTGACCCGCGATTGAAAGGGCGCCGGAAGTTCGGGTAGACTCATTTTCCACGGG
The DNA here is from genome assembly GCF_958405935.1 of Ralstonia psammae. Classification (NCBI taxonomy): domain Bacteria; kingdom Pseudomonadati; phylum Pseudomonadota; class Betaproteobacteria; order Burkholderiales; family Burkholderiaceae; genus Ralstonia; species Ralstonia psammae. Next base: position 294,295 of record NZ_CATZBU010000005.1, read on the forward strand.
CCGATAGCTCAGCTGGGAGAGCGCCGCGTTCGCAATGCGGAGGTCGGGAGTTCGATCCTCCTTCGGTCCACCAAATACAACTTCAGTAGATTCCAGAGAAAAGCCGGAAATCCTTACGAAACAAGGGTTTCTGGTTTTTTTTCGTCCAAGACTATCCGGCGCGTTTGTTCTCCTCTGGGCCGGTGGTCTCAGGCACTCCCGTTGAGAGCACTCTTAATCCTGTCGCACTGAATGATGAGCGTGATGGGGGCCCATCACTGTTAGAGCTGAGACGTACGAATGACGGCAAACGGCGCGTATAAGCTGAACCAAATTATTCAAGACGCCGCAAAGCACGGCGAGCTTGTCATCTTCGTCGGTGCAGGCGCGTCCATGCTGTGTGGCAGTCCTGACTGGCGCGGCTTTGCGAACCAAGTGGTAAATGCGCTGGCGAAGGCGAGCAAGCTTACCTTTCTTGAGGCAGAGCAACTGCGAGGACTGGGAGATGCGCGACGCACCTTGTCAATTGCATTGACTCTTGCGAAAGAGCATGGGGTATTCATTGACTACGACAAAATCCTTCACCCGCCAAAACCAGACGCGGCTGGCGCTGAACTTTACGAACTCCTTTCCAGCTTCCGGCCAGTTTTCGTAACCACCAACTACGACAAGTGGCTCGACGATGCAGGAGTTGACGAACTTGCGACAGAGCCAGCAGCGGAAAGTGAATCAACACCGGTAGAAGGGCCAAAAAGGCGGCCTAAGTATTATCTTCGTGAACACCTGACCCCTGACCGGCTGACGGAGCGAGGCGCTGTAATCCATCTTCACGGCTCCTACTTGGAACCAAGCTCGATGGTGGTGTCCCTGAAGGATTACATCTCCCACTACGCAGACGAGAGAGTGCAATCGTTTCTCTCGAACATGTTCCGGAACTACACAGTTTTGTTTGTTGGGTATGGCCTCGCCGAGCTGGAAGTGCTGGACCACATTGTTCGCTCGAACGAATCGCTGACAAAGGGAGCGGCGAAAGAGCGCCACTTCCTTCTGTACGCTCATCGCACGACCGAGTCTGTGCAGACCGAATTCATGGAGCATTTTTTCCGGGACCAGTGCGGCGTGCAGGTCATTCCGTACTGCATCGATTCGAAAGGCTATCAGGAACTTGTCGAAGTCTTTAAGGCTTGGAGCACAGAGCTAGATGTCCGCGACCCCACCATTCTGGATATTCAGGCCCACCTGGACAGATGCGTTACGAAGCCAACTCCGGATAACCGGGGGGCTGCGATGCGTCTTGTACAAAAGCATCCCGAACTTGCGGCCTATCTCATTAACTCGTTGAAGGAGGTTGCGTGGTTCAATGACCTGGACACCGCCGGATACTTCAACGCTGAACACAGCCCTGGCGTGAGGGTCTTTGAGACTGATCAGGGCACGATGTACCAAGCTGATGGATGGCCGGCATTGCGCTACCTAGAGGTCATTGCTGGGCATGTCTCTGGCGAGTACGCCACGCGCGTGGCTGACATTGTCCGCAGCGTTTCTGCCGAAACACAAATTCGCGGATTGGATAACTGGAGAACTTGGTGGTCCTTAGCAACTATCTTGTCTCAGTTGCCGCTTGAGGTAATTACCGAATCCGACATCACGATGACGCGGTCTTGGTTGACTGGAAGGTTTGACACCAACATGGTGGGGATGGACCTGGGCCAAAAGCTCCTGCCTCGCCTTCTGGATAGTTCTGAGCCCGACCATTGGAGGCTCGCACTATTGTTGGCTGATGCGCTGTTGACGCTGAAACTACCGGAGGGAAAGGCATGACGGACAAGACAGGAGTCCTCGACAGTTTCCACCTGGGTGAGGTGCTTAAAGGGTCCGCGCGCAAGCTTGGTGAGCGGTGCGGACCTGCAGCCGTTGAAATGCTCTCGCGGCGCTTTGCTGACTGCATCGGCCAGCCTGACGAAGACCGGTATTCATATCTATGGCGGTCTGCAATTGAAGAGCATCCGCAGGATGCTCATAAAGATGGCTTCCGGGCGGTGCTAGTCGACGCAATCCGGGACGCAACGCTCGGAGCACTGAGCACGAACTGGGCCGAATCCCTCAAGGCGGTTAGGGGGCTCCTTGAGTCGCCGTACTCGACCCTAGTACGTATCGGTATCTACTCGTGCGGCGAGGACTATGGCCACACCGGAGTACTTTTCTGGGAGTGTGCCAAGCCCGACTGGTTTCTCAATCTCGCCTATTGGCATGAACTTTTCTGGCTCATTAAGAAAGCCTTCACCAGGTTTTCGACCTCCGAAAGGTCTCAATATCTGGCCATAGTGGACAACTTGCACGGCGACTGGAGCGACCCATCACGACAGGAGGAATGGGATGAAACTCATCGCCGTGACCTACTGCATCCGGCGTATGGGTTGGGAGACCCGGAGGTCGATAAAAAATACTCGGCATTGGTAGAACGTTGGGGCCCTGTTCGAGAACATCCGGACTTTCATTCCTACACCACAACTGGCTGGGTGGGCGACCGCAGCCCGGTCGAGTCCGACGCGCTGGTTGGAATGTCGAATGATGAGCTGCTGAAGGTGCTTCGAGAGTTTGTGCCGGAAGGCCGCAGGTTAGAAGGCTCAACATATCGCGGTCTCGCGTCGGCGCTGTCAGCGGCTGTACGGGCTAGCGAGGATGGATTTGCCAGCCGAATCCCGCTGTTTACGGATGTAGGGCGGCCCTACCAACACGGTCTATTGAGGGGGCTGATAGAACGATTGACCAACGACAAACGGCAGATCGATTGGGCTGCTACGTTGTCTCTTGTCCAATCCATCACGTCCTCTCCGTCATTCAAGATCGATATGGAAGCCGAGCAACCGGAAGCGTGGGAGCCCTCGGTGAAATGGGTTGTGGGGGATATTGCTGACCTCATTAAGGCCGCATCCAACAAAGAGCGTCGAATCGCTCCGGGGCTACGCAATCAGTGCGTTGAAATTCTCAGAAAGGTTTTGGCGGTCACCAGCCCAAAAGAGCCAGCAGATTCGAGCGATGCGGTTTCGCAAGCGATAAATTCACCGCGAGGCCGCACCTTGGAAGCACTCATTCTTACGGCACTTGCGATGCGGCGTGACGAAGCCGTACATGGGCAAGCGTCCGGAGCGACCTGGGCAAAGATCGAACCGTTGCTTGATACTGAACTCGTTAGCAGCAACGCCGGTCGGAATGCCGAATTTGCCACGCTGTGCGGGATGTATTGCGCAAACTTGCACTACCTGAACCCGGAGTGGACAACAAAGAACTTTGATCGCATTTTTTCGCTTTCAAGCGATACGGCATGGCGTTGCACAGCGCAAGGATTCGCGTACCAGCATTACCTATATGACTGGCTGTTCGCGAAACTCGTTGATGGTGGCCATTTAAGAAGGATGGTCTACATGGAGGGACTACCTGATCAAGTCGCTGACCGGGCGCTCCAGTTTTTGGGGCTTGCCTATCTGGAAAGCAAAGATGAATTCAACGATGGCGGCTTGCTTGCAGAACTCATCACCAACTTGAAGGTCAAGGAGCTGTCGAAACTGTGCTGGTTCTTCTGGACAATGAGATCAACGGAGGGCACGCCCCAGTATTCGTCGAAGGTATTGGTGTTCTGGAAAAGAATCGCTGAACAAATCGCACAGAGTGGAACGACAGCACCCGACCTTCAGTCAGCGCTCAACCAGTTGGCTCCGTTCATCGATGACCTGACGCAGCCACTAACCGAAGTTTGGGCCGCCGCCGCAGCGCATGCTCATGTCAAATATAACGGTCCCGTGCTAGTTGAGAACTTGGCAAGATTGGCGGACAGAAATCCGCAAGAAGTTACGGCCGTTTTCCGAGCAGCTCTCTCCAGCTTCGTACCAGATTTTCCCCCACAGGATGTAATTCGATGCGTTACCAAATTGGCCGATGCGGGACGGCATGACGACGCTGAGCAGATATGCAACATCTATTCGGAACGCGGCTCCCAGTTATTGAAGGAGACGTATCACGAGTTGCGTGAGCAACAGCGTGCGCTGGACGCTGATAAGCCATGCTCTAGCTGATCTCCCGGTACGCCCAGAGAGTTTCGCGGAACGTAGGAGCGTCATAGGCGTAAGCTCGTCGCCCAAAATCAACCGGTGCTTCAACGGGGATATCTCAAATAGGGAACGAGAAAACACCCCGGGGCACGTTGCGCGTTTCTTCAACAATTCGCTGGGTCTTCGCGATTCAAGTTGGCGGGTCAGTTTGCCAAGCACTGCCCAACAAAAAAAAGCCCGCGAGCCTTTCAGCATCGCGGGCTTCTTAACATCTAGACCACCATCAGCAGCCCCTCACCTCACTCCCCTGCCACCTCCTCCACCTGCTTGCGCGGCCCCCGGCTAAACCGCGCCGACAACGTCCGTCGCGCCGATTCCAACCCTTCGCCCTTACCCGCAACCTTCAGGTACGTGTAGCCCTCCAGCGCGGCCGTCATCAGGTCACTGCCCATCGCCAGTTGCGAATCCTGCATCCGTTCCAGCAACTTCTCCACGCGGGCGAGGCGAGGGCGCAGGGTGTCGAAGCCCACCAAGTCACGTCGCATTTCCTGCAGGTTGAAATTGGCAGGAAGCACGCTGGGGTTGTTGCTCAGCAGTTCCACGGCCTGGCGGCAGAACGCTTCGGACTTGTCGCCCATCTTCATGAGCGTGCTGCGCTGCTCGACTGACAGGCCGATCAGGCCGACGAGCTTTTCTTCCAGTGTCTTCAGCGCACCGTCAATGGCGGTCAGGTCGGTGGCGCTGGGTTGAAACGAGATCAAGTTCTGAGACATTGCGTTCCTTCTAAAACGGATATCAACGTCATGCCGATCGGCACAACCCGGTGAGGTTCGCTACCGCCGCGGCGGATCGCAATGCTGTACACAACATTTGACGGAAACCGCTCGCACATGGGGCGGGCAAGCCCGCGCACGCCGTTCGAGTGTTGGAGCGTGAAGCGCGAGCCTCGGACAGTCGAATTCGACTCTCTGAGACTGACACTCGACCCTCAGACAGTGGCGCGCGACCCTCAAACAGTGACGTTCGAGTGTTTGAGGCTCAAACGCGACCCTCAAACACTCGAGTTCGACCCTTTGACCCTGACGCTCGACCCTCAGACAGTCGAACGCCAGTGTTTGACCCTGACGTTCGACTCTCAGAGAGTGAAGCGCGAGTGTTTGAAGGTATAGCGTGACCCTCCGACAGTCGCCGCCGACGGACTAAGAATCAGACTTTCCCCGCCGCCCCCATCGCTATAATCCATCCCGCTGCTGCACCAACGGCAGCCGGGTTTGGCGACCTGTACTGGTGGCTCTGGAGAGACGATGCTTCGCGCATCGGCTCTGCACACCCACGCACGCACTACGGCGGGCCGGGTGGGGAGACCGCAAGGTCTGCCGGTGCTCCAGAGAACCGGTTCGCCAGCCCCGCCGTCAGGCCCGCCACCTCGTCTGGCGATGAGTTGCCGGGCCTCCAACCATCTCTGGAGGCTTCATGCCAAGTTCTCAAAGCGGGCACCGCCCCGCGTCCTACCCATCTCCACCAGCAGCACCACCCAGCCCAGCGCCCACGTCATCCGACACAGGCAGGCTCACCAAGAACCGCACCTACCTGAACGGCGCAATCGCGGCGCAGGCGTATCTCAAGCGCACGCGCACCGCCATGTGCACGCACGGCCAATGCCGGCCGGGCATGCTGCGCGAGCAGCTTCAGCAGTTCTCGGTGCACGACTTCCCGCCGGCATTCATTAAAGGCTTTGTCGATGCGATTGATGCGTACGTATCGATGTCGCTCGGGGGCCGCGATGTTGATCCGCAAACGTGGGACGTATTAGCCGCCATCGAGCGGCGGGGCTACAGCCAATAACAACAGATTGACGCGTTCCCGTGACGGGCGGGAATGCTGATGCATGTGGGTACGTGGGGGCCAGTGGGCACCGAGTTACTCAGATGGCGAACCTTCCGTGGCGTAGCTTGCGAGCAGGGCGATGCAGCGTTCCCGCAGGAAGGCACTCAGCGCTTTGATGGCGGGTGTCAGTTGCGCACGGTGGGCGCAAATCAAATGCAGTGGGGCAGGCTCGCCATATTCCTGCGGAAAGATCTCGACCAAGCGTCCGGCCTTCAAATCGTGGATGAGATCCAATCGCGATTTATAGATCAGACCTTCGCCGGCGACCGCCCAGCGGCGCACCGCATCGGCATCGTCGCTCACGCGATTTCCTGTGACTGCCACGGTGCGCTCGCCGCCGGGCAGGGTAAAGCGCCAGCGTTCATGGACTTGCTCGCTCCAGATATACCGAAGGCAGTTGTGTCGCCGCAGGTCATCGACCTTGGCCGGTGCGCCGTGTTGTTCGATGTACGACGGCGCTGCGCACAAGGCACGCCGGTTGTTGTCGAGCAACTTGATGGCCAGAAGAGATGAATCCGGCAGCGCCCCGTAGCGCACGGCAAAGTCCAGCGGCTGGCGGATGAGGTCGGCCGCCCGGTCGCTCAATTTCAGGTGCACCGATACACCGGGGTGCTGGTGCTGAAAAGCGTCGAGCCACGGCAGCAGCAGGTTTCTCCCGAAATCGGACGGCGCAGAGAGCCGCAGCGGGCCGGACAGTGTTTCCCGGCCACCGGCCAGCGCCTGTTCGCCTTGCTCCCGCGCGCCCAGCATGACGCGCGCATGCGGCAGGTAGCGCTCTCCAGCCTCGGACAGTTGCATGCTGCGCGTGGACCGTGTGAACAGCCGCGCGTCCAGCGCTTTCTCCAGCCGCTGCACGGAGGCACTTGCCTGCCCAGGCGCGATGTTCAATTGGCGTGCCGCCTCCGAGAAGCTGCCGGCGTCGGCCGTGTGCACGAAGATTTGCACGTCATCGAGGCGGATGATTTTCATTGAAATGCCGAAAGTGTTTGGGCGTACCGCCCGTTTATCCGCATATCGCTGAAAGATAGCATGGCCCTCATTCACTCTCTGGAGAACGTGCATGAAAGCCATCGGTTTCTATCAGAACCACCCCATCAGCCATCCGCAGGCACTGCAAGACATCGAGCTGCCGACGCCTGAACTTCGCGACCACGACGTGCTGGTGGAAGTCAAAGCGGTGTCCGTCAACCCGGTCGATACCAAAATCCGGCGGGGCGGCGACATTCCGGAGGGGCAGGCGCGCATTGCCGGGTGGGACGCAGCGGGCATCGTCCGCGCGACCGGCCCGTTGGCCACGCGCTTCAAGCCGGGTGACCGTGTCTGGTACGCCGGCGACATTACGCGGCCCGGCACCAACAGTGAACTGCATGCCGTGGACGAACGCATCGTCGGGCCCATGCCGGCATCGCTGGATTTTGCGCAGGCCGCGTCGCTGCCGCTGACGGCAATCACTGCGTGGGAATTGCTGTTTGATCGTCTGCGCGTGCAGGCGGCCGATCCGACCGAGAACAACGTGCTGCTGGTCACCGGAGCAGCGGGCGGCGTCGGCTCCATCCTGACCCAGCTGGCGCGCGCGCTGACGGGGATGACCGTGATCGGCACGGCGTCGCGGCCGGAAACCCGTGAATGGGTGCTGGCGCATGGCGCACACCACGTCATCGATCACCGTCAACCGTGGGCGCCCCAGTTGGCAGCGCTTGGCATTGAACACGTCACGCATGTGGCTGGGCTGAACCAAAGCGCCGCACACGTGCCGCAGATCGCCGCTGTGCTGCGCCCAGAGGGGCAATTCGCCCTCATCGACGACCCGGTGGACCTGAACATCGGCCCGTTCAAGGGGAAGTCCATTTCGATTCATTGGGAACTGATGTTCACCCGCGCCATGTTCACCACCGACACCATTGCCCGACAACACGCGTTGCTGCGCCGTGTGGCCGAGCTGGTCGATCGCGGAGACATCAAGCACACCCTGACGCACCGCATTGATGGCATCAACGCCGCGAGCTTGATCGAGGCGCATGCGCTGGTCGAAGCCGGCAACATGATCGGCAAGGTCGTCGTCGCGAATCCCTGAAATTCCTGAACCATATTTGTAAGGAGCCTCACCATGACATCACCTATCGTCACCACGGCAACGATCAGCCTGGAAGCCGCGCAAGCCTTGCTGGCGGAGGCGCGCCGCGCCTGTGCCGCGCGCGGGTTTGCCGCCACCATTGCCATTACCGATGCAGGCGGACACCTGCGCGCGTTCGAGCGTGCGGATGCCGCGCCTTTCCTGACCGTTGACGTCGCCATCAACAAGGCATGGACGGCAGCCTCGTTTGGCATGTCCACGCATCAATGGAACCAGTACATGGCCGAGCCCGCTGTGGCCCCGCTGGCGCACCATCCGCGCCTGATGCCGGTGGGCGGCGGCGTGCCGATTTTTCACGAAGGGCGTCTGGTGGGTGGCATCGGTATCTCTGGGGGCACCTCTGCCCAGGACCACGAGGCCGCCGAGGAGGCATTGCGGCAAGCAGGGTTTCTGTCTTGAGCTGTGAGCCCGCCAGTTTTGCGCGGGTTATCGGTTGGAGCGTCGTTGGCGCGGAGAACCCAAGACGCCGGATGCGAACTGGGAAGATGCCCTCATCGCCAGCCCCGTCGTCGGGCCCGCCACTTCGTGTGACGACGAGACAGCGGACGTCCAGTCAACACGCACGAAGGTCGTCCGCTCGGCGATTCACCGAGGTCACACCGCTGGCACCGGGTCACACGAAAGCCAACTCCGGGTCAGGCGCGATTGCGTTTGGCACGCCGCTACTGGGCTTGCAAGAACGCAGCAACCGCTTTCGCCTGGTCGTCCGTCAGCGTGTGTGCAACGGCGCTCATCACGGGAGCGTTGGCGCGCGTGCCGTTCTTGAACACGGAAATCTGCCGTAAGAGATAGGCGTCATGCTGGCCCGCCAGCCTCGGGAAGGTTCCGTTGCCCTGTGCTTGAGCCCCATGACAGGACGCGCACGCCGGTACGCCTTCCGCAGGCAGACCGTGCTCGAAAATCTCTTTACCACGCGCCATCAGTGCCGGGTCACCCGCAGGGCCGGCAGGGGCAGGCTGCCGCGCATAGTATTCGGCCAGAGACGCAATGGTTGTGTCGTCGAGCTGCGATGCAATACCCCACATAAAGGCCTGTGCATCGGTCTCACCGCGGCCACGGTTGCGGAAGCCTTTCAACTGCGCTTCCAGGTACTGCGGCACCTGCGCATCCAGGCGCGGGAACATCGGTGCTTCGCTCTTGCCGTGCGCACCGTGGCACGAAGAACACAGCTGCGCGGCAAGCCTCTCACCATCTTGCGCACCCACCATGTCCGACCAGCCGATCATCGCCAGCGCAGCCAACCCGGCCAGCCAGATTCGCCTGGGCTGATGGAATCCATTCATGGCCTTATCCCCCTCGCATCGTCGCGCGTGACCTACGGCTAGAACATGAACCAGCCCAGCAGGTAAATCGTGTTGTTGTCGACCGCATTTCTGCCGTTGCCGTCGTAATTGGTATGGGCGCCGTTGAACTTCAGGAACCACGTGTACTGCAACGCGAGCCTGATCTGCGGATGCGGTAAATAGTCCAACTCCAGGATCACGCCTTGGGTGTCTGGTCGCCCGTTGGCGCTGCCCGTCACAGGCGCTGGGGCGTAAAGGCCGGGGTCTGCGTTGCCGGTTGTTGAAAAGTACGCGACCGACCCCCCGTACTTGCGCTGGTAGTAGTACGACGCCTTGGCTTTGAAGGTGTCGAGATGATCGGTTGGGTTGGCCGGAGTGGGGCCCGCGCCGATGCCACCACTCGGGAAGCTGGCGCGCCAGTTCTGTTGCTCGTGTATCCATGCCGTCTGTGCCGTGAACGCATGGGTCATGGTCAAGTACTGATACTGCGCGTCGAGCGCATAGTCTCGGAAGCGATCGGTTGGTGTGCCCGGCATGGTGTTGTCGGGATACCGGTTGGCCAGCAACCCGAACGTGCCAAACATGACCGAATGGGAGCCCCACTCCTGGTTGTATGCCAGCCGCCAGTAGGGATTCGCGCCGCTCAAACGTGCCACGCCGCCCGGGGTTGCGGTGTCCTGCCCTGCACGGAACACGGAGAAGGCCTGATCGGCAGTTCGGTAGGCGCCCAGTTCTGCATAGACATGGCGCTGCCAGAACGCGTATGCGCTTGCGCCGACCACCTGCTGCGCCAAGCCGCCGTCGATGAGGGTGCCCGCCAATGGGGGCACGCCGATGCTGGGAGCGGCATACGGATACCCGAATGCCGGACTGCTGTTCCAAACGTCGGACACCGTTGGGTTGTTGTTGACCGTGACGCCGTAGATGAACTCGACGTCCTCACGCGTCAGGTGCCATGCGGCGCGTATATCGGTGTTGTCCAGTGCGCTGTGGTGGGCAATGCCGTCGTACGTCCACTGAGCAAAGGCACCCACGGGGCCCGCGATGCGTCCGGCGTAGAACAGGCTGACCTGCTGCGGCACGGTGTCCCCGTTGCGCACGAAGTCGAAGTTGTCCTGATCGATGGTCCGCGTGTTGGTGCGCGAAATCTGCACCATGCCCGAGAGCGGAATCGTCTTGTTGTTCGCCAGCGTGTAGCCAGTCATCTTGAAGAACCGGCCGAACGGGGTCAGTTCAGGAAAGCTGACATGGCAAGCCATGCACGCCATCCCGGTCTGACGCGCGAAAGCCGGTACCGCACCGGCTTGCCCGGGCCACGCCATCAGGCTGCCCATCAACAGCCCCGCGAGCGCATAGAGCGCAGCAATAAAACGTCGCATGGTGCTCCTCCCCAAATTCTTTTTCGGTTTTTTCACCAGCACGCTTAACCATGAAAGGCGCCTCGGCCGAAACTGTCAAACCTTCCACCGCGATCAGCCTGATACGGATCAACATTTAGCAGCGCCGCGAAGAAAGGAGGGCATGCAAAGAAAGGCGAGGTTTCCTGTCGCGACGCCTGTTGTACGTTTGCGCGCTGTGCATCGAAGAGCGGCGAGCCAGAGACTGCCGATTACGGGCGTTCGTCGCCCGAACGTGGGCGCCAATGTTCGGCGTCGATCCTGTCAGGCTGCACTGACAGCGCTTGCGGCATTTACCTACAGAACGAAAGGCACGCCCGGACAACACAATGAGCGTCCCCTGATAGCGGGAGTCGGGCGTCCCGCCGATACTCAAGTCAGTGACATCCGGCTCTCGATAAAGGTCATGGTCATGGACGACTATTGCACGCTGTGCGGACGACGCGGGCATTCTGCGTCGCACTGTCCATGGGGTTCGTATATGCGAATCCGTCGCTGTTCTCCGGCCCCGTTGAAGCGCGACCGCTCGTATGTCGCGGCCTTGATCACAGAACGACGCGCGCCGACGGTGCGCACCATGACTCTCACTCCTGCTTACGCGCTTTGATGCCGGGTCGCGTCGGTCGCATCATCACGCGATTGGCGGAAAAGCCCGAGTTACACTGCCGCGCCCAAGAAGCAGAAAGAGGACACACCACGGTCTGTTCTGTTGGCGGATGACGCCTACTAGCCCGGCGGCAAATCGAGTTCAATCGCTCTTCGCGGAATCGAAATCTGGATGCGGTACCCGCCCTGCGCAAGGGGCCCCGCTGCGAACGTTCCGCCCAGGCGCCGCACGCGTTCACGGATGCCTGCGATGCCCGATGACGGCGGCTGCCCGGCTGCAGGTTCGGCCGAGCGCGTTACGACGGCACCGTTGTTGCGAATCGTCAGCTCGCAATTCGACGGGTCGCATCGGAGATCGATCACCACTTCCGTTGCCGACGGTGCATGTCGGGCAACATTGGTCAGACCTTCTTGCACGATCCTGAACAGCGCAGTGGAGGCGGTGTCATTGAACGCCACCGTATGCGTGTTGCAGTTCAGCACGACCCGCAGTCCGGTATGTCGGCTGAAATCGGTGACGAGCCAGTCGAGTGCGGGTAGCAGCCCCAGGTCGTCGAGCATTGTCGGCCGCAGGCCGGCGGCAAGACGCCGGACCGACGCCAGCGCGTGGTCGACGGCATGGCTCATCGTCTGTGTTCTTTCGCGCGCATATGCCTGGGCTTCTGGCGTTGTGCTGTCTTCGGCAAGCAGGCCGGTGATGATCATCTTCAACGCAGTCAATTGCTGCCCCAGGTCATCATGAAGCTCGCGCGCAATACGCTTCTTTTCTTCTTCACGCGTGGCCTCGACGCGGGATGCCAGTTCACTCGCGTACTCCAGTTGCTTGAGTCGCTCGCGTTCGGTCAGGTCCCGGGTGACTTTGGCAAAGCCGATCAGGTCGCCGTCATCATCGTGCAGGGCGGTGATCACCACGTTGGCCCAGAAACGCGAGCCGCCTTTGCGTATGCGCCACCCCTCGTCTTCCCAGCGGCCAAGCGCGCGGGCGCGCCGGAGTTCTTCGTTCGGATAGTCCTGCGCAATTGCGTCGGCAGGATAGAAGACCGAGAAGTGCTGGCCGATGATTTCGTTGGCGTGATAGCCCTTGATGCGTTCGGCACCGGCATTCCAACTGGCAATGTGACCTGTGGGATCCAGCAGGAAAATTGCATAGTCCTGTATCGCGTCGACCAGGGTGCGATAACGCTCCTCCACGGGCACGCGAGCGATGGCTGCATCGCTTCCCAGTCTTCGCAATCTGTCTGCGTTGGTATCCATGCCAGGCCCTCATCGCAGCGGGTTCAGGCGCCAAAGGCAAGCCTGGGGGACATTGCAGCCCGTGCATGTGCTTAAGAATATGCCCCCGATCGACAGCAAGCAAAGCGCGCCTGGCCGATGCGACGATGCGCCAGATGTGCTGCTTGGCCAAGCTTCGATGCCCGCGCATGGGAGGCTGTTCAGCGGCTTGCGCCGCTGAAGATGGGTCGCCGCTGTCGACCAAGCCCCCTCAAACCTGAGCCATCCCGCCGTCGACGAACAACTCGATGCCGTTGATAAAGCTGGCAGCATCGGAGGCAAGAAAGGCGACGGCCTTGCCCACTTCCGACGGCTCCCCCAGACGACCCAGCGGCACCTGGGCGGCGAGGAAGTCGAACAGGCCCTGGCGCGTTTCATCGGATGCCAGCCCGCCCAGGCCCGGCGTGCGAATGGGGCCGGGGCTCACGACATTCACGCGAATACCGCGATCCTTCAGATCCATCACCCAGGATCGGGCGAAATTGCGCACCGCCGCCTTGCTGGCGCTGTAGACGCTGAAGTTGGCCGTGCCTTGAACAGAGACCGTGGACGACGTCAGGATGATCGATGCGCCGTCGGTCAGCAGCGGCAGCGCTTTCTGCACCGTGAACAGCACGCCGCGCACATTGGTGCCGAAGATCCGGTCGAAATGTTCTTCGGTGATGGCGCCCAGGGGCATCATGTCGCCGCCGCCGGCATTGGCGAACAGAATGTCCAGCTTGCCGGCCACCTTGGCAATCTGGGCATAGACGGCGTCGAGGTCGGATAGCACCGACGCATCGGCCCGCAATGCGGTCGTCCCGGGGCCGATCTCTGCGACGGCGGCATCCAGTTCAGCCTGACGACGTCCGGTGATAAACACCCGCGCGCCCTGGGCTGCGAGTTCCTTGGCGGCGCCAAGGCCGATGCCGCTGCTACCCCCCGTGACGAGGGCGATCTTGCCTTCGAGTTGCTTGTTCATGATGTGCTCCATGTCGTGATTTCAGGTTTGGATGCATGACCTCGCGGCGGGATACGTCTTGCTCTGTGTTGCCCCGTCGCGTTGGGCATGGAGGCACTGTAGGGCGCTCTCAGTTTCTGAAAAAGCTTGGCAAATGGAATTACTATCCACCACCATAGATAATTCAGGGCTGCGAGGGCGGCAGGAACATTCGAATGGATCAACTACTGGCAATGCGCTCCTTTGCGCGGGTGGTGGAGGCGGGCAGCTTCACGCGGGCGGCGGATTCGCTGGACATGCCCATTGCCACGGTCAGCAAGCAGGTGCAGGAGTTGGAAGCCCATCTGGGTGTACGCCTGCTGCAGCGGACGACGCGGCGCGTCACGGTGACACCGGAAGGTCAGGAGTACTACGCCAAGAGCACGCGAATCCTGCGCGACCTGGAAGACATCGACGCCTCGTTCAGCCTCGCACGCGGGCGGCCGCGGGGGGCTTTGCGCATCGATGTCGGTGGCTCGACAGCGCGCGATGTGCTCATTCCTCTGCTGCCCGAGTTCGTTGCCCACTACCCCGAGATCAGGATCGACCTGGGCGTGTCAGACCGCTCGGTGGATCTGATTGCGGACAACGTCGACTGTGTCATTCGTGGTGGCCCCCTGGACAACTCGTCCCTGGTCGCACGTCGCCTGGGCGACGCACCGCTGATCACGTGCGCCACCCCGGGATACCTCAAGCAGTTCGGCACGCCGGCCTACCCTGAAGAATTGAAGAATGGCCACCGGCTGGTGAGCTACGTGTTCAGCCAGACAGGCCGAGCGGTTCCATTCCGCTTCGAGCGCGACGGCGAAAAGACCGAGATCAAGGTCGAGCAGCGCTTCGGCGTCAACGAGAGCAATGCCCACCTGGCCGCCTGTCTGGCGGGCCTGGGGATCGTGCAGACCTTTGGCTATGCGGCCGAAGCCGCGATCAACGACGGTTCTCTGGTGGAAATCCTGAAGCCGTGGCGGCCGGCGCCTTACCCGTTCCACGTCGTCTATCCGCAGGCGCGCCATGTCACGCATCGCCTGAGAGTCTTCATTGATTGGCTGGTGGAGGCTTTCCCGGCGCGGCTTGAGCGGGGCCGCTGACGTCACCCGCTGCATTGGCGGGAGTGTCGCTGTGGATATGTGGATAAGGACGTGAAGAACTTCAGGGACAACTGTGTTGGTTGTCCGGGGTCAGGTTGTCCACAGCACAGGAATAACTTTGGCGTAGGTCGACAGGGTGGTGCACGCTCTGCACGAGTCATCCACGCAACGGCACATGCTGTCCGATGGGTTGTGCACGTTGCAAATCGTTGACGCGAAAGTGTTTTCTGCAGCTATCCACAGAAACGCTCCACCGTTATCTACTACTACTATTTTTATATACAAAAGAAATAAAGAAGACAGCAAAGACGGGCGAGACAAACGCTCTGCGGTGCTTGATCGTTTGACGTGCGTTACGTGAGCGCAGCCGGCACGCGCTGCGCGCTCATCACCAGATTGCGTCCGGCTGCCTTGGCCCGGTACAGCGCGGCATCGGCGGTTTCGACCAGCGTGTCGATGGAGAGGGCGCCCGCGCCCGGCACGGAGGTGGCGCAACCGGCGCTGACGGTCACATAGCGCGACGGCGCGGTGGCTTCGATGCGCAGGCGCAGCACGGCTTCACGCGCGCGTTCGGCCAGCGCCTGGGCCTCGTCGGCATCGGTGTCGGGCAGGACGACGATGAATTCCTCGCCGCCGTAGCGGGCGATGAAGTCTGCCGGGCGGAGCACCGCGCCGGCCAGTGCGTGGGCCACGGCTGCAAGGCAGGCATCGCCCTTGAGGTGGCCGAAGGCGTCGTTGTAGCGCTTGAAGTGGTCGACATCGACCATCACCAGCGAGAGCGGCTGCCCGCTGCGCTGGGCAGCGCTGATCTGCATGCCGATCTGCTCGTTGAAGTAGGTGCGGTTGTACAGGCCGGTCAACGCATCGCGCACGGATGCCTGCCGCAGCGACACATGCGCCTCGAACAGCCGCCGGTACAGCGCCGTCACTTCCCACACCAGCACGCAGACCAGGACGCCGGGCGCGAACATGCTGAACAGGCGTGCCACGTACCAGCCCACGGTAAAGCGGTCGGTGCTCAGCAGGTTGAGGGTGGTGTCGGTCAGGCAGGCCAGTGCGGCAATCGCCAGCCACACGTCGAGCACCGCGCGCAGGCGGCCGCTGGCCACCACCGTGAGCACGGCAATGGCGTTGATGGCCCACAGGACGACCGCGACCGGGTTGTCGCCATTGGTGGCGTGCAGCGGCGGCGGCAGCTTGGTCAGCACGGCAAAGCTGCACAGCAGCACAGCCACCACCACCGGCCCGCCGATCAGCAGCCAGGCCCACCGGCCGACGCGCCCGGCAGCAATGGCCTTGCGCGAGAACCGGTCGCGCATGAGCACCGCCAGGATCACGAACAGCGGAAAGCCGCCGTGCCAGAACACCCACATCCACGCAGCACTGGTGGGGCTGGCGCCAAACAGGCCCGTGGGCGAGAACACGCCGGGGAACATCAGCAACTGCAACGCCACGGCCAGCGCGGTAAAGGCATAGGCACCGCCCAGTGCGCCCAGCATGGGCTGCCGCGTGACGGTGAACTGCGCGCCGAGCAGAAATGCGGCGATGCTCGCCGTGGTGAACACCGTCAAGGCGCACATTGGCATGAACGGGTTGATCGGCGGCCATGGCTGGCCTGCGCGCGGTGCGGCCACGGCCAGCGTCAACAGGATCAGCAACGCAATCGCGCCGGCAAACATCGCTTGCCGGTGTGTGGCCCGCTGAATCAGAAAACTTTCCATCCGCCCCCCGCGGTTCGAGAGTGTGCGCGCCCGACCTGCTCGCGTGTCGGTGTGCCTACATGATAGGCAGCGGCCAGCGGTGGGAAAAGCCTAGGCAGTGATCGGGGCATGGCTACGACTGGCCTAAGTCTGGCGGGCTAGCCTTCTTGTCCACAGGCTTGCTCCAAGGGAATTGAAGGGAATGTTCCGTAGTGTGGGCCGGGCATCTCACCGTTGTTGAATCACTCGGGCCCCTTGGCCAACGCTGTATGGAATCACTCAATCACACGCTGTTTCTTTGGATCAATGCGCCGGCCGACGCTTCGGCCACCACCGTCTGGCTGGCGATGGCCTTTGCCGAATACGCCATCTGGCTGGTGCCGCTCACGCTCGTGGCCGGCTGGCTATGGGGCGAGCCGACCACGCGCCGCCAGGCGTTGCAGACGGGCGTGGCCGCGGCGCTGGCGTTGCTGATCAATGTCGGCTTTGGCCTGGCGTGGTATCACCCGCGGCCGTTTGCGATTGAACTGGGCACCAATCTGCTGCCGCACGCGCCGGATTCGTCGTTCCCGAGCGACCACCTGACCGCGCTGTGGACCGTGGCGTTCAGCCTGATGTGGAACGCACGTCTGCGCCGCGTGGGGGTGTTGCTGGCGCTACTGGGCTTGCCGATGGCGTGGGCGCGCATTTATCTGGGGGTGCACTATCCGTTCGACATGCTGGGCGCGGCGGCTGTGTCGGCCCTGAGCGCATGGCTGTGCAGCGGGCGCGTGGCGCATACGCTGTCGGAGCCGCTGCACCGCTTGGGGCTGGCATTGCATCGCATCGTGCTGGCACCCTGCGTGCGGCGCGGCTGGGTGCGCAAGTAAGCCCGGCATAAAAGCTCCGTTTAAGCGTGCCGGCGCCACGCGCGCCAGAACAGCACGAAGGCGAGCACCGTCGCGCCCACGTTGTAGAGCGTGGCCAGCGCGAATGCGTGGCCGTAGTGGGCAGCGTGCGTGGCGGCGTTCGCGGCAACCGTGCCGTCCGTGCCATCCACTTGGCCGAGCAGCGAGAACAGCAGCACGCCCACCACCGTCACGCCCACCGCGTTGCCGACGGCCTGCATGGTCGTCACCGTGCCGGCGCCCATGCCGGCCTGGGCGGTTTCCACGCCGCTGAGAATGGTGTTGAGCGACAGCGGAATCACCATGCCTTGCCCAAAGCCGTTGAGCATCAGCGGCAGGATCAGCCAGGCCGTGCCTGCGCCCAGCTGCGCCATGCCAGCCAGCACCACCATGCCCACGGCGAAGATCGCCACGCCCAGCAGCAAGGCACGCTGCCCGATGCGTTCAGCCAGGCGGGGCGCTGTCAGCGAGCCCGTAAAGAACGCCATGGCCGCCGGTGTGAACACCAGCCCCGCTGCCAACGCCGACAAGCCGCGCCCGAACTGCAGCAAGATCGTCAGCGCCAGGAAGTACGAGCTGATGGCCGTGTAGAACAGGAAGATGGCCAGCACGCCCAGCACAAAGCTGCGGTTGCGGAACAGCGCCATTTCGATGATGGGGACGCGGCCCGCTGCCGACAGTGCCCGTTCCACCCGCACAAAGTGGCGGAACACCAGCAGCGACGCCAGCGGCACTGCCCACGACCACCACGGCCAGCCGGACTCGCGGCCCTGCATGATCGGCACCAGCAGCATCGCCAGTGCCACCGCGCCAGCCACAGCGCCATGCACGTCCAACCGCGCTGCCACCGGCGCCCGCGATTCCGCCACGAAGGTGCGCGCTGCCAGGAGCGCGGCAATGCCGATCGGCACATTCACCAGAAACACCGCGCGCCAGCCCGACACGTCGGCCGCCAGCGGATGCGCAATCAACCAGCCGCCGATGATCTGCGAGACGGATGCGGCCACGCCCTGCACCGCGCCCATGGTGCCGAATGCACGGCGCCGTGCATCGCCGTCAAACAGCACACGCAGCGACGCCATCACCTGCGGCATCAGAATGGCCGCCCCCAAGCCCTGGCCGACACGCATGGCGATGAGCATCCACGGCGTGGTCGCCAGCCCGCAGAGTGCGGATGCGAGCGTGAACAGCGCCATGCCGGCCAGGAACATGCGCTTGCGCCCGAACAGGTCGCCCAGGCGCGCGCCGTTGAGCAGGAACACCGCATAGGCCGCGCTGTACCCGACCATCACGAGCTGAATTTCGGCAAAACTGGCGTGCAGACCGGCACGGATGTCCGGAATCGCCACATTGACGATGAACAGGTCGAGAATGGTGACGAAGTTGCCGGTCAGCAGCGCCGCCAGCGCGGGCCAGTGCCGTTTTGCAGCCAATTTTGCGGCCGAGCTGGCAACGCCACCGGCAGGAAGGGATTCCGTTGACATGGGGGATCTCGGGTTATTAATATACGGTCGTACGTATACTAGAGAGCGATCGACCTACGTCAAGCGCCGATTGCGTTGACCCCACTCGTCGATAGGGCATTGCCATGAACGAAACCGACGGCCGCCGCCAGCGTGGTGAACGTGCGCGCGCACAGGTGCTGGAGCACGCCACCGCCATCGCCTCCACCGATGGGCTGGAGGGCCTGACCATCGGCCGCGTGGCCACCGACGCGGGCGTGGGCAAGGGCAACATCCAGGTGCTCTTCGGCGACAAGGAAACGCTGCAGCTCGCCACGCTGGACGCGGGCGTCGTGCAATACCGCGAGCGGGTGGTCGAGCCAGCGCTGGCGCTGGAAAGCCCGCTTGCCCGCCTGCGTGCGCTGACCGAGGGCTGGTTCGACTACGTGGCCGGCGGGGCGTCGCCGGGCGGGTGTTTTGTCTGTGCGGCCAGCTACGAATACCGCGCGCGCCCGGGCGTCATCCAGGATCGCGTGCGCGCACATCGCGAGTCGGTGCGCGCACGCTTTCGCGAGACGATTACCGCAGCACAGGCCGCCGGTGAATTGCGCGCCGATGTCGACGTCGACCAGCTCGTCTTCGAAATCGAATCGTTCCGCTCCAACGCCAACGTGGCGTTTTTGATGGACGACATGGCGGTGTTCGAGCGCGCGCGCCGCAGCACGCAGGCGCGCATCGATGCGGCCGTCGCCTGAGCGGATTCCCCAGCGCTCGCCGCGCGCAAGCAACGTCCGCGCGGCGGGGCTGTCTTCCCTCGCGCCACGTTTGGTTACACTTGTGCGCAGTTGCACAAAGACACCAAACGAAAGAGTCCCGGGGGAAAAGGGTATGACGAGCCGAACGATTGCTGCGGCCATTGGAATCGGGGGCGCACTGTGGCTGACCGGCTGCGCGGCGCCTTATACGGAGCCGCCTGCCGGTGCCAACACCGCCACGGTGGATTTCATCCGCCCGCTGGCCAGCACCAACGCCACCATTCTCACGTTTGACGACGCCAAGCATTGCGGCAACCCGCGCACCGCGCTCAAGCCGGCCGATGCGACGCGGCCAATCCGCGTGCTGGCCGGTGTGCCGACCGCGCTCGGCGCCAGCTTCATCCGCACCGCGGGCACGCTCATTTACCGCTGCGGTGTATCGGCGACGTTCGTGCCACAGGCAGGCAAGCAGTACAAGATGACGGCCAGCTACCCGACCAACGCTCATGTGTGCCGCGCCGGCGTGGTCGAGTCTGACGACGGCCGGTCGTGGCACGCCATCAACGCGCGCTACCGTACCTATCGGATCAACCCGTCCTGGGGCACGGGAAGCTGCCCCGACCTGACGGACGCGGACGTCGCCTTCCTGCGCGACAAGACGCGTTCCGAAGACGGCTCCACTACGCTGAGCGACCTTTCCGACCTGCTGACGCCGCAATGACCCGCCGCACCGCCCTCATGATCCGCACGTTGCTAGCCACTGCATCGGCACTGGCCGCCTTGCCGGCTGCTGCGCTGGAGCCGGCCGAAGTGTTCGCCAAGGTCGCGCCCAGCATCTGGGAAGTGCGCGTGTCCAACGCCGCCGGCCAGCCGCTGGCCATCGGCAGCGCCGTGGTGATCGGCGACGGGCTGGCCGTGACCAACTGCCACGTGCTGCGCGGCGGCAAGCAGGTCAGCCTCAAGCGCGGCAACGCCAGCTTTGGCGCGCGCCTGCTGTATCCCGACGTACAGCGCGACCTGTGCCAGCTGCGCGTTGCCGATTTCCACTACCCCGCTGTCACCATCGTCCCGAGCAGCATGCTGGTGACGGGGCAGAAGGTCTACGCGATCGGCAATCCGCTGGGGTTTGACCTGACGATCAGCGAGGGGTTGATCTCGTCGCTGCGGCACGACGACAGCGGCCAGCTCAAGGCCATCCAGACTTCGGCTGCGATCTCGCAGGGCTCTAGTGGCGGCGGCCTGTTCGACAGCAACGCGCGGCTGGTCGGCATCACGTCGCGCATGGTGTCCGCCGTCTACGGGCAGAACCTGAACTTTGCCGCGCCGGCCGAGTGGATCAACGATGTGCCCGCACGCGCGCAAAAGGCGCTGGCCGAGCGTGCCGCTGCCGCGTCGGCGGTGGTGGCGAACACGACGACTGCAACGGCAACCGTGGCCGCGGGTGCGCCGGAGCCGCGCAAGCCCGGTGAACTGGGCCCGAAGTCGCAAGCCGCGTTTGGTGTGTATTTGCGCAAGCCGTGGCCGAAAATCTTCGTGGCTGCCGACGGCGATCAATTCGTCTACGAGTGGGGCCAGAACGCTGAATTCCGCGCGGTGTCGTCGTGCAAGGAGCACTATCAAAACTGTTCGATCTATGCCCGCGACGACACGGTTGTCGAGGCCAAATAAAGACCCTCGCAACGCTCGGCATCCATTCAGCGCGGTTCAGGTCAGGTCGTGAAGACATTAATATGTGACCCGTTTGGCCGTGCGATGCGCATGCAAGCGCGCCTGTGCAGTCACTCAAAACAAGCCGAGAGGAACCTGCCAACATGAATTGGACCGCGACCCGACCGATCCGCGTGGTCGTGCTCGATGACCATGCGGTCGTCCGCCATGGTCTGGCTGCGCGCCTGAAGCAGGAGGCCGACATCGAGGTCTGCGGCATGTTCGCGTCGGGCCGCGAAATCGTGCGGGCACTCAAGGACAACACCCTCGAGGTGGATGTCCTGCTGATGGATTACTCGCTGGGGCCCACAGAGATCGACGGGCTGAACCTGATCCGCCTGATTCGCGTGCGCTATCCGGAGTTGAAGATCCTGGTGGCTTCGGCGCATCACAACAAGGCGACGGTTGGCATGGTCATGCATGCCGGCGCACGCGGGTTTGTCGGCAAGGAAGAGGAGCTTTCGGAACTGGTGCGCGCCATCCGCACCGTGGCTGCGGGCGGCAAGCGCCTGAATGCTGCGCTGGCTGCCGAGATGGAGCGCGATGCCCTCTCTGCCGATGCGCCCGCGCCCACCGCCAATGGCACCAACAAGCTCTCTGCCCTGCTAGACCGCTCCGAACTCAGTCCGCGTGAGCGCGAAGTGCTGCGCTGCTGCCTCGACGGCATGTCGGTCACGGACGTTGCCGAGAAGTTCGCGCGCAGCATCAAGACCATCAGCTCGCAAAAGCAGTCCGCCTATCGCAAGCTGGGTATCCGCACCGATACCGAGCTGTTCAAGATCAAGCACGAGCTTGAGGGGCAGTGAGCGCTGAGCGGTGCGCGCGTGCCCTGCATGCCGGCAGCACCGCCGGCCGAGACTGCCTAACTGCGAACGCCTGAACCGGTCAGGCGTTATGCAGCACGCGCAGCAGCAGGTTCTCCAACTGCTTGACCTCGCTCTGCGAAAACCCGCGCAGCAGGTGGTTCAGCACGTCGATGATCAGCGGCCGGATTTCCGGATACAGCGCGCGGCCTTGCTCGGTGAGCGAGACCACCACCGAGCGGCGATCCGCATCACTGGGCGCGCGCTTGACGATGTTCTTCTTCTCCAGCCGATCGATCAGCCGCGTCATCGCGCCCGGATCGTAGTGCAGCAGCCGCGAGAGTTCGGCCGGCGTGGTGGCCAGGTCTTCGGCCAGGTAGATGACGACCGTCCACTGCGCGGCGGTCAGGTCCAGCGATGCCAGGGCACTGTCGATGTGCGTCACCAACGCGTGTCGGACCCGATGCACGAGCCGACCGATGTTGGTATCGCGGTCCATGGTGTCAAGCTGGTAGGCGCCTTCACTGGTGCTGGTGTCGGCCGCCTCAGGTGTTTGTACGTCGATGCTCATGGTGGTGCTCCCCGTTCTGCCGGTGATCCGGCTTGTAAGGCGCGCCGCATTCCCGTAACGCTGGCGTGCTTCATTGCACACTAATCGTCGCTTGCCCAGGCCGTCAAGCCGGGATCGACACCAACGCTGATCGTCAAATCTCGTTGGATATCGCTGCAAAACGATTGCGGCTGCCAAGAGGCGGGGTGGTTCGTATCATGGTTGAAACGTTGCCTCCGCACCATGTGGTGCGCCGTGCTCGTCCTCCTCCATATTCCTTTTTCGAACGCCATGAACCTCCACCTTCAGAACAAGCTCGCTCTCGTGAGCGGCTCCACCAAGGGCATCGGTCATGCCATTGCTGTAGCACTGGCCGCCGAAGGCGCCCGCGTGATCGTCAACGGCCGCACCGAAGCGTCGGTAGACGACGCGATTGCACGCCTGCGCACCGAGGTGCCCGACGCCCAGGTTGAGGGCTTTGCCGGTGATCTGTCCAACCCGATCCAGGTCGACGCGTTGCTTGGTCGCTTTCCCAAGGTCGACATCCTCATCAACAACCTGGGCATCTTCGACCCCAAGCCGTTCGAGGAAATCGATGACGCCGAGTGGCTGCACTTCTTCAACGTGAACGTGTTGAGCGGCGCACGTCTGTCCCGCAAGTACCTGCCCGGCATGCGTGCGCAGAACTGGGGCCGCATCGTGTTCATCAGCAGCGAGAGCGGCGTGCAGATCCCTGTGGAGATGATCCACTACGGTGTAACGAAGACCGCGCTGCTGGGCCTTTCGCGTGGGTTGGCCGAGTTGACCGCGGGCACGGCCATCACCGTGAACGCCGTGCTGCCGGGGCCGACGCGTTCCGAAGGCGTGGATGCGTTTGTCGAGAAGCTCTCCGGCGGCCAGAGTTTCGAAGCGTTCGAGAAGACCTTCTTCGAGACGGCGCGGCCGACCTCGCTCATCAAGCGCTTTGCCAGCACGCAGGAGGTGGCCAACCTGGTTGCCTATGTGGCGAGCCCGCTGTCGTCGGCCACGACCGGCGCTGCGCTGCGTGTGGACGGCGGGGTCGTGAAGTCGGCGTTCTAGAACGTCAGCCCTGACGAATGCACCATTCCGGCGCGCGGCCCCGGCTTTTACGCTGGCCTTGTCGCTGGTGCATGCCGGCGGGACAAGCCGGCAGCGCGTCTGTTCGCCCGTATCGTTGAGAACGCAGGCCAGCCAGACCGAGTGTGTCCTCGCCCGTGCGTTGGCGGCATTCCTTCCACATCTTCGGAGTGATTGCCATGTCCAACTGCAAAGTCTACGGAACCAAACCGGATAACGGCCCCGGCCAACTGGCGGCCCAGGCCGCCCGCGACCGCGTCAACCAGGCACACGCCGCCTGGGCGGTCACGCTGGCTTACAACAGCGGCACCACAACGGCTGTCTACACCTCCGCGGTCGCCAGCGCCGATGACCTGGAAAAGGCGTTCGAGGCTGAATTCCCGCAGTACACGGTGGTCGGTTACTGAGCCACGTCCCCGCCATGTGCCCCCAGGCATCCTGGTGGGCACGCCCCGGCCCCAAACATTGCAACGGACGGCTGCCGACACGGGGACACCCGGCAACGGCCCGACCTGCAACCGTGACGTCTGGAATCACAGACGCCATGTCTGGTTTGCCAGACAAAGCAGGTTGTAAAACGTTTGCGCTCAAGCTTTTCCCGGTTGATCCGTTGTTAACCCGACTGACGACCCCCAGGAAAAAAAGCATGAGAGCGTCTGCGCCCCTTTCTGAAGTTTCACAACCTCCGACGAGCCTCGGTACGCGGCTGGCCATGATTGGCCTGATCGCCCTGGTGCTGGTGTTCGGCATGTTTGCACTGGCGAACTCGCAATCGAGCCTGCGCATGCTGGAGGCCAATACGCAATCGGCCATGCATAACCAGGAGGCCGCCATGCGCGACATGATCGGCCTGTTCGACGGCTCCATGCGCACCGAGGCCGACCGCTTCCTCACCGCCTTTGCCGACGCCGCGCCCGGCCCCTACAGCGTGGACCCGGCGCAGATCGTGCAAGTGGCCGGCAAGCCCACGCCCACCTTCAAGAGCGGCGACACGGTGCTGAACCTCAACTTCACCGTGCCGGACAAGTTTTTCGCGCGCACCGGCGGCACGATCGCCACCGTGTTCGCCCGCACCGGTGACGACTTCGTGCGTGTGACCACCTCGCTCAAGAAGGAAAACGGCGAACGCGCGATCGGCACGCTGCTCGATCGCGCCCACCCGAGCTACAAGGCGCTGATGGCCGGCGAGCCGTTCCGCGGCCTGGCGTGGCTGTTTGGCGTGCCCTACATGAGCAAGTACGAACCCGTGCGCGATGCGTCGGGCAAGGTGATCGGCGCGCTGTACGTGGGTGTGGACGTGCGCTCGGAACTGGCGCTGCTCAAGGACAAGATCCGCTCACACGGCATCGGCCAGACGGGCGGCTATTTCGTCATCGACGGCAAGCCCGGCGCGGACCAGGGCAAGGTTCTGATCGACCACGCGCAAGACCGTGAAGGCAAGAACCTGCTCGACGCCAAAGACGCCGGCGGCCAAGCCTGGGTGCGCGAGATGATCGCCCGCAAGGACGGCACGCTGCGTCATACGCTGGCCGACACGGAAGGCGGCACCGCGCGTGAGCGCCTGACCGTCTTCACGCACTACCCGGATTGGCAGCTGGTGATTGCCGGCACGGCCTACGTGGATGAACTCGACGCCGATCTGGTTGCCGCCCGCAACCGCTTCCTGCTGCTGGGTCTAGCACTCGGCGCGCTGCTGGCCGGCGGGCTGTACTGGATGCTGCGCCGTGCCGTGAGCGCGCCGCTGGCGGAGGTGGTGAACGTTGCCCAGCGCGTGGCCGCAGGTGATCTCACGCACCGCCTGCCCACCACCCGACGCGATGAAATCGGCCAGGTGATGCGCGCCGTGAATGGCGTCGGCGACGGCCTCTCGGGCATCGTCGACAAGGTCCGCGCCAGCGCCTCCACCATTGCGTCGAGCACCGGCCAGATCGCGGCGGGCAACGCGGATCTTTCCGCACGCACCGAAGCGCAGGCCGGTAACCTGGAGCGCACCGCATCGAGCATCGAACAACTGGCCGCCACCGTGCGCCAGAACGCCGAGAGCGCTCACCACGCGCACGACATGGTGCAATCCGCCAGCGAGGCGGCCAACGCCGGCGGGCAGACTGTCGAGCGGCTGGTCGGCACCATGTCGGGCATCCACGCCACGGCGCAGAAGATCGCCGACATCACCGGCATCATCGACGGCATCGCGTTCCAGACCAACATCCTGGCGCTGAACGCCGCCGTTGAAGCCGCACGCGCGGGCGAACAGGGCCGCGGCTTCGCCGTCGTGGCCGGCGAAGTGCGCAGCCTCGCCCAGCGTAGCGCGGCCGCCGCCAAGGAGATCAAGGAATTGATCAATCGCTCGGTCGAGGAGGTGCAGGCCGGCAACGAGGCCGCACGCGGTGCCGGTGATGCCATGGAGGACATCGTGACGCGCGTGGAACGCATCGCCGGTCTGATGGGTGAGATCAGCCACGCCTCGCGCGAGCAGTCGCAAGGCATTGAAGAGGTCAACCACGCGGTCACGTCGATGGACGAGGTGACGCAGCAGAATGCCGCGCTGGTCGAAGAAGCGGCGGCCGCCGCCGAAAGCCTGCGCCAACAAGCCCAGGAACTGCACGGCGCGGTAGGCGTGTTCCGGCTCGCCTGAGCCGGCAAGATGTCATGAATTGATGGCGTGGCGTTGCAATCGGTACAAGGTTTGGCGTGCAATCGTGCAAACCTGTACCGAGCGGAACCTGATCCGCACGGCGGACTCGCAATATGTCCCCCGCTCAGGCACCGCCCCCATGTCCCCCGCAGATCCAGCCTTCCATTCTGTCGTCGCGATTGACGACCACCCGATCGTTCTCGAATCCATTCAGGCGCTGCTCGCTGGCTCGCCGCGTTTGCAGCTTGTTGCCACGGCGGCCGATGGCGCGCAGGGGCTGCAGCTGATCCGCTCGGCGCGCCCGAAGCTCGCCATCGTTGATATCAATCTGCCGAGCCTGGACGGCCTGGAACTCGTGCGCCGCGTGCGCGCACAGCGCCACGACATCGGCCTGGTCGTCACGTCTGCCCAGACCACCGGCAACGAGGCACGGCTCGCATTCCTGGCCGGCGCCAACGCCTACGTGCCGAAATCGGAAGCGACATCCGTGCTGACGGCGGCACTGTTGCTGGCGGCACGCGGCTACCTCTCGTTTCCGGCCTCCGCGATGGGGCCGTCGGAAGGTGCTGGCGTTGCCACGCTCACCCAGCGTGAAATGCGTGTGAACCAACTGCTGGCCGAAGGCCACCGGAACACCGAGATCGCCAAGCGCCTCGGGATCTCACCCAAGACGGTGTCCACCTTCAAGCATCGCATCTCCAGGAAGATCGGCGCCCCGGCAGACTGATCGGCGCAGGTCACGGGCAAAAAAAGAGACCGCTTTTTAGGGCGGTCTCTTAAAGTCGATATGAAGCTGTGAAACTGTCATTCAAGCTTCGGGCCGAATAATAATCGAAAAGCAACGCGTGCCAATACTTTAATTTCTATCATCGCTTGGATGATTTTGTAAGTTAAATGGATTACGCCGTGTAAGGCGTTGGATTTCCTTCTTGTAAGCCGTTCTTACGCCCATCTAGATGTTGGTGCAAGGCATTGATTGATATGATGAATTTCGCCATAAATACTTAGGTTTCATATTTACCACAGCCGGTTTTTCAAATTGTTGAATGTGCGGCGTCGGAACACATAATGGCCGCCGATCGCAAATTCCCGCGATAGTTTTTTCAAGGAAAACGATATGAAGATCAAGCTGTTTGCGGCCGCTGCTGCCGCCCTGGTTTCGGCTGGTGCATTTGCTCAATCGAGC
Source organism: Ralstonia psammae (assembly GCF_958405935.1). Classification (NCBI taxonomy): domain Bacteria; kingdom Pseudomonadati; phylum Pseudomonadota; class Betaproteobacteria; order Burkholderiales; family Burkholderiaceae; genus Ralstonia; species Ralstonia psammae. The sequence continues at coordinate 321,732 of NZ_CATZBU010000005.1, forward strand.
GTGACGATGTACGGCGTGGTCGATGCTGGCGTTGAGTGGGTGAACAAGGCGCCGGGTAACGGCGGTTCTCGTGGTGCCCTGCAGTCGGGCGGTATGTCCGGTTCGCGCTGGGGCCTGCGCGGCGCTGAAGACCTGGGCGGCGGCCTGAAGGGCATCTTCAACCTGGAAAGCGGTTTCAGTATTGATGACGGCAAGATGGGCCAAGGTGATCGTCTGTTCGGCCGTAACGCCTACGTCGGTCTGGAGGGCCAGTGGGGCCGTCTGACCCTAGGCCGCCAGCAGAACTTGCTGTATGACTTCGGTCTGCAGTACGACCCGATGGCGGTTTCGCGCTATTCGCTGGTTTCGCAGGACGCCGCCATGGCGGGCCGCGCAGACAACGCGGTGAAGTACGTGGGTACGTTCGCTGGCCTGACGGCTTCGGCGCTGTACTCGACGCGCAACGATGGTCAGGAGATTGCCGGTGCGAGCAAGCTGGGTCGCGAGTGGAGCCTTGGACTGAACTACGCGAACGGCCCGTTTGCCGTGGGTGCCGTGTATGACCAAATGAACGGGAACACGAACGTGCCCGCGGCCTACGGCATTGCATCCGACCTCAAGGTGCAACGCGCGACGATCGGCGGTACGTATGTCTACGGCCCGGCCAAGCTGTACGCGGGTTATCGCTGGCTCAACATGACCCACCCGCTGGCAACCGACTCGGTGCTGCGTTCCAACCTGTACTGGCTGGGCGCCGGCTACCAGGCGACGCCGGCTCTGACGTTGACGGGTACGGCTTACTACCAGAACTTCAAGACCACCGGCGCAGGCAATCCTTGGCTGTTTGTCCTGAGCGGCGACTACGCGCTGTCCAAGCGCACCGACGCTTACCTGAACCTGGCTTACGCCAAGAACAGCAGCAATGCAGCGTTGCCGCTGGGCGTGGCTGGCATTGGCGACGTCTTCACGAGCACGGACGGCAGCAGCAACAACCAAATGGGTGCCATGGTTGGCATTCGCCACAAGTTCTAATCGACATTCCGTCGGTCAGATAGGAGAAACCCGGGCTTCGGCCCGGGTTTTTTCGTTGGCGCATCCGTCGTGCGCTGCGACCTAGTGCAGGATCACCCGCCGCACCACGGCCACCAAGGGCGGCCGGATCGAGCGCTCGAACCCTGGGCGCAGGCGCAGCGGCTTGAGCAGCATCTTGGCCGCCATGTCGATCGGCAGATAAGAGCGCACCAGCGCACTGACGCGCGAGTTCAGCGCGCGGACATCGGCTTCGGGCACATCTTCCTGGCCGCGCTCGATGCGCAGCACATTGCGCAGGGCGATCATCGAATCTTCGTTCTTGATTTCACGCAGGCGCGAGGCGAGCGCCTTGAGCACGCGCGTGCGGCCCACGCCCTCGTGCGCGTTGCACTCGTTGAAAAAACGGAAGAAATGCTTGTAATGCCGCACCTCATCGGCGGAGATGCGGCTGGCGAGGTCTCGCAGCACCGGCTCGTCGGCATCGGCGGCGGCCTGCGCGATGGCGCGGTAGAAGGTCGCCGTCCCGGTCTCGACGACGCAGCGCGCGACCATTTCCAGCGCCTGCGTGGGCTCGAACTGGTCGACCGAACAGGTGACCGAGTATTCGTCGAAGAAGCGGGCGTAACCGCGCTCCCAATCGAACTCCGGCCAGACGGTTTCAACGTAGCGGCGCAATGCACGGCCGTGCTGCAGTTCTTCGCGTTCCCAATGGTGGATCAGCCAGTGTGCGGTTTCGGGGTGGTCGGCGTAGTACTGCGCGAGGTTGCCGGCATAGAGGTCGGAGCCGCTCTCGACAAACGAGGCACTGGCAACGAGGTAGAACAGCGTGCCGTTTTCGCGCACGCGTGCGACGTCGATGCGGTCGTAGGCGATCTCTTGGATCGACCACGGCATGCGCTCGCTCGCAGATGATGTTTCCAGATGAACCGGTGACACGGCGCTTCCTCCGTTGGCAATCTCGCAAAAGCGGGCCGCCTCTGCTATGAGAATGAAACATCACGTCTCATGTTTCAAGACAGATGTGCGCTTGCAAAGGTTCCGAAAAGCAATTTTCTGCGTGCAAAGTGCTGAATACGTCATGACGATTGCGTCACCTCGGTACGCGACGCCGGGGCAGGCACCGGGTGTTTTCGCGCGTGCCGCAAGCCATAAACGAAGGCTGCGAGCGCGACGAGGGCGGCCACAACCATCGTCCATTCGACTGCCGCATAGCCGCCGGTGGCCCGCCAGAGCAGTGCGCCCAGCCATGGCGCGCTGGCCTGCGCCAGCAGCACGGGCGTCATCATCAGCCCGTTGAGCGTAGCGTACTGGTTGCGCGAAACCAGTTCCGGCATCGCAATCGCGCGGACCATGGTGTTGATGCCGTTTGCGGCGCCGTAGACGAGCGCAAACACGATCAGCAGTGGCCCGCTGGAGAGCGCGAGCAAGACGAGCGCTGCTGCCATGGCGCCGTACGTCCACGGTGCAATGCGCACCGGGTGGGCCGGGCGCGAACGCATCATCGCTAGCCGGCCAAGCACCTGGGCCGGGCCGATGAGCGCGGCGATGAGCAACTGGCGGCTGGTCGGCACGCCTTTCTCGGTGAGCAGGGGAATCAGGTGCGCGCCCAGCACGGTGGCGACCAGGCTGGTGGCCACGAAGGCCAACACCACGGCCCAGAACACCGGCAAGCGCAGCACCATGCGCCATGCCGCGGCATGCACCGGCGCCGTCGGGTCCAGCGCTTCGGCAGGCGCGTGCACAGGCGGCCGCACACGCAGCCGCGCATGGATCGGCAGGCAGATCAGCACATGCGCCAGCGCAAAGAGTTGCAGCGTGTGCCGCCAGCCGAGGTGTTCCACGCCCCATTGCGCGAGCGGAATGCACAGCGTGCTGGAGAATCCCGCAATCAACGTAAGGCCGATGATGGGGCGTTGATACGCCTCCCCAAACGCCTGGCGCAGCACCACGAACGCCGGGTCGTAGAGCGTGGTGGACATCGCCAGGCCCATCGGCAGCCAGAGCAGCAGGAAGGCCGCCTCGTTGGCGACGAGGGACCACGCCAGCAGGCCCGCCGCCGCCAGCACGGTGCCCGCACCCATCACGCGGCGCGCCGGCCAGCGGTCCAGCGCGCGCCCGACCCAGAACGAGCACAGTGCCCACACCAGCAGCCCGAGTGAGAACCCGCCGGCCAGAAACGGCCGCGCCCAGCCGAGCGTGTCGTGCATTGGCGCCAGAAACACGGTGAAGGTGAAGTACAACGTGCCCCACGAGACCATTTGCGCGAGGCCGAGCAGCAACACAAGGCGCCGGCCCTCGGGCGAGCCCGGCGAGAACATGGGGGTCATGGAGGTGGGAGCGGTGGAGGCGGGCGGCGGGCAGATCTGCGCGGCAAAAATCCATTCTATCGGCGCAGGTTGTGGCGCGCGTGCCCCATGCGCGGGGCGCGCTCAGCGAGCGTGGCCGTCGATCAGCATCCGCAAAGCTGCCGTATCGACGATCTCGACCGTCCGGTAGTGGCAGCGTACCCAGCCGGCGCGCTGCCAGGCTTGCAGGTACTTGGAGATCGTCTGCCGCGAGCGTGCCAGCATGCGGCCCAGCTCTTCATTGCTGGCGGCCACGGTGCGGCCGTCGCCGGCGCGGGCGAGCTGCAGCAGTCGCTGGGCGAGGCGCGCATCGGCGGGCATCTCGCTGGCGTGCTCGAACTCGTCGAAGATCAGGCGGATGCGCTGGCAGAGCTGCTGCATCAGCGCCCACATGCCGGCCGGGTAGGCCGACACCACACGCGCAAACGCGGCGCTGCCCAGCAGGATCAGCGTGGTCGGCCCCTGCGCGTGGGCACTGTGCGTGCGGCCGCCGCCGTCGATGAGCGCGATCTCGCCAAACCATTCGCCCGCACGCAATACGCCATAGACGAGTTCGCTGCCGCCATCGGTCGTCCGGCTGATGCGCACGCGGCCGCGCACGATCAGGAACATACCCTGCGCGGGACCGCCGTGCGAGTGGATGCATTCGCCGTCGGGGTAGGTGATCAGGCGTGCGGTGGGCGCGATCTCGGCCAGCAGGTCGGCGGGGGCTTCCAGCAGCCAGCCTTGCGCGAGTTGCGCGGGCGTGGGAGCGGGGGCGGCGTGGGAGGTGTCTGCGGGCATGGCGGCAGGATGCGGCGAAGGCAGTCCGATCATTGTCAAACGCTTGACAGTCTGCATCCAAGCGCAGGGCAGAGAATGGTCCGCTAGCCGCGCAGCCAGCCATTGAAAACGACGCGGCACCGACGCGACCATTCTGGCGACGAAGGAGACACCCCATGACGCACCACACCACCCCGCGCGCAACGTTTTCCCACATGGAGCACGGCACCCGCGAAGACTGGGCCGCCATCTCGGCCGAGTTCATGCCCTATGCCCGTGCATTGCCCGACCGCGTGCTCGCGCACCTGAAGCTGCTCGACGGCGATTGCGGCGGTTTCCCGATCGATCGTCTCGCGCACTCTTTGCAAACCGCCACGCTCGCCTACCGTGATGGCCGCGACGAGGAATACGTGGTCTGCGCGCTGCTGCACGACATTGGTGACACGCTGGGCAGCTTCAACCACCCGGACATCGCCGCAGCCATCCTCAAGCCGTTCGTCAGCCCCGAAAACCTGTGGATGGTCGAGAAGCACGGCATCTTCCAGGGCTACTACTTCTTCCACCATCTCGGGCTCGACCGCAACCTGCGCGAGCAGTACCGCAGCCAGCCCGAACTGTTCGAGCGCACCGCCGAGTTCTGCGCCAAGTACGACGCCGCCGCCTTCATGGCCGATTACGACAACCTGCCGCTCTCGTTTTTCGAGCCGATGGTGCGACGCGTGCTGGCCAAGCCGCGCAACTCGATCTACGTAAAGGAAGGCGAAACCGAGCTGTCCCAGCCGAAAGCCGAGGCGGCTTAATGTGCCGGCCTAAGCCTTCACCACATTGACGGGTGCGCCTGCCGCCCACGCCGCCACGTTGGCGAGCGTGGTGTCGGCAATGCCCGCGAGCGCCTCGCGCGTGAAGAACGCCTGATGCGCGGTGACGATGACGTTGGGAAAGCTCAGCAGCCGCGCCAGCACATCATCCTGCAGCACATCGGCGGAACGGTCTTCGAAGAACAGATCGGCCTCTTCTTCGTACACGTCCAGCCCGAGGTGGCCGAGCTGGCCGCTCTTGAGGGCGTCGATCAGCGCGGGGCTGTCGACCAGGCCGCCGCGGCTCGTGTTGATGAGCATCGCGCCGGTCTTCATGCTGGCGAGAGCGCCGGCGTTGATCAGGTGGTGTGTGTCAGCGTTGAGCGGACAGTGCAGGCTGACGATGTCGGCTCGCGCCAGCAATTCCGGCAGCGGCACGTAGTGCACGCCCTGCGCCGCCAGCGCGCTTTGCGGAAACGGATCGAATGCCAGCAACTGGCAGCCGAAGCCCGCCATGATGCGCGCGAACACCTGCCCGATCTGCCCGGTGCCGATTACGCCGACGGTCTTGCCCGCCAGGTCGAAGCCCAGCAATCCATCCAGTGAGAAATCGCCTTCGCGCGTGCGATTGCAGGCACGGTGCAGTCGCCGGTTGAGTGTGAGGATCATGCCGACCGCGTGCTCGGCCACGGCGTGTGGCGAATACGCGGGCACGCGCACCACCGTCAGCCCCAGCCGCTGCGCGGCGGGCAGATCGACGTGGTTGAAGCCCGCCGAGCGTAGCGCGATCAACCGCGTGCCGCCCGCGGCCAGCGCTTCGAGCACGTCCGCACTGAGCGTGTCGTTCACGAACGGACACACCACTTCAAAGCCCGCTGCGAGGGAGGCCGTTTGTGCGTCAAGGTGCGCGCGCTGGAAGACGAGGTCGAAGCTGTGGCCGCCGCGCGCGCGTGAGGCACGGAAGCTGTCTTCGTCATAACGGTGGCTGCTGAAGAAGAGAATGCGCATGGTGGTGGCTCGGGCGCTTCGGCCAGCTGGAGGGGGTGGGCAACCGCGCTAGCTTACTCCCGCGCCCTGTCGGTTTGCGCGCCCTGGGCGGCCGGGCTGTTAGCATGCCGGCATCTTCAGTCTTTTCCAGCGAGTCACGCCGTGCCCCCGTCACCCGTGAGCCAGACCTTTCTCTGGCACGACTACGAAACCTTTGGCGCCGTGCCGCGCCGTGATCGTCCGGCGCAGTTTGCGGGCATCCGCACCGATGCCGAACTGAACGAGATCGGCGAGCCGGTCGAACTGTTCTGCCAGCCGTCCAACGATTGTCTGCCCGATCCGGTGTCGTGCCTCATCACCGGCATCACGCCGCAGCAGTGTGCTAAGCAAGGCATTCCGGAATACCGCTTCGCGCAGGCCATCGAGCGCGAACTGGGTACGCCCGGCACGATTGGCGTCGGCTACAACACCATCCGCTTCGATGACGAGGTCACGCGCCACCTGTTCTGGCGCAACCTGATCGACCCGTACGCACGCGAATGGCAGAACGAATGCGGACGCTGGGATCTGCTCGACGTCGTGCGCACGACCTGGGCACTGCGCCCCGACGGCATCCAATGGCCGACACACGAGGACGGCAAGCCGAGCTTCAAGCTTGAGCATCTGTCCAAGGCCAACGGGCTGGTGCACGAGGCGGCGCACGATGCGGTGTCCGATGTGCGCGCGACGATTGCGCTGGCGCGCCTGATTCGCAACGCGCAGCCGCGCCTGTTCGATTTTTGTCTTGCGCTGCGCAAGAAGGACCGCGTGGTGGCCGAGATCGGTGATGCGCCACGGCCGCTGCTGCACATCTCCGGCATGTACGGCGTGGAGCGCGGCTGCATGGCCGTAGTGTGGCCGCTGGGCGGGCATCCGACCAACAAGAACGAACTGATCGTGTGGGATTTGGCGTTCGACCCGTCCGAACTGTTCCACATGGATGTCGCCACCATCCGCGAGCGCATGTTCACGCGCACGGCCGATCTGGCCGAAGGCACCACGCGACTGCCGATCAAGTCGATCCACATCAACAAGTCGCCCATCGTGATCAGCAACATGAAGACGTTGCAGCCAGCGCAGGCAGAACGCTGGGGCATCGATTTCGCCACCATCGAGCGCCACGCCGCCATCGCCCAGGGTGCGCCGGACATGCGCGACACCTGGCGCCAGGTTTACGCCCGCGAGCTGGAGCCGATCGAAGACGTTGACCAGAACCTCTACGGCGGATTCGTCGGCAACGACGACCGCCGCCTGCTCAACGAGCTGCGCACGCTCAGCGGCGAACAGCTCGCGCGCCTGCATGCGGATTTTGCCGATGCGCGCCTGCCTGAACTGCTGTTCCACTACCGCGCGCGTAACTTCCCCGATACGTTGAGCGAGGCGGAATACGAGCAGTGGGAGCAACTGCGCGCCGAGCGCTTGTTTGAAGGCCGCGATGGCTATCTGACCTTCGAGATCTTCGGCGAACGGCTTCAGCAACTGGGCGCGGAAGCCGCGGAGAAAGGCGACGCGCGTGCCCAGACCATCCTGCAGGATCTGTACGACTACGCACAGCAGATCGTGCCGGGCTGAGCAGCCGGGCAGACGAAGCGGACGCGCGCAAAGAAAAAGCGGAGGCCGAAGCCTCCGTTTTTCATGGCGATGCTAAACGCCGATCAGGCGGCTTTCTGCGCCGCTGCCGGATCGCGCCACTGCGTCAGCAGCTTGTTCCAGCGGATGCGCGCCGCCGCCAGGTTGGCGTCCTTCACATGGCCGAAGCCGCGGATGTCCTCCGGCAGGCGGGCCAGTTCGACAGCCTGCCCCAGCTTCTGCGCCGTCAGCCCCTTCACGAGTTCATCGACCAGTGCACGGTACTCGCCGATCAGCGCGCGCTCGGTGCGGCGCTCTTCGGTCTTGCCGAAGATGTCGAACGCCGTGCCGCGCAGGCCCTTGAGCTTGGCCAGCAGCTTGAAGATGCGCATCGTGCTCGGACCGAAGCGCTGCTTGATCAGGTGGCCCTTCTCGTCGCGCTTGGCCATCATGGGCGGTGCGAGCCAGAAGTTGAGCTGGTAGTCGCGGCCGGGTTCGCCTTCGAACTGCGCGCGCAGCTTGTCGAGGAATGCCGGATCGGTGTACAGGCGGGCGACTTCGTATTCGTCCTTGTACGCCATCAGCTTCGACAGGTTGCGCACCACGGCTTCCGTGAGCGCCAGCGGCTGGCCAGCGCCAACCACGGTGGCCTCGGCGGCACGCACGCGCTCGACCACTGCGCGGAACTCAGCGGCATACGCGGCGTTCTGGTACGCGGTCAGCAGATCGACACGGCGGGCGATCAGCGCATCCAGCGAGGGCAGGGCGATGACATCGGCCTTGGCGCGTGGGGCATCGTCGGCAAGCTTGAGCACCGCATCGCGGTCTTGCGCGAGGTGGCGGCCCCATTCGAACGCGGTCTTGTTCTTCTCGACGGCCACGCCGTTGAGTTCGATGGCGCGGATGAGCGCGTCGTGCGTGAGCGGAATCCAGCCCTTCTGCCAAGCAAAGCCGAGCACCAGCGGGTTGGTGTAGATCGCATCGCCCAGCAGCCGTACGGCCAGACCAGCGGCGTCTTCAAAGGCGCAGGCGTCGCCCACGGCGGCGCGGATGTCGGCTTCTGCCGAGCTGCCCGGGAAGCGCCAGTTTGGGTTCTTGATGAAGTCGGCGGTCGGCGTCGCTGCGCTGTTGACGATGGCGCGCGTCTGGCCATACTGCACCTTCGACAGTACTTCGTCCGACGCCGAGACAATCGCATCGCAGCCGATCACGAGGTCCGCCTCGCCCATGGCGATGCGCGTGGCGTGGATCGAATCCGGACGTTCGCCGATCTGCACGTGCGAGAGCACGGCGCCGCCTTTCTGCGCGAGGCCGGCCATGTCGAGCACGGTCACGCCCTTGCCTTCGATGTGCGCGGCCATGCCGAGCAGGCCGCCGATCGTCACCACACCCGTGCCGCCCACGCCGGTCACCAGCACGCCATACGCGCGCTGGATGGCGGGCAGCTCAGGGTGCGGCAGCAGCGGCAAGCCCTCCATCGATACGCCATGCGATTCCGGCTTGCGCACCTGCGCGCCTTCGGCCGTCACGAAGCTCGGGCAGAAGCCGTTCACGCACGAGAAATCCTTGTTGCACGACGACTGGTTGATCTTGCGCTTGGTACCCAGGTCCGTTTCCAGCGGCTCGACAGACAGACAGTTCGACTTGACCGAGCAATCGCCGCAGCCTTCGCACACCGCGTCATTGATGAATGCGCGGCGTGCCGGATCCACCATCGTGCCGCGCTTGCGGCGGCGGCGCTTCTCCGTCGCGCAGGTCTGGTCGTAGATCAGCACGCTGGTGCCTTGCACTTCGCGCAACTCGCGTTGAATCGCGTCGAGCCGGTCGCGGTGATGCACGGTCACGCCTTCGGGCAGTTTGATGGCGGCGTTGTACTTCTCCGGCTCGTCCGTGACGATGACGATGCGCGACGTGCCTTCCGCATGCACCTGCGCGGCAATCTGCGGCACCGAGAGCGGACCATCCACCGGTTGGCCGCCCGTCATGGCCACGGCATCGTTGTAGAGGATCTTGTAGGTAATGTTCACCTGGGCCGCAATCGACGCGCGAATCGCCAGCAGGCCCGAGTGGTAGTACGTGCCGTCGCCGAGGTTGGCGAACACGTGCTGGTCGCTCGAGAACGGCATCTGGCCGATCCACGCCACGCCTTCGCCGCCCATCTGGCTGAAGGTGTCGGTGCGGCGGTCCATCCACACGGTCATGTAGTGGCAGCCGATGCCGGCCAGCGCGCGCGAGCCTTCCGGCACGTTGGTCGACGTGTTGTGCGGGCAGCCGGAGCAGAACCACGGCTTGCGCTCGGCGGTGATGCGCGGCTTGGCCAGCGCTTTCTCTTTGGCGTCGATGATGGCGATGCGCGAGGCAATGCGTGCGCGCACGTCCGACGGCAGCTCGAACTTCTCCAGCCGCGTGGCGATGGCGCGGGCGATCAGCGCTGGCGACAGTTCGTAGTGCGCCGGCAGTAGCCAGTTGGCCATCGGCACCGACCATTCCCCGCCGGCGTTGTCCTTTTCGTCAAACTTGCCGTACACGCGCGGGCGCACGTCGTCGCGGTAGTTGTACAGCTCTTCCTTGAGCTGGTATTCGAGGATCTGGCGCTTCTCTTCCACCACCAGGATCTCTTGCAGCCCCTCGGCGAAGGCACGCGCGCCGTGTGCTTCCAGCGGCCACACGCAGCCGACCTTGTACAGGCGGATGCCGATGCGGCGGCAGGTGTCTTCATCGAGGCCGAGATCGACCAGCGCCTGACGCACGTCCAGGTAGGCCTTGCCGGCAGTCATGATGCCGAAGCGCGCCTGCGGCGAATCGAGCACCACGCGGTCCAGCTTGTTGGCACGCACGTACGACAGGCCGGCGTACCACTTGTAGTCGAGCAGGCGGGCTTCCTGCACCAGCGGCGGATCGGGCCAGCGGATGTTCAAGCCGCCCTGCGGGATGGCGAAATCTTCAGGCAGGATGATCTGCGCGCGATGCGGATCGACGTCCACCGACGCCGACGATTCCACCACGTCCGTCACGCACTTCATCGACACCCACAGGCCAGAGTAGCGGCTCATCGCCCAGCCGTGCAGGCCGTAGTCGAGGTACTCCTGCACGTTGGACGGATACAGCACCGGGATGCCGGCCGCCTTGAAGACGTGCTCCGACTGGTGCGCCAGCGTGGACGACTTGGCGGCGTGGTCATCGCCCGCCAGCACCAGCACCCCGCCATGTGCGGACGAGCCGGCCGAGTTGGCGTGCTTGAACACGTCGATGGTGCGGTCAACGCCCGGGCCCTTGCCGTACCACATGCCGAACACGCCGCTGAACTTGGCCGACGGATACAGGTTGACCTGCTGCGAGCCCCAGACCGCCGTCGCGGCCAGATCTTCATTGAGCCCCGCCTGGAAGACGATGTTGTGCCCAGCCAGATGCTTCTTGGCCTTCCACAGAGCCTGGTCCAGCGCACCCAGCGGCGAGCCGCGATAGCCGGAGATGAAGCCTGCCGTGTTGAGCCCAGCGGCGCGGTCGCGCTCTTGCTGCAGCATCGGCAGACGCACCAGTGCCTGCGTGCCGCTGATGTAGATGCGGCCACGCTCGAGCGTGTACTTGTCGTCCAGGGAAACGGTTTCGAGCGCGCGGCGTAGCGCGTCGTTCAGGGGGGCATTCATGCGTGCTCCGTGTGGGTGTGCCGGGATCGCCGACAGCAGGTCTCTTTTGGTGCCGTCCGCGCCGCTTCTTGTGGAAACTGGCAGACAGCCGTGGGTCGAGGCATCGTAGCATCGCGTGACATTCGGAACACCGTGCAACGCAGCAAGAATGGGGGTGGGTTTTCCCTGGGTTGTGGTGCCCGGTGCACGCATGCACGGCGTTGGAAGGCGGGGTTGCACCGGTTGTGCGGTGCGTGCAACGTTTGCGGAAAAATCAGCGAACTTCGGCGAAGAAGCGGCCGCCTCGTCACGCAACGCCGCCATCCTGCGCCGTTTTCGACAACTTCGGCCCGACCCACGCAGCGCGCGAAGCCGACGATATCAAAGCCGATCAGCCAGCGACGCTCTCGATCACGTCGCGCATGCGCAGGACCAACCCATCCATCGCTTCGGCCGGCACGTTGCCGTAGCCGAGCACGAGGCCGTTGTATTGCGCAGTCAGCGTGCCGGGCAGGCAGAAGCGCGACAGCGGCCGCAGCACCATGCCGCGCTCGCGGGCCACGCGGCTGACTTCGGTGTCCGAGACCGGCGCATCGAGCCGCGTGGAAAGATGCATGCCGCCTGCGCCGCCCGAGACGGTGACGATGCCGTCCAGGTGCCGTTCGATCGCGGCTTGCAGCGCATCGCGGCGCTCGCCGTATAGACGACGCATGCGCCGCAGGTGCCGCGTGAAATGTCCTGCCTCGATGAACTCGGCCAGTGCGAGTTGCTCGGCTACGCGCCCGCGCAGCATCAGCGCACCCGCCGTCTTCTTCAACGCGGGCGCCAGCGCCGGCGGCACCACCATGTAGCCCAGGCGCAACGCCGGGAACAGCATCTTGCTGAACGTGCCGAGATAGATGACCGGCGCATCCTCGGTCAGACCCTGCACTGCGGATAGCGGCGCACCCGTGTGGCGGAACTCGCTGTCGTAGTCGTCTTCGATGATCCACGCGCCGGCTGCCCGTGCGTGCTGGATGAGCGCGAGACGGCGCTCCAGACTCATCACCGCACCCAGCGGGTATTGGTGCGACGGCGTGATGTAGATCAGTTTGGGCGGCTTGTCGCGCCAGTCTTCTTCGCGCGGGGCGAGGCCATCGGCATCCACGCTGATCGGTACCAGCCGCATGTCGGCGGCCTGCAAGGCCGCACGCGCGCCGTAGTAGCCGGGGTTCTCGATCCAGGCGGTGTCGCCCGCATCGGCCAGCGTGCGGGCACACATGTCGAGGCTGTTCTGCGTGCCATCGGTGATGAACACCTGCGCCGCGTCGCAGCGCACACCGCGCGAAACGCGAAGGTATTCGGCCACGGCTTGACGCAAGGCGACGTTGCCTTCGACCGGGCCGTAGCCCATCTGCGCGGGACCGATGCGGCGCCATCCGCGTTCCATGCAGCGGCGCCATTGCGTCAATGGGAATGCATCCAGCGCGGGCGCGCCAGGCAGGAAGGGCAGCAAGTCATCCATGCCGCCGCGCGGGCGTTCGAGGTCTTTCACGCGGCGCGATAGCGCGGGCGGGACGTCCGGCGCCTGCGCGGGCGTCTGCTGCAGGCCAACGCGCGCCACCACCGTGCCTTGCCGTCGGCTGAGTACGAAGCCCTCCGTGGCGAGCTGCTCGTAGGCGTAGAGCACCGAGTTGCGCGCGATGCCCAGCTCTTCGGCCAGCGAGCGCGAAGGCGCCAGGCGCGTGCCTTCCTCGATCTGTCCGCTCAGGATGGCGGCACGCAGGCAGGCATACAGCCGATGTTGTTGCGAGGCGCGTGCCACGCCTTCTCCGTGCATCGCGGTTCGTTCGTAATTCGACAGCAGCACGCCGTAATCCATCGTGGCTCCAAGACTCTGCATTTGGGTGGGTCTATGCATGGTGCCACGGTTTTTTTATCGTCGGCACATCGATTCACGTTTCGGAGCCTTGCATGTCGACCACAGCACCCACCGCGCGTACCCGCGTGCGCCGCGTCGCGCACCGCGGCCATTACGACCGCACCACGCTGCACGCCATCCTGGACGCAGCCTACGTCTGCCACATCGCCTTCGCCGACGAGCACGGCGTGCACTGCATCCCGACCGCGTGCTGGCGCGAGGGCGACCACCTCTACATCCACGGGTCCAACGGCAGCCGCATGCTCAAGCTGGCCGGCAGAGGCGCGCAGGTCTGCGTGACCATCACGCACATCGACGGCCTGGTGCTGGCCCGCTCGGCGTTCAACCATTCGATGAACTACCGCTCGGCTGTCATCTACGGCGCGTTTGAAGTCGTGCCCGACGCGCAGAAGCCTGCCGTGCTCGATACCTTCATGGAAGTCCTCGCGCCCGGCCGTTCGCAACAGGTACGGCCTGGCAATGCCAAGGAACTCGCCGCCACGACAGTGCTGCGCATTCCGCTGGATGAGGCCGCCTGCAAAGTCCGCACAGGTGGCCCGAAGGATGATGCTGAAGACCTTGACCTGCCCGTGTGGGCCGGTGTGCTGCCGATGGCCCTGCTGCCGCTGCCGCCCGTGGTGGATGCGGCGCCTGCGGGTACGCCCGACTACGTGCAGGAGTGGAAGGACAGTGCACGTGCGCCTGCTGCGGATGCGGTGATGTCGTGACGGCTGCTGTCGGTATGGCCGAGGGTTGATTGTTGGGGGTAAGGGGTTTTGTTTTGGCCCTAGTGGCCCATCTTCCTTTCGTACCCTGCCGGGCACGACCTACTTTTCTTTGTCTTGCCAAAGAAAAGTAGGCAAACAAGAAATCAGTGCACCAGTTGGTTGATCTCAATAATTGGCATCAACACCGCCAACACGATCAACAACACCACCACACCCATCGTCAAAATCAGCGCCGGCTCCAGCAGCCCAGTCAGGAACAAAGTCCGACGTTCAAGCTCTTGAGCTTCCCCTTGCGCCGCGCGCTCAAGCATCGCGGGTAGGTTGCCCGTCGCCTCGCCCGAGCGGATCAAATGCACCAGCACAGGTGGAAACTGATTCTGCGCCGCCAACGCCCGCGCCAGCGAAGTCCCTTCCCGCACCCGCGTGGATGCATCCTCCACGTTGGTCTTGAGCGCAACGTTATTCAGCGTTTCACCCGCGGCCTGCAAGCCACGCAAAATCGGCACACCGGCACTGGTCAGAATGGCCAGCGTGCTCGCAAACCGCGCGGTGTTGTAGCCGCGAACAAGTTTGCCGAACAGCGGCGCCGTCAGCAGCCACTTGTGCCACGACAACCGCAATGCCGGTTGCTTGAGCAGATTGCGGACCAGCACGCCGATCGCCACCAGCACGATCGCTGCCAGCCAGCCCCAGTTCCGCACAAAATCGGACAGCCACAGCATGATGATCGTGAGCGTCGGCAGCTTCTGCTTGGTGTTGGCAAACACGCTCACCACCTGCGGCACCACGTATGAAAGCAGGAAGATCACGATGGCAAACGCCACCACCGTGACGATGGCCGGATACGTGAACGCCAGCTTGATCTTCGAGGTGAGCGCGTTGCGGCTCTCGATGTAATCGGCCAGGCGCGAGAGCACGAGGCCGAGGTTGCCCGAGTGCTCGCCCGCCGAAACCAGCGCGCGGTAGATGTCCGGAAAATCCTTCGGATGCTGCGCCAGCGCGACTGACAACGAGCTGCCGCCCACCACTTCCGCACGGATGGCCGCGAGCAGCTCGCCGACGTACGCACGTTCGGCCTGATCGGCCAGCGCGGCCAGCGCTTCATCGAGCGGCAGGCCCGCCACCAGCAGACTGGCGAGCTGGCGCGTGACGAGCGCGTTTTCCTGCGCCGAGAGCCGCTTGCCGAAGCTCGAGCCGCCGCGCTTGGTGGCCTGCGCGCCCAGCGCGTCGACCACCAGCGGCGTCAGCCCGCGTGCGCGCAGCAGCGTGCGCGCCTGACGCGCGCTGTCGGCTTCGATGACACCCTTGTCGGTCTTGCCGGCGGCGTCGGCGGCTTCGTAGCGGAAGGCTGGCATGCGCTATTCGTGTAATCGCGCCTTAGTCGCGTGTAACGCGCAGCACTTCTTCCAGCGACGTGGCGCCCGTGTCGATCCAGCGCTGTGCATCCATGCGCATGGTCTGCATGCCCTGGCCGATGGCGAACGCCTTGATCTCGGATTCTGCAGCCTGGCGGTGGATCATGGTCTGGATCTCGGGCGTGACGGTTAGCAGTTCGTACACGCCGGTGCGGCCCTGGTAGCCGGAGTTGCTGCAACGGTCACAGCCGACGTGATGCCACACCGATTTGCGTGCCGGTGCGGCCGGTGCCACGCCGTCCGCAACCGGGGTGCCGGCCACGGCTTCCACTTCCGCTGGCGTGAGTTCGAGCACTTCTTCGCGGCGGCAATGCACACACAGGCGGCGTACCAGCCGCTGCGCCAGCACACCCAGCAACGACGACGACAGCAGGAACGGCTCGATCCCCATGTCGATCAGGCGCGTCACGGCTGAAGCGGAATCGTTCGTGTGCAGCGTCGCCAGCACCAGGTGGCCGGTGAGCGACGCCTGCACGGCAATCTGCGCGGTTTCCAGGTCGCGGATTTCCCCGATCATCACCACGTCCGGGTCCTGGCGCAGGATGGCGCGCAGGGCCTTGGCGAACGTCATGTCGATCTTCGGGTTGACCTGCGTCTGGCCAATGCCGTCGAGGTCGTATTCGATCGGGTCTTCCACCGTCATGATGTTGGTGGACGCCGCATCGAGCCGCGACAGCGCCGCATACAGCGTGGTCGTCTTGCCCGAGCCCGTGGGGCCGGTGACCAGCACGATGCCGTGCGGCTGGTTGATGAGGTGATCGAAGCGCGCGAGCGTGCCGGCGCCCATGCCGAGCTTGCCGAGGTCGAGCCGGCCGGCTTCCTTGTCGAGCAGACGGAGCACCGCGCGCTCGCCGTGCCCGGTGGGCAGGGTGCTCACACGCACGTCCACTGGGCGACCGCCCACGCGCAGCGTGATGCGGCCGTCTTGCGGCAGGCGCTTCTCTGCGATATCGAGCTGCGCCATGATCTTGATGCGCGAAATGAGCGCACCGTGCAGCGCCTTCTTGGGGCGCACCACATCGCGCAGCGTGCCATCGACGCGGAAGCGCACGACGGATGCATTCTCGAACGGCTCGATGTGGATATCCGAGGCACCTTCGCGCGCGGCCTGCGTGAGCAGCGCGTTGATCATGCGGATGATCGGCGCGTCGTCTTCGGATTCGAGCAGGTCTTCCACGGCCGGAATGTCCTGCATCAGGCGCGAGAGATCGACTTCGCCCTCCACCTCACCCACCACCTGGGCCGCGCTGCCGTCCTGCGCGTTGTAGGCCGTCTGCGTGGCAGTGGACAGCGTCGCCCTGTCGAGCGTCACCAGGTGCAGGGCGCCGAACACCCGGCCGAGTTCGGCCAGCGCCGTGCGCGAGGTTTCCGGGCAGACCCACACCTCCAGCGTGTCGACGTCCTGGCGGGCGACGAGCAACTTGGCGTCGCGCGCAAACGCATACGGCACCAGCCGCACGGCTGACTGCGAGGGCGGCTCGAGCGTGCTGACGTCGGCGGTAGGAGCTTGCGTTGCCATGGTTCGTCGTCCGTTGTCAGCCACCGTTGCGCGGTGCGTTGCCGTCGTAGCCGCCCGACGTGGGCGCCGCGAAGTTCTGCAGGCGTGGCTGGCTGCGCGTGGTGCCTTGCGGCAGGGGCATCGGTGCGCCCGGGGGCACCTGCGTGCCGGCAGGGCCCTTCGGCACGATCGACACATCACCGTAGTTGTCGGCCGGGCGCATGGCGTCGGGCGCGGGCAGCACCGGCGTGTCCTTGTCGGAGGTGGTCGGCAGCATGTTGGGCGAGACAAAGCCCTGCTGCGTGTCACGCATGTAGTTGTAGCGGTTGTCCGAGAGCGCGCCGGTGGCATCGGCCGTGCGCAGGATGATCGGGCGCAGGAACACCAGCAGGTTGGTCTTCACACGCGTCTTGTTCTCCGAGCGGAACAGCGCGCCAAGCAGCGGGATGTCGCCCAGGCCCGGCACTTTCTGTTCGCCGTCCTGGTAGTTGTCTTCCAGCAGGCCGCCCAGCACGACGACCTGGCCGTCGTTGGCCAGCACGTTGGTCTCGATCGAGCGCACGTTGGTGGTCGGGCCCTGCGTTGCATTCTGCGTGCCCGGCACCACGGCCGACGACTCCTGGAAGATCTGCATCTTCACCAGCCCGCCGTCGGTGATCTGCGGCTTGACACGCAGCGTGATGCCGACGTCCTTGCGGTCGAACGTCTGGAACGGCGTCACCGAAGCCGACGTGCCCGTCTGCGCATATGAGCCCGTGGTGATCGGCACGTTCTGGCCGATCAGGATCTTGGCTTCTTCGTTGTCGAGCGTGATCAGGTTCGGGGTGGACAGCACGTTGACCGAGCCATCCGAGCCCAGCGCCGAGAGCAGCACGCCCAAGCCGCTGCCCCTGTTGAACACGCCGAAGTTACCGCCGTTGAGTTGGCCAACGTTGAGGCTGCCCAGCGCCGTCTGTGCCGCCGTGCTGCCGATGCCACCCGAGCCGATGGCGGCGATCGTACCGGCCAGACTGATCAAGTTGCCCGAACCGGTGCCGTAGTTGGTGCCACCGCCAATGAACGTGCCCGGCCCGCCTCCGCCCACCAGCCACTGGATGCCGAGCTGCGACGCCTTGGTGGCCGTCACTTCCACGATCATCGATTCGATATAGACCTGTGCACGGCGCGCGTCGAGGTCGTCGATCACGGCGCGCAGGTTGCGATAGACCGGCTCGCTGGCGGTGATGATGAGCGCGTTGGTGGCCGGATCGGCCTGGATGATGCCGCCGGTGGTCGGCGTGTTGTTCTGCCCGAACGAGGCGCGGAACGAAGAGCTGCCGCTCCCCGAGCCACTGCCCGAACCCGAGCCGCTGCCGTAGTTGGTGTTCTGTGTGTTCTGGTTCTGCGAGTTGCTCACGCCGCCGGCCGGCTGGGAGGTCGCGCCTTGCGCGGCGCTCTGGCCGCCCGGGCCGGTGGATGCCGATGCCGACAGCGTGGCATCGGCCGCCACAATCGCGCGCAGCGTGGTGGCCAGCTGCACCGCGTTGGCGTTCTTGAGCGGCACCACCCAGATGTTGCCGGGGCGCGCGTTCGGCACGTCCAGCTTGGCGATCAATTGTTTGGCTTGCGCAAGGCGTGCGGCACTCGACGCACGCACCATCACGCTGTTCGAACGCGGCTCAGCCACGACTGACGTGCGCAGGCTCGGGTCCGACAGCGCCGCGCCGGCACCGGCACCCCCTGCGCCGCCGGCCGACGGGTCCAGCAGCTTCTGCAGCGTGGCCGCCACGTCGATGGCCACGGCATTCTTCAGCGGAATCAGTTCGGTCTCGCCGGCCACGGGCGTGTCGATCGACGCGATGATGCGGCCGATGCGGCGCAGGTTGTCGGCGTAATCGGTAATGACCAGCGTGTTGTTGGCCGGGTAGGCGGTGATCGTGTTGTTGGGCGCGATCATCGGGCGCAGCACCGGCACCAGGTTGTTGGCCGATTCATGCTGCAGGCGGAAGACCTGGGTAACGACCTGCTCCCCGCCGCGTGAGCCTGCCGCGCCCACGCTGGTGGGCGAGCCCTGCAGCTTGGCGTCGGCTTCCGGCACGACCTTGGTGAAACCGTTGCCCTCGACAATCGCGTAGCCCTGCATGCGCAGGATCGAGCCCAGCGATTCCAGCGCCTGCGAGCGCGTCACCGGCTTCTCGGTGACGAGGTTGACGGTACCCTTCACGCGCGGGTCGACGATGAAGTTCTTGCCGGTCGCCTGGCCCACGGCCTTGACCACAGACTCCAGATCCGCGTTGACAAAATTCAGCGAGACCTCATCCCCTGGGTTGCCGGCGGTACCGTTCTGGGCAGATGCGGCGCTCGGCGGGGCAGCAAAGACTGGCATCGAGCCGGCCACCATTGTTGCGCAGCATGCCAGGACGATGGCGCGAACGGTGAGTCGGGAAGAGGCGTTGTACATGGTCTCGTTCATGGTTGTCGGCACACTGGCTCGCGCGCCGGCTTGAGGATCAAAAGCGGAGTCGATGGTGCGACCCGTCGCGCGGGCCCAGCAGACTCAACAGGCCAATCAATTGCGGTTCCGACTCCGGCGTGGCACTGGCCACTCCGTCAAAATGCGCGCTGGGCCCCAGGGTGCCCTGGCCCTGCAGAGTGAGCGGTCCGGCCAGCGTCGACAGCGACAACTGCATCGGTGCGCCGCTCACGCCGCCAAACGACACCACGGCCCGGTAACTGCCCAGCGGCCGTACCCGGCTGAGGCTGGATGATACCTGCTCAAGCGTGACAGTCAGCGCGCCCTGCGCGGTGTCTGGTTGGCCTTTTCCAAGGCCGAATTGGCCCGAGAGCGGCGTCCACTGCGCCCGCAGCCGGCCGTCCATCTTGAGCGTGTTGAACGGCGCGCCAATACCTTCCAGCAACGATGCCGGCAACGCGACCGTGCCCGCCTCTGCTTCCCAATGCTCCGGCGTGACCGTCAGCATGACCGGCTTCTCCAGCGCGCGATCGTGCTCCAGGTGCGCGCGCAGCGTGCCGGTCAGCAGCGGCAGCATGTCGATCGACCACGACAGCCGACCGGGCAGCACGGTCGCATCGGCGCCCCCGTTGCCGGCGGTCAGCGCCAGTGTTGCGCTGCCATGCCAGATACTGCCCTGGCTGTCGGCCAGCAACACGCGGTGCCCGGTGGCCGCGGCGACGCGCTCGGCCGCCCACGCAGCCGGATATTGCGCCACCACGGTCACGCCCACGGCCAGCAGCGCCACGCCACACCACAACACGCGCCAGCCGAGGCTCGTGCGCTCGTCGGACTCGGCACGGCGGCGCAGGCGCAGCGGCGGCAGCGATTCAATCCCCATCGGCACGATCGGACCCGTCAGCGGCCCGTGGCGGCGGGGCCTTGCAGCGTCGCCGTCACGTTGACCAGGGCCGTCGCGCCCACATACTTGATGTTCGTGTCGATCACCTTCATGCGCTGCGCCTGGCGCACCTCCTGCAGCCATTCGGCGACGGCGCCAAAGGGCACCTTGTCCAGTTGCACCTGCACGCTCTCGCCCGACATCGCCATCCGCGTGGCCTTCAGGCCGTGGCTGGTGAGGCTTGCGTTGAGCGCTTGCTGCAGTTCCGCGCCGCGCGGTACGGGCGCGGCGGCAATGGCTGACAGGCCGCGCGCTTCCTGGCCCAGCGTTTCCATCTCGGCGAGTTGGCTGCGCATCTGCGGCAGGGCTTTCTCGATGCGGCGCTGGCCTTCAAAGGCCGGCTCCCATAGCGCCAGGTAGACGATCACGAGCAACAGCACAACGCTGCCACCAGCCAGGATGCGGCGTTCACGCGGTTCGCGCTGCATCCAGAACGTCGTGGCCGCATCGCGCACCGAGTCCGGCACGCCAATGCGCGGCAGGCGGCGGGACGACGATCGGGAGGAGGGGGAGGAAGTCGCCATGGGGGAGTCGTTATTGGGCGATGGAGACCGTCCAGCGCGAGCCGGGTACGGTGGCTTCAGCGCCGCGTGGGGCCTCGGCGGTGTCCATGTTCAGGCCGACATTGCGGGCGGCGGTGCGCAGGCTGGCGGTGTCGGTGCCATCCTTGAGCGTGACCGTGAGCGCGCGGCCGTGGTAATCGAGCGCGAGCAGCGCATCCGGCGCAAGGCTCGTGGCAGCCTGGGCAAAGCGATCGGCCAGCGGCAGGAAGTCTTCCGGCGCCGACTTGCCAGCGGCCAGGCGCAGCTGCTCAACCTGGCGGCGCATCTGCGCGGGCGGGTCGAGGATCACCGGCGTATTCGGGAATGCCGTCTGCAACTGCGCGCGCATGGCGGTATCGAGCCGCTTCTGCTCGGCGCGCAGCGTGAGCCAGCGCGCGTTCATGCCGATGAGTTGCACGACCACCAGCAGCACGGCCAGTGCGATCGGCAGGCGCCAGAGGCTCCAGTCCATGCTGGCCACGCCGCCGCGCGCAAAGTCGAACTGGCAGAGATCGGCCTCGCCAGAGGCCAGCGCGTCGCGTGCGCCGGCCGCCCAGGTGGACCAGTCCAGCGTAGCGGTCGCGGGGTCTGCCGACAGACCAGGCGCCAGCTCACGCAGCGCGGGCGAGACCATCAGCGTGGCGGGCGTGGGTGCAATGCCGAGCCAGCTGCCGACGTTGGCCGGCAACAGCCGCAGGCCATAGCCCTCGGCGCGGCCGGTGCGTACGGTGATGTCGACGGCCACGGGCGCGTCCGGGTCGGACGGTGGCGCAGCGTCGAGCGCGATGGTTGCCGGTACGACCGCCCCCCCGGTTTCAGCAACAGGCGCTTCGGCTGCAGGTTCAGCGGAAGCATCGAGCGACGGCTCCGCACGTGCGATGTCGTTGATCGATTCCGCAGTCGGTACTACGGCAGCGGCAGGCGTTTCAAACGGCACGCAAAGCTGTGCGGGCAGCAGATGGCAACTGCGGTGCTTGTGGCCGGCAAAGGTATCGAGAATGAAGCGGACCCACGCGCGGTCGGCGATCATCAGCGCGCGCGATTGCGGCTCGCGGGGTGCACGCCAGCCACGCGCCGGTGCCTCTCCCAAGCGCGGGCCGAGGGCGATGTGGCATTGCTGCGCGTCCTGCACGAGGCGGTCTTCCACCAGGTTGGGCAGGGCCAGACGCAGTTTGGGCAGCGCCAGCGGCGGCACGTTGGCCGGCACCAGCAGCACATCGGTGGCGGGCAGCAAGAGGACCAGGCGATCGGCCGCGGGCAGTTCGTCGGTGCGCGACGTGCCTTCGCGCTGGACGCGTTGCGGCCCGTGCGCGCCTTCTTCACGCACCAGCGCGAAGGGCACGGAGGCGAGCGCGCCCGCCGACCAACGTTCGGGCGATTGAATGGGCCGGTGCGGCAGGCGCACGTACAGGGAGGTCGTCAAACCGCTCCTCTATTGATCTTGAGAGTGTGAATGCGAACTGCCAACGGAAGCGCCGGATTGCGCAAGACCCGCGATGCTGAACGATGCGGATGACAATACGGCGAAGGCCAGGGTCTGTCTACAAGCGGCACGTCCGCACGTAGAGGGGTGTTGCGCCGCCGTCATGACGGAATCTCGTCAACGCGGCGGACCCAGACGATGCGGGTCGCATTATTGTTGATCGGATCGCCACGTGAAACAAGCGCCACTTCCCCGATGCGGGCGCGCTCGTGGCGGGCCATGCCGTAGACCAGAAAATAGTGGGTCTGCACGTCCAGCAGGTTGGCCGCCGCGGTGGTGTCGACCCCGGGCGCGATGCCGCGCAACTGGTTGGTAACGTCGCCGATGTTGCGAAAGTACGCGCGGTCGCGCGCCTGCACCAGCGCGCGGGCGCGGTCCAGGCTCAGGTTCGGGATGACGGCGGCCAGCACTTCGGCGCTGGCCGTGTTGGCGTTGATCTGCGTGCGGGTCGGCAGCACGACCACATAGGGGCGCAGCTTGGCGACCATGTCCGCCGTGTAGCCGGGAATCGTCAGCAGGCTGGCCACGTCGTCCAGCGGTCGTGGCCCGTTGCTGTTGCCCCCGCTACCCCCGGTGCTGTCTTCGCCGCCTTGCTGGCCGCCCTGCATGCCTTCGATCGACTGGAAGCCCCCCAGCATCTGCGCCAGGTACGTCGCCGTGACATTGGCCAGGCTCGGGTCGATGTTGAGCGACTGCAGCAGCAGACCGTAAGCCTTGATGGCGTCCTTGTCGCGGCCGGTAATGAGGGTGCGGGCGCCCAGCGTTTGCGCCGTCAGAAGGTTCATCAGGTTGAAGCGTGCCTGGGCATCGAAGATGCGGCCCGACAGGTATGACTCTTCGCCGGCCGTGTCCGTGCGCAGCGAGCTGCCGAGGAAGTCCGACAGCTTGGTCTCCTGGATCGGTACGGCCCAGATTTCCCCCAGGTGGTCGACGGCGCCGGTGCGGCGCTGGTCGTCGCGCAGGATGAGGCGCGCCCAGTCGATCCCCGCCCGCGCGATCCACGTGGCCTGCGCTTTCAGGCGCTGGTTTTCCACCGCGCGGATCTCCACCTGCTGGCGCCACAGCATGCCCGACACGATCACCACGGCCAACGTCACCACCAGCAGCGCCGTGATGATGGCCGCGCCGCGCTGGCGCGCAGTGCGTTGGGCAAGTCGGCGGGAGCATCGCGTCATGTCAAAGCCCCGTCATGCAGATGCGCGTGAAGCGCTGCGGCGTGCCCTGCGGCGTCATGCGCACGAGCAATGCCAGTTCCACCGCGCGCACCGAGGCGGCCGGCACCACCACGCCCGGGCTATTGGCCGACGGCGCCGACGCGCTGGGCGTGGACGCCGACGGCAAGCCTGTGAGGGTGGTGGTGTTGCTGCCGGCGGGGAACAGTGCCGCCGACAGCGCGCCCGTGTTGTCCATCCAGCCACCGGGTTCGATCCAGGCCCGCGCGCTGATGCTGTCGACGTTGGTGGCGAGCAGGTAGCGCGCGGCGCCCACGCCGCCCTGGCGCAGGTTGTCTAGTGCGTTGCGCAGGTCGCCGCGGTTGGTGATCGGTTGGGTTTGGAGGCGTTCAAGCCGGCCATCGACGATGCGATAGAGCACCACTTGCCACGCGGGGGGCTGGCCGTCGTCGCGGCGGTCGCGCACCATCAGCACGCGGTTGGCGTCCACCTCCACGGGCGAGCGCGACAGCGTGTTCGGATCGGCCAGCTGAGTGCAATCGGCATCGAACTGGGCGTAGGCGGTCTTGAGGGCTTCGATGCGTTCGTCGCGTTGGGCCAGCGCCTCGTGCGTGCGGGTCATGCTGTCCAGCCCGCGCCAGGCGATCACGGCCAGTATGGCCAGCAGCGTGATCGCCACCAGCAGTTCGAGCAGGGTGAAGCCGCGCGCCGAACGATTAGAAGACATTGCGCGCATCGTTCGGCAATAGAGTCACGAGCCATGCCAGCCGCACGGATTTGGACGCATCCGGATAGACGGACACCTCCACGCGGCGGAACACCGGGTTTGGCGTGGTCGCGATGGTCTCTTCGCACCACAGTTGCGTATCGCCTTGCGGGCAGGCAAAACCGCGCGCGCCAGGGTCGGGGAAAGTCCGTGCCAGGCGCAGGTTGGCCAGATGGTTCTCGGCGCTCCAGGTGGCGATCATGCTCGTCTGCAGGGAATCGCTGGCGGTGGTCATGCTGCCCATGGCGCGCATGGTGGCGGTGAGCGCCACGGCCACGATGGTCAGCGCCACCAGCACCTCGAGCAGGGTGAAGCCGCGCGCGCGTGCGGGGCGGAGGAGGTGGCTGCGCGTCATTGCGTTTCCGTCTGCGTCAACACGCGCGGGCCGCCGTCGGACACCACGTCCACGCGCGAGCCCTGCGAGGTCAGCGCCACGCGCCACGGCAGGCCGATCGCCTCGCGGCCGAACACCAACCGCTGCGGCGCGCCCGGCACTGCGGCGGCACCGGCGACGATCTGTACGGTGTCCATGCCTTGGCGCCAGTGGCCCGGCGCCAGTACGTCACGCGTGAGCAGGCGCCAGCCGGAGGGCGTTGATTCGTAGAAGCGCCAGCCCTGCGCATCGCCTTCCCACGCCACGGGGCGCGAGGTGAGCTGCGCCTCTTCCTGTGCCAGTTCGATCAGGCGGGCCAGCTTCTGCGCGTCATCGGCCAGTTGCGAGCGCGGGTTGGGCGTCGCGTTCACGGCCACCACGGCCAGCACGATGCCGATGATGACCACCACCACCAGCAACTCCAGCAGGGTGAAGCCGGGAGCCTGCCGGCAGCGGCGCGGATGGCCGAACATGGCGAATGGGCGGGCGGCTGGGGTGACTGAGGCGGCTTAGTTGTCCCAGTTGCCGATATCGGCGTCGTTGCCCGTGCCGCCGGCCTGGCCGTCGGCGCCGAAGCTGAAGACGTCCACTTCACCGCGCACGCCCGGGTTCAGATATTGGTACGGGTGGCCCCACGGGTCTTTGGGCAGGCGTTCCAGATAGCCACCGCCCTTCCAGTTGTTGGGGATCGGCTCGGTGGTCGGCTTGGCGACCAGCGCACCGATCCCCTGTTCGGTCGTGGGGTAGCGGCCGTTGTCCAGGCGATAGAGCTTGAGCGCCTGCGAAATGGAAGCGATGTCCTGTTTGGCGGCGATGATGCGCGCCTCGTCAGGGCGGCTCATGATCTTCGGCACCACCAGCGCGGCGAGGATGCCCAGGATCACCACCACCACCATGATTTCGATCAGGGTGAAGCCGCGCGCTGCTTGTCGGGCGAGGGCGTGCTGGCGGAAGGAGGAGCGAAGTTGGCCTTGCATCATGGCGACGGAGTTGGCAATAAGGGGAGGAGACACAGTATATCCGTGACATATGACCATATATCGCGTGGCGGGGTCATGCTGCGTTGGGTCTAGAGCCGCCCCTCCAAGCTGTTCACCGAACCGGCATGAAGGGCGGATAGAATCGGCGTATTCCTACGGTGCCTTGCCCCATTTCATGAACGCTCGACAGTCGTCCCGCCTGCTCAGCCTTGTACTGTTTGCTGCCCTGTGTGCGCTCCTCACGCACTGGGTGCTGACGCTGTCGTCGCTGCGCTCGCTGGGCGCGCCGCGCGAGGCGCGTGTGGCGCAGACCGATGCGCTGGAGACCGGCGCGGCCGTCACGCTCTTCGGCGGTGGCCCGCAAAACGGCCCGCGCGATGTGCAGGTGATGGGTGTGGTGGCCGATCTGGCCGATGGTTCCGGCGCAGCCATCGTGTCGGTGGACGGTGGCGCACCGCAGGCCGTGCGGGCCGGCAAGTCGCTGTCGTCCAACCTCAAGCTGGTGGAAATCAGGGCGCGATCGGTGGTGATCGAGCGTAACGGCACGCGCCAGGAGATTCCGTTGCCGGCCAGCGCCGTGGCGGGGGTGTCGCCGGCCAATCGCAATGCGCCGCCGATGCCGCTGCCGCCTGCAGGTGCCGCAGCCCCGCTATCGACTCCCGCCGCGCCACCCGCGCCGCCAGTTGCCAACAACCCCGCCAATACCGCCATGCCGGGGGCCATGCTGCCCATTGCGCCCGCGCAGATCAACACGGGTGACGAGCCTGCCAACCAGGGCGGCGGCATCGTCGGGCCGCGCCACCGTGCCGCCGCCGCTGCACGCAAGGGCGATACCCCCCAGCCGGGCGCCGACCAATAGGCAGTTAGCGCTCTGCCATGCGTTGGCTGGCGCATATTACAGCGGGTGTCATCGGGGTAACAGCGTGTAAAAGCCGGCAACGCGCCGGCATTGTGGGGTTCTAATCCGCTACACAGTCCATGTGAAAAGGAGCTGACCATGACCAACAAACGTGCTGTCCAAGCCTTCCTCGCCACCTCGGCCCTGTTCCTGGCCATGTCTGGCATGAACGCCCGCGCCCAGGATGCCAGTGCCCCCGCCGCCAGCGCACAGGCGCCGGCCACCGCCACGGCACCGGCTGCGCCGCAAAGCAACGCCCGCGCCGGCAGGCCGGGCCACCACGGTGGCTTCAAGGCCATCGATACCAACGGCGACGGCCAGGTCTCGCGCGACGAGGCGAAGGGCCACGCGTGGCTTGAAAAGAACTTCGACCAGATCGATACCAACCACGACGGCCAACTCAGCAAGGACGAACTGGCCGCTTGGCACAAGGCCCACAAGGGCGAGATGCATGAAAAGATGGCGCAACGCTTCGACGCCAAGTTCAAGGCGGCCGACAAGGACAACGACGGCTCCCTGACCAAGGACGAAGTGCAGGCTGGCATGCCGCGCCTGGCCAAGAGCTTCGACCAGATCGATGCCAACCATGACGGCAAGATCACCGAAGACGAGATCCGCGCCTACATGAAGGCCCGTCACGATGCCCGCAAGGCGCAGAAGAACACCCCGGCAGCCGCAGCCATGCCGGGCGGCCCGTCGGCGACCAAGGGCGAGTGAACCTCCGCACCCGCGGTTTCTGTTGCCAGCGAGCGGCGCCTTCGGGCGCCGTTTTTGTTGCTCGCGCCCACATCATTCATCAGGCGCAAGACCGACGTGGGTCGGTTTTGCGCTACCGGGCCATGTCAGTGCAGCACGCGACCAGGCCGCACAACGCCCATAAAGAAACACCCCGATGGCGAACCATCGGGGTGCGGGTACAGCTTGCCTGAAGTTGAGGGCGTCAGGCGGGCTGATCGTCGGCCTTGAGCACGCCGCGGCGCATCTGGTCGAGTTCGATCGACTCGAACAGCGCCTTGAAGTTGCCTTCGCCAAAGCCTTGGTTGCCCTTGCGCTGGATGAACTCGAAGAAGATGGGCCCAAGCTGGTTCTCGGAGAAGATCTGCAGCAGCAGATCGCCCGGGGCACCGTCGATCAGGATCTTGCGCTTCTTCAGTTCCGCCACGTCTTCGCCATGGCCGGGGATGCGCTTGTCGACCAGCTCGTAGTACGTGTCGATGGTGTCCAGCAGCGTGATGCCCTTGCCGCGCAGTGCGTCCACCGTGGCGAGCAGATTGGTCGAACCCAGCGCGATGTGCTGGATGCCCTCGCCGTGGTACATGTCCAGATACTCCTGGATCTGACCGGCCTTCTCCGTCCCTTCCTCGTTGATGGGGATGCGGATGTTGCCGCACGGGCTTGTCATCGCCTTGCTCTTCACGCCCGTGACTTGGCCTTCGATGTCGAAGTAGCGCACTTCACGGAAGTTGAAGAAGCGCTCGTAAAACTCGGCCCATTCCTTCATCCGGCCACGGTAGACGTTGTGCGTGAGGTGGTCGATGTAGGTCAGGCCGTGCCCGGTGGGGTTCGGGTTGGCGCCCGCGATGGGCACGAAATCGACGTCGTAGATGCTGATGTTGCCGATGTCGCCAGCCTTGGCGTCGTTCTTGCCGGTCCAGCGGTCCACCAGGTAGATCAGCGAATCGCCGATGCCCTTGATGGCCGGAATATTCAGCTCCATCGGGCCGCTGTGGGTGTCGAAGCCCCAGGCGCCCAGCTCCAGCGCGCGCTTGTAGGCGAACGCGGCGTCTTGCACGCGAAACGCGATCGCGCAGATCGACGGACCGTGCAGACGCGCAAAGCGCTGGGCGAACGAATCCGGCTCGGCGTTGATGATGAAGTTGATCTCGCCCTGGCGATACAGCGTCACGTTCTTGTGGCGGTGCTTCGCGATGGCGGTAAAGCCCATGTTCTCGAACAGCTTGCCCATGGCAACGGGGTCCGGCGCGGCGTACTCGATAAACTCGAAGCCGGCGGTGCCCATCGGGTTTTCCCAAGGCGTGAATTGCATGGCGTGTCTCCTGCGGGGGCGGGCGCTGTGAGGCGCTCAGGTCTTTGACGATCCTCGCAGTGTAGGAGTGTCCATCCAAGCAAAAATTGCGAAGTTGTGCCCACCTTGCTAAATTTGCGCAAGAAAATTGCCGAATTAATTGGTGCGGAGCAACAAAATGAATAAAGTGGAACTCGACAAGATCGACCGCAAGATCCTGGAAGTCCTGCAGAACAACGGCCGCCTCACCAACCTGGAAGTCGCCGAGCGGGTGAACCTGTCGCCCAGCCCGTGTTTGCGACGCATCCGCCGCCTGGAGGAATCCGGCGTGATCCGCCAATACGCCGCGCTGCTCGACCCGACCAAGATCGGGCTGGGGCTTTCGGCGTACATCAACGTGCGGCTAGAGAAGCAGGGCGGCGCGCCCAAGGGCAAGGGGCCGTCAGACATCTTCCGCGCGGCCGTGGCGACGTGGCCCGAGGTGGTCACGTGCTACGCCATGACCGGCGAGATGGACTACCTGCTCAAGGTGTTCGTGGAAGACATGGAGCACTTCGCGCGCTTCATCCGCGATCAACTGCTCGCGCACCCGGCGGTGATCGATGTGAAGAGCAGCTTTGCGCTGGAGCGGATTAAAGATACGACGGCGTTGCCGGTGGTGATTTGAGTGAACGTGATGCCTGCAATGTTCTTGCTCAACCTGCAGGTGAACGAATTCGCTTATTGCGTGGACCATCTGCTTGCCCAGGGTGCGCGCGCGTAGGTGCTTCATTCCTTAGGGAAGAACCTGACACTTGGGGCAAGGGCGTTTGATCCCACTTCTTCGCTGAACTAGATGCCTGCCTCCGCCATCACCAGATTCGCATCCCGCACCAACCGCGACTTCCCATCCGCCTCTTTCCGCAGAGTCGTCAGCGTCTGGCCCGAGCGCCGCATCGCCTTCCCATCGGGCGTTGTGATGACGATGCGCAGCGCGTTGCGCAGATAGGCGATGTCGCCAAACAGCTGCACCTCCTGAATATCGCTCGTGCTGTCGACCTGCATGTCCTTCATGCCGCGGGCCATCTTGGCCAAGGCCTCCTTGCCGAAGGGCAGCTGGCCGGGCGTGAGAAACAGCACGTCGTTGGTCATGAGGCCGAGCACGGTATCCACGTCGCCGGTCTTGCTGGCGGCGAACCAGGTGTCCACTACGTTGCGGATGGCACGTTCGTCGTCGGGCATGGCGGTGCGGGTGTCGGTGAAAGAGCGGCCTTTCACGCTACACCGCGGGCTCGACCGGTGGCGCCACGCGGCGCTTGATGAAGACCGCAGGCGATAACACCGGGATATGCCTGGCACGCAGCGTGACCAGCCAGTCGCCCACGGCGTCTTCGCAGGTGAGGCGGAAATGGTTTGCGTCGAGCCACTCGACGTCGTCCAGCCAGAACGTGTAGTACGCCGCGCCGATGGTGCCGGTGCTGACCGCGCGTGAAAGGTCGGGCGCGATGAGTGTGATGGAGACCGCCTCTTCAAACGGACAGTCGTAATTGGTGATGAGGACGAAGCCGAGGTCGGTCTGGTACTGCCGCAGCAGCTCGTAGCCGGGGATGGTGAGTGTGGGGTGCGGCACGCCGTCGACGATCACGCGCGTGCGCATGGGCCACTGCTCATACGGGCCGCTGTGTTTCTCCAGGGCGAAGCGTTGGAGCGGCTGCATGGCGGCGGCGCGGTACGTGCGTTATTCCTTGCGCATGCCGCACAGGGCGACCTGGCGTGCGGGGTCGGCGGAATCCTTCCAGCCGGGTTCTTCGCACTTCTGGTAAGCCTCCATCGTTTGGTAGCCCTTCACGCTCCAGGAGAACTCGCTGTAGTGCGAGACCTCGATGACGGCGAGCCCGCAGCGCTTGCGGTGGTCTTCAATCTTGAACGCCGCGTGCGGGTGGTCGCCCGACAGGTCCTGCTCGATCACCCTGTAGCGCGTTGGGCCGCACTTGAAGAAGCTGGCATTCCACTCGATGGTCTTCGGCCGAAGGAACAATGCTCCGTAGCAGGCACGGCCATCACCGCGAAAGGTTCCGGTCAGGGCATCTGCAGCCATGGCCGATTGCGCGGCCAGCAGCGACACGGCGATGAGGAGGCGACCTACTTGCATGCAGCGGTTCCGATCTTTGGGATGAGCGTGAGCACGTAATCGAGCTTCCGGATATAGGCGGCGTCGCCCTGGTTGTACAGCACGGCAATGTTTTGCATCGTCACCGGCCGCCAGCCGGTAATCACCTTGCGCATGGCGGCTTTGCGGTATTTGAGCACCTGTCCGGGTTTGAGTGTTGCGGCAGTCGGATTGAGCACGCGCATCTCCGCCAGGGTTGAACCTTGAGCGCGGGCGATCTTGTCGAGGCTGTCGCCCGCTTTGACGCTGACCTCATAGATCTTCTCGTCGGCATCGCGCACGCTGCGGACGTCGAACTTTGCCATGCGCGTGAGCAGGTAGCCGACACCCGCACGAATGTTCCAGGCCGGCACCGTTCGGGCCAGGGCGGCATTTAACCGAGTGCGGATGGTCAGCGGCAGGATCAGGTCGCTGCCTTCCTCGCCGCGCAGCAGGGTATTCAGGCCGGGGTCCCCCAGGTTGCCGATCTGCATGGGCTTGGTCGGCCACGCCTCCGAACCCGGTCCGGTCTCGACCCACACCATCGCCTTGACGATCTGCCAGTCCAGCGGCAGATAACCGGCGTTGCCCATCAGGTAGCGGTTGTATTCCGCCACGGCAGACCGGATATCGCAGTCGTAGCCGTTCCAGCGGTCGGGGTGCTGGGCGGAGGTGTTGACGTAGTCCTGCCAGCGCTCGAAATCGGTTTTCGGTTTGGCTTGGGCCTGGGTGACCATGTGCCCCTCCGTGGTTGCTTGACCTGTGGAGGGGCATGGTAGCCAGCGCCGGCTGGCCGCGTGTTAACGGCTGTTGATGTACCTTGCCGGCGGCTGGCGATCATCAGCGGTGGCGGGGCAGGCGTTACTGCTTGGGCGACGGGTCGTCCTGCGGGTTGACGTATTTGACGTCCAGCGGCCCCGTGCCATGAATCTGCACCACCGTCGCCGTTTTGGTGAAGGCGTAATGGTGCATGCCGCCCGGCAGGTTATGAAAACCGCCGGTCTTGAGCGCATGCGCGGCGCCCATATCCATGGTGTCGCCGCTGCCGAGGTAGAGCGTGCCCGAGATCACCGTAAGGTTCTCGGTCTGGGTGTGCCAGTGCGGCGGTACCTTGTAGCCGCCCGGTGCTTTCAGGCGGATGACGTAGGGGCCGTCCTTGCCGGGGTCGCCGTAGAGCACCGCCAGCTTGGCGCCCTTGGGCAAGCTGGGCGGTGCGTCGACCCACTTCAGGGCGGATGGGTTGATCATCGACATATCACCCATGGCCGCGTCCTGGGCGGCAGCGGGTGCGGCGCCCAGGCAGAGCAGCATGGCTGCTGTCGGCAGCATCAATTGCACAGATGGTGTCTTCATCGTCGTCTCCTTCGTGCCTCGGCATCGGCTCGCGGGCAACGCAGATGGCCGCCGCTGGAGAGCGAGGGGTGCCTCATCCTCATCGTAGAGAAGGCACCCGTGCGGCTGACAAGCACGCAATTGCCCTAGGCGGAGCTAGTCCGCAACTTCAAACGCAGCCGGGTCAGCCAGTGCCTCCAGCCGATGCGGGGCCGCGGGTTTGGCCGCCGCCGTCATCGCTTGCAACATGAGCCGCTCACGCAGGCTGCCCAGAAAGTCAGCGCGGTGGCGGCGCAAGACGAAATCACGGTAGTTGTCGGCTTCCAGCGCACGCCACGCTGCTTGGCGGGCCGCTTCGGAGTGCATGCGCGCGGCTTCCAGTGCGCGGGTTTCGATCTGGGCGTTGGCGGCCGTCAACGGGGCATAGCCGTAGCGGGCCATGTCGTCGCGCGCCAGGGTTTCGATGAGCGTGATCTCGTCCATCGACAGCTGCTGGTGGAACTTGTCGATATTGGCGGTGATGGGCGCAAAGCAGTTGGACGTCCACAACGCTGACAGCCGCGAAATCTGCCGCGCTTCGGCCGAGCGCGAGACATCCAGCATCTGCGGGAGGAAATCGATCTCCAGGAAATCGCATACGCGGCGCAACGTGGCTTCCTGATCGATCAGGAAATCTTCATAGCGGATGGTGCACGTGCGCTCCGGATGCCGGGCGACGAGCGCGTTGGCGGCGCGGTGCGCGGCCACCCAGGTCTGGGCGTTCAGCAGCGTGTCGAAGTCGTGGATGATCGCGCGGTTCATTGACGCGACTTGCGCGCGCGGGTCCCGCACCACGTTCAGGAAGCGCATGTCCGGAAACAGTGTCATCAGCTCGGCGGCGTAGTGCACGCTGTCGAGCGATTTGTCCATGACCACGCGGGCGCCGTGCCGTGCGCCCGCCCGCAGCAGCAGTTCCCAAACCGCGCGATGCACGCTGCGCGGTTGGTCGCGCAGGGCTTCGAACACTTCCACCGGATCAAACACCATGTCGGGCCACTTCACCATGCTCGCTGCCTGCAGGCCGATCACGTCGGTCACGAGGCGGAAGTAGGCGCGATCGTCCTGCAGGTTGCCGTACAGCGGCACCAGCGGCATGAAGTCGACAATGTGCAGCGGGTACGGCGCGTAGAACGCGGGGTTGAAATTCAGCCGCAGGCGCAGCGCGTGGCTGCCGCAGCGGCGCAGCGGAATCATCAGGACGGGGCGCGCAAGGGCGGTCATCGAACGGTCTCCGGTTGACGGGTGTCGAGCCAGGCAGACACGTGCTCGTGCAGCGCCGCCGTGGCCGCCAGCAGCGGCATGGCGGCGGTATCCAGCCGCAGCGACGGCGCTTGCGGCGCTTCATATGGCGACGACACGCCGGTGAACTGCGGGATCTGCCCGCCGCGTGCCCGGGCGTACAGCCCCTTCGGGTCGCGGGCCTCGCACACATCGAGCGCGGTGCAGACGTGCACTTCCACAAATCGGTCTGCGCCGATGATCTCGCGCGCCATCTCGCGATCGGCACGCAGCGGCGAGATGAACGCGGTAACGACGATCAGGCCGACGTCGTTCATGAGGCGCGCCACTTCGGCGGCGCGGCGCAGGTTCTCGGTGCGGTCGGCTTCGGTAAAGCCGAGATCGTGGTTCAGGTGGTGGCGTAGGTTGTCGCCATCCAGCACGGCGCAGCGCTGGCATGTTTCATACAAGCGCTTTTCCAGCGCATAGGCGAGGGTGGATTTGCCCGCGCCGCTCAGGCCCGTGAGCCACAGCGTGAGCGGTGCATGGCCGAACTGATGCGCGCGGGCTTCGTCAGCCACGGTACCAGCATGCCAATACACGTTGCGTGCGGCGGGGCTCGCACAGGAAGAGAGGGCAGATTTCATCGCGGCGTCCTCCGCATCAGGCCGGCAACAGGGCGGGCGCGTGGTAGCCGATGCGCGGTGCTGGGGCTGATGCCATCGCCTGGTTTGCCAGCTTGAACACGCTAACCACGCCCACCAGTCGGCTCGACTGCTCGCGCATCGATTCCGCCGCGGCAGCGGCTTCTTCAACGAGTGCGGCGTTCTGCTGCGTGACTTCGTCCATCTGCGTGATGGCACGGTGGATCTGGTCGATGCCGCTGGCCTGTTCGTCGGTCGCGCCCATGATTTCGGTCACGATGGCGGTTACACGGTGGATGCTGGTCACCACGTCCTGCATGGTGGTGCCGGCTTGTTCGACGAGCGTGTTGCCCGCGGCCACGTGGTTGACCGAATCGCCGATCAGCAGCTTGATCTCCTTGGCGGCGGCAGCCGAGCGCTGTGCCAGCCCGCGCACCTCGCTGGCGACCACTGCAAAACCGCGCCCCTGCTCGCCCGCGCGCGCCGCTTCCACGGCCGCATTGAGCGCAAGGATGTTGGTCTGGAACGCAATGCTGTCGATCACGCCGATGATCTCGCTCACCTTGCGTGCCGATTCGCTGATCGCGCCCATCGTGTCCACCACGCGTGCCACCACCGTGCCGCCTTGCGTCGCCACCTCGGCTGCCGTGGCGGCGAGCTGGTTGGCGTGCCGCGCGTGCTCGGCGTTCTGCTTGACGGTGGCGTTGAGTTCTTCCATCGACGCGGCGCATTCCTCCAGCGCGGAGGCCTGTTCCTGCGTGCGCGTCGAGAGGTCGAAATTGCCGGTGGCGATCTGCTCCGATGCCGTGGCAAGCGTGTCGGTGCTGGTGTGCACCTGTTCGGCAATCGTGGCGAGGCTGTCGCGCATGCGCTTCATGGCGTGCATGAGGCTCGCTTCATTGTCGCTTCGCGTGGGGATGGCCACGGCCAGATTGCCCCCCGCGATCTGGCTGGCAATGTCGGCTACCGTGCCGGGCTCGCCGCCGAGCTTGCGCAGCAGTCCGCGCGTGATTAGGGCGCTGGCCGTCAGACTCACGAGCAGCGCCAGCCCGCTCAGGGCGAGCAGCCAGTTGCGGCTGTCGACATAGCTCGATTTGGCCTTGGCGGTGTTTTCATCGTTGAGCTTCTCTTCAAACGCCTGCAGCTTGCCGAGCAGATCCCACCAGGCGCGCTGCACGGGGCGGAATTCGAAACGCAGCACCTTGTACGCCTCTTCCTTGCGGCCGGCCGCGATCAGCGCCTTGACGCGTGTTGCGAACGGCGCGGCCAATTCAGCCTGCTGCCGGATTTGCGCGAGCAGCGTTTTTTCTTCGACGGTGGTGTCGGCCAACGTGTCGAACATGCGGCCGAGCTTGCCGTCGGCTTCGCTGTACAGGCCCTCCTGCTTTTCAACGCGGCTCAGCTCGATCTGGATTTCGTCATGCTGCTCCAGCAGCACGATATTCCGATAAGCCAATGCCCGTTCGGTGACGCTCGAATACATTTTTGTGGCGAGCTTGGCTTCCACGGCGTTAATTTCCGTGGTGTCTTCCAGCAGTCGCCGAAAATCCGACATGCGCTGCAGGCTGAATGCCATGAGCAGCACGAGCAGCCCCATCGTTAAGCCAAAACCCCACGCCAGTTGGGTGGCCACCTTCATTTGAGAGAAGCGCATGGTTGTCCCCGTCTTAATCGATAACGACTGCTTTATCGAGCGAGATGGAGAGGGCTTGAGAGATTTAATTCAAATTACTCAATCCGTGTAATGGCGCGTCGAATGGGCATCACAAAATTAAGGGAAGAAAATCGATGCGGCTTTTTGCAGATATTATTTTGATGAAATGGCTTGCACTAAATTGCGGGCAATCAAAACGCGTCACGCAAAACAAAAACGCCCGGTGGAAGCCAGGCGTTTCTTGCGGAGCGCGATGCAATCACACGGTGCGCTTTTGCGGCACCAGCGAGCGCCAGAAGCGCTGGCCGAACCGGCGAACGTCGCGCAGGTTGCGCTTGAGCATGTAATCGAGATCAGCGACTTGTTCGTCGATGGCTTCCGTCAGCAGGCTCATCGTGTCGGCCGGGGGCAATTCGAGGTAGGCATCGGCCTCGCCATAGGCGTACTGCACGCGCATGCCGGCCTTCTTGGCGATGTGCATCATGGCCGCGTTGCGCGACAGGCAGTGCATGTACAGCGTGCGCACCTTGGTGTTCTGGCCGTGCATGGCCGCACGCTGGAACAGCGCGCTGCCCACCCCCTTGCCGCGTGCCGATTCCGACACCGACACGCCGAACTCCGCCACGCGCCCTTGCGGGTTGTCGCGCAGGTAGGCCAAGTGGCCCACGCCCGTCAGCTCCAGGCGCTCGTTGTAGACGCCAAAGACCTTGTCGTGGTCAAAATCGATGCTGTCGACGTACGCTTCGATGACGTGATCCCGCACCACCTGGCCAAAACGCAGCAGGCGGTCTTCCTCGCCCAGGGCGAGCAGGTGTTTGAGCAGGCGCGACCGGTGGTGCGCGGCAAGCTCGCGCACCAGCACGGTGGAACGCGGCGCACCTTGCGCGGCTTCCGTTTTGTCGATGTCGTCCTGGGTGACGACGCCGATGGCCTTGCTCAGTTCGAGCGGGTTCACGACATGGTTCCTGTTCTGATCGCGCCTTCAGTGGAGGGCGGCGAAGTGATGAGTCGGAGGTGCGGATGGCACCTCCGGGGCACTCAATCGGGTGCAACTGAGTGTTGTGCAATGCACCATAGTATTGTAGTGCAATCAGGGTTTCCCCGTAAGTCTGGTGTCAGACTTTCCACGGGATTTCCCAATAAATCATTGATTTAGCACAGCCGAGCCCGGCTTCCAGGGTTGTGGCGTGGTAACAACGCAGATGCTGCGCTGCGAAAAAGCGCGGCAAGAAGCGCTTTTCAAGTGCCGCGTGCGTTGCATCACGCCCCGAACTGCGATCCCGTTCGTCGCGCCGCTCAACAATAGCCGTGCGAAGATGCGCCATCAAGACGCCCCAGCCTCCTGATTTTCCATGACGCCCTCGCGCATTCTTGTGATCTACGCGCATCCTGCGCCGCGCCGTTCGCGCGCCAACAAGCCGCTCGCGCGTGCGCTGGCCAGCTTGCCCGGCGTGGCCATGCACGACCTGTATTGGCACTATCCGGATTTCGACATCGACGTGCGTGCTGAGCAGGAGGCGGTAGAAGCCGCAGAACTGATCATCTTCCAGTTTCCGGTGCAGTGGTACGCCACGCCGTCGCTGCTCAAGGAGTGGATCGACGTGGTGTTGGAGATGGGCTGGGCGTACGGGCCGGGCGGCACGGCGCTGCGCGGCAAGCATCTGATGGTGCTTGCCACCACGGGCGGCCGCGCGCATTCCTACAACCCGGATGGCGTCCACGGCCACGCGTTCGACATGTTCCTGCTGCCGCTGCAGCAGACCGCCGCGCTGTGCGGCATGCAATGGCAGCCGCCGCACGTGCTGCACGACGCCGACGATGTGTCCGCCGAGATGATCAACGCCCACATCGAGCAGGTGCGCGCCGCGCTCCAACCCTGGCTGCCGACCGGCGACGACTCCGTCGCCTGACGTTTCTGATTGATCCCTTCCTTGCCCATGCAATCGCACGATCTGCTCGTCAATTTTGTCATCTACCTGGCTGCGGCCGTGGCGGCGGTACCGCTGGCGCGCCGGCTGGGCCTGGGCTCGGTGCTCGGCTATCTGTTGGCCGGGGTGATCGTCGGGCCGTGGGGCTTGCGGCTCATCACCAATGTGCAATCGATTCTGGATTTCTCCGAATTCGGTGTGGTGCTGATGATGTTTGTGATTGGCCTGGAGCTGGAGCCGGCGCGGCTGTGGTCGCTGCGGCGCAGCATCTTCGGCTACGGCGGGCTGCAGATCGCGGTGTGCGCGTTGATGGTGGGGCTAGCCGTCATGGCGGTGGGCCACCCGTGGCGGGCGGCTGTGGTGGCGGGGCTGGGGCTGGCGCTGTCGTCCACGGCCATCGCGCTGGCCACGCTCTCCGAGCGCAACCTCATGCGCACGCCGGCGGGCACGGCCAGCTTTGGCATTCTGCTGTTCCAGGACATTGCGGCCATCCCGATGATCGCGCTGCTGCCGCTGTTGGCGCCCGAACCCGGCGATGCTGCGGGCGGCGACCACTGGCTTGCGGCGCTCAAGGCGGTGGGCGTGGTGGCAGCCGTGATCTTTGGCGGGCGCACCGTGCTGCGACCCGTGCTGCGCGCTATCGCCCGCACCAACATGCGCGAGATGTTCACCTCGTTCTCGCTGCTGCTGGTGGTGGGCATTGCGCTGCTGATGCACAGCGTGGGCCTGTCGATGGCGCTGGGCGCCTTCATTGCCGGCGTGCTGCTGGCCGATTCCGAATACCGTCACGCGTTGGAAACCGACATTGAGCCGTTCAAGGGGCTCCTGCTCGGCCTGTTTTTCCTGGCCGTCGGCATGTCGATCGACTTTGGCGTGCTGATGCGCCAGCCGCTGGCGGTGATCGGCCTGGTCGCGGTGTTCCTGGCGGTGAAGATTGGTGCGCTGCGCCTGCTCGCCACACGCTTTGGCATTGCGCGCGGGCAGGCCTGGCTGTTTGCGTTCCTGCTGTCGCAGGGCGGTGAATTCGCGTTCGTGGTGTTTGGGCCGGGCGTGGCGGGCAACGTGCTGGGCGCGGAGACGGCCGCGGCGCTCAACCTCGTGGTGGCGCTGTCGATGGCCGCGACGCCATTGCTGCTGCTTCTGCACGACAAGGTGCTGGTACCGCGCCTCATGGATGCCAAAAAGCGCGCGCCCGACGCCATCGAACCGCAGGAGAACGAGGTCATCATCGCCGGCTTCGGCCGCTTCGGGCAGATTGTCGGCCGCATGCTCTACAGCCAGGGCTATAGCGCCACCGTGCTCGACCACGACCCGGACCAGATCGACATGCTGCGCCGCTTCGGCTTCAAGGTCTTCTACGGCGACGCCACGCGCATGGACCTGCTGGAAACCGCCGGCGCCGACAAGGCCCGCATGATGGTGGTCGCCATCGACGACATGGAGACCAACCTGGAGGTGGTCGACCGCGTGCGCGAGCGCTTTCCGCACCTGAAGCTGTACGTGCGCGCGCGCAACGTGTCGCACGTGTACCAACTGCGCGACCGTGGCGTCGAGGTGATCGAGCGCGAGATGTTCGAGGGTTCGCTCATGCT
This sequence comes from Ralstonia psammae, assembly GCF_958405935.1. NCBI lineage: Bacteria > Pseudomonadati > Pseudomonadota > Betaproteobacteria > Burkholderiales > Burkholderiaceae > Ralstonia > Ralstonia psammae. The sequence continues at coordinate 360,576 of NZ_CATZBU010000005.1, forward strand.
CAGCCGCCGCGTGCTGGAAGGCCTGGGCAAGGAGCCATACGAAGCGCACCGCATCGCGCAGACGTTCCGCCGCCACACGCTCAATTCAATGGAACAGGTCTACCCGGTTTACCGCGATCAGAAGAAGCTCGTCTCCCTTGCGCAGCAAGGGCGCGACGAACTGGCCGAGATGTTCCAGCGCGACCGCACGCAGCGCAAACGCCTGCGCGAATCCGGCATGCCGTGGGGTGAGGGCGATGTCCACAGCGATGAGGAAGGCTCGCCGCCCGACGCCGATCTTGCCAATGAAGTCGACGTCCCCGTCGATTGCCCTGCGCGCGCTGGCATCCGCCGAGACGACTGACGCGCGCCGCGTGAACAAACAAAAAGGAGCGCTTTCGGCGCTCCTTCGGGCAGATCGGCAGGATTGCGCGGCGCTTACACGGCCACGCTCACATTGCGTCGCAGCTCGCAGGTGCTGAGCGAATCGGCCTCGCCGCGCAGCAGCAACTGGCCGTTGCCGACCAGTTCACGGCAGCGCCAGAAGACGAACCAGTCGCTGGCGAGCAGCCCGTCGATGGCGCCCATGATGCTGCTGACCACATCCCGTGCGCTGGCCCAGTCGGTGGGCACGTGCTCCAGGATCACTTCATCCACCGTGCCATACGACACCGGCACCAGCGTGTTGCCCTTCCACAGCCGCGTATCGGCGTTCTCGCGCACGGTCTGCTGCCATTCGTAGGCCAGGCGGCCGATGCGCAGCACCGACACCGGTGCGATGGTCGAAAACCGCCGCGCGAGGCGGGCGCCCGAATACATGCCGATGGTCGTCAGCGGCCCCTGACCGTTGGGGGCCTCAAGTTCTCGCACGTCCATGCCGACTTCATTGATGCGCTGGGGCGATTGGTGCAGGTGGAACGCGACGCGGCGCAGCATGAGCTGGTCCGATGCGCTTTGGCCGTGCCAGATAGCGACTTCCGTGGTGGCATCGCGCAGGTCGGCGAGCGACGCGAGTGCATCGCGCATCTCGGCGGCGAAGTCGATATTGCTGTTGGGCGCCACGCGCTGCCAGAAGCCGGAGCGCGCCATGGCGACACTGTCGACGTCGACCAGCGGCCCGACGGCGAGATCGTCGCGCAGCACCACTACGGAATCGGGACGGCCAGCCTGTGCGAGCGCCTGCTTGAGCGTGGCGCCGGCAACATCGCCGTTGACGACATGGATGTATTGCATGGCAGCAATTGTAGCGAGAGTGTTAGCCCCGCGCTTTCGTTTTACGCATGTCTATCAGTATTCCTTTGCCCGGTGTCATGCGCCTATCCAAAGGGGGGATAGCCTCGGGCAATCCTCAGGCGGGCGTGCGAAAATCGCCGGTTTGTTGCAGACCATAACTAAGAACAGGTGAGGAAACATTCATGAGAGCCCCGTTGTTGCCCAAGGGCATGCGCCCCCCAGTGCTGGCCGTCGTCGCAATGGTGGGCGCGCTGGTGGCCGGCCAGGCCGCCGCCGTGCCGCCCGCTGAAATCTACAAGCGCGCCCAGCAGGAAAAACCCGCGCTGATCGACACCATGAAGACTCTGGTCTCGATCGAATCGGGCAGCAAGGATATCGAAGGCCTGGACAAGATTGCCGGCGTGATTGCCGAGCGCCTGCGCGGCATGGGCGGCGACGTCAAGCTCGTCGATCCCAGCGACCATGCCTACCGCATGGCCGATACGCCCGAGAAGATCGGCAAGATGGTGCTCGCGCGTTTCAAGGGCGAGGGCAAGCGCAACATCATGCTGATCGCGCACATGGATACCGTCTATCTCAAGGGCATGCTCGCGCAGCAGCCGTTCCGCATCGACGGTGACCGCGCCTACGGCCTGGGCATTGCCGACGACAAGAACGGCGTGGCGGTCATCCTGCACACGGTGTCGATTCTGCAGGCCGTCAACTTCAAGCAGTACGGCACGCTCACGGTGCTGATCAACGGCGATGAAGAGATCAGCTCGCCCGGCGCGCGGGCCATGCAGGCCAAGCTGGGCGCCGAGCAGGACGCCGTGTTCTCGTGCGAAGGCACGCGTGTGACCGCCGACAAGCTGTCGCTGGCCACCAGCGGCATCGGTGCGATCCTGCTGGATGTGAAGGGCAAGGCTTCGCACGCGGGCGGCGCGCCGGAGCAGGGCCGCAACGCGCTGTACGAGCTGTCGCACCAGGTGCTGCAGATGCGCGATCTGTCCAAGCCCGAAACCGGCCTGAAGGTGAACTGGACGGTGGCGCAGGCGGGCACCAACCGCAACGTGATCCCGGCCGTGGCCAGTGCCCAGGCCGATGTGCGCCTGCTGCGCGCGGCCGATGCCGACAAGCTGGAAGACACCGTCAACGAGCGCATCAAGAACAAGCTGATTCCGGATACGCAGGTTTCGGCCAAGTTCGAACGCCGCCGGCCACCGCTGGAAGCCACGCCGGCGTCGCGCGCGCTGGCCGAGCACGCCCAGAAGATCTATAGCGAACTCGGGAAGACGCTGGAGATTGACGATAAAGCCGAAGGCGGGGGCACCGATGCCGCGTTCGCCGCCTCGAAAACCAAGGCACCCGTGATCGAGCGTTTTGGCCTGGCGAGCTTTGGCGCGCACTCGAACGACGCCGAATATGTTGACCTGAACTCCATCGTGCCCCGCTTGTACCTGCTCACGCGCATGGTCATGGATGTGTCGCGCGACCGCGTCGGCCTGGCCAAGTAACATCACTGCAACGCGGCGCGTAAGCGTTACACGCGCCGCAGCAAATCTCCTGCGCGAAGCCACGGTTCTGTGGCTCCCCCCTCGCCCGGGTGCCGGGTATTTCGCGTGCTCCCTCCGACGCATGTCCCTAGCTACGGCCACCCGGCCGGTGGAGCGTGCGCCATGTCCGAACATCCGTGCGCAGATCACGTGCCCGTCAACGCCGATGTGCCCGACATCGATATCCTCGCACTCGACGAGGTGGACGCGCATATCAACCCGCAGGGTGCCAAGGGCATTGGTGAGATCGGCATCACTGGCGTGCCGGCAGCCATCGCCAACGCCGTCTATCACGCCACCGGGCGGCGCGTGCGCGAATTGCCGATCACGCTCGACAAGCGCATCTGAGCGCGCATGAAAAAGCCCCGCTGGCGCATCACCAGCGGGGCCAGAGTGGGCCAAGAGGCGGAAAGCGGAGGATGCCTGGAGACCGGCCCGTAATTGATCAATGCGTGACGAATACGGTGAATGCCGATCAGCGCATCAATTCGGAACCGGATACCCATAGACCGTACCGCCGCCGTCGCGGGAGCGGCCGGCCGGGTCGCTGCGCATGCCGTCCGAATACGGATCGAATCGGCCGCTGCGTGCGCCTTCTGTATACGTGTCAAAGCGTCCGGTGCGGGCGCCGTCGCTATAGACGTCAAACCGTTCGGCACGTGCATCCTGGCCGAACACTTCCACACGGCTGGCCTGCGCCCAAGCGCTGCCCGCCGCGAGGGCCCCGACCGCCAGCATGGCGGCCAACCCCATTTGCTTGAGTCGCATGGCGAACTCCTTCTTCAACTGATTTTCGGTGTTGTTCGTGGTCATTTGATGTCCTGCCACGGTCTACAGCCTAGGTCAGGGGGCATATCGTATCCACGGTGGTGCGACGAACGGTTTGTTGTCGGCGCCGAAATGATGCAAGTCAGCGTGAATGGCGCTGAAAGACGCGCCAATGGCGTAACGCCCCCGGCAATCCCCCAACCTTTTTGTCTAATCAAGAGAGCGGTTGAAAGCCGGCGGCCGGCCTTGGTGCACCACAGCAGGGCGCTGCCAGCTGGCAAGCCTTGTGGCAGGCCGATTTGGTGCGGCGCATTAAGAGCGATGCGCGCTTACCACACTTGGTAGAACGATTCCGTGAATTGCTTTGCCGCGCATATGGGCTTTTGTTAAATTTGCGCGGCACTTCCGACACGGAAGTTAAGGAAACGGAGGAGCCCAACCTCATGCACACGGGGTCGGGCGGTTTGAGACAACTCTTTTATTACGAGCCCACATGAAAAAGTCTGCCATTCTGGTCGCAGTTGGCGCCCTGTTCGCAGGTTCTGCCTATGCCCAATCGAGCGTGACGCTGTACGGTATTGTCGATACCAGCATTCACTACATCAACAACGCCAACCAAGCTGGCAACAGCGTGACCCAGATGGAAAGCGGCGCTGTGTCGAACAGCCGCTGGGGCCTGAAGGGCTCGGAAGACCTGGGCGGCGGCAACAAGGCACTGTTCGTGCTGGAAAGCGGCTTCAACTCCGACTCGGGCCGCATGAGCAGCTCGGGTACGCTGTTCAACCGTCAATCGTTCGTGGGCCTGTCCAACAAGGACCTGGGCACTATCACGCTGGGCCGTCAATACAACTTCGGCTTCACGACGGGCGGCAACTTCGACCCGCTGGGCGTGGGCAACTACGACGGCAACTCGTGGATGTACTACGGCCTGACCGGTCTGCGTGAATCCAACATGCTGAAGTACGAAGGCAAGTGGAGCGGCCTGTCGGTCGGCCTGGCTTACGGCTTTGGCGAAGTGGCTGGCGCTGCAAGCCAGAACTCGTACGTTGGCGGTACGGTGGCCTATGAATTCGGCCCGGCCTACATCGGCGCCTTCGCACAGCAGCACAAGGACGTCGCTGGCAACAAGCAAACCGTGTGGGGTATCGGCGGTAACTACACCATTGCCGCAGCCAAGCTGTTCGCAGGCTACATCGACAGCAGCGACGCCACGGGTTGCGTGAACAGCTCGGCAAACTGCGTCGGCGGCAGCGCTTTCGGCCTGAACATCTACGGCAACGCCACTTCGGGCGCTGGCCTGACCCCGGGCGCCACGAAGCGTCGTGACCACGTCGGCATCCTGGGCGTGACGTACAACATCACCCCGGCCCTGGCTCTGACGGGCGCGTTCTACTACGACAGCATCAAGAACGCTGCTCTGACCGCCGGCAACGACGGCAAGCGCTACACCGGTGTGCTGCTGGCTGAGTACGCTCTGTCCAAGCGCACGCAAGTGTATGGCACGGTCGACTACAACAAGGTCAAGGACGCAGCTCTGCCGGAACTGTCGGGTGGCGGCAACGCAACCGGCACTGGCAAGTCGAACCAGACCAGCGTTGGCGTGGGTATCCGCCACATCTTCTAATCGACGCTGTCACTCGATTGGGAACGGAAAGGCGCCTTCGGGCGCCTTTTCTTTTGCCTGCTGTTTTTGTACGTCGCCAGGCGAGCTTGCCTGGGCATCCGCCTACAATGTGGGCTCCCGTCTCGTCCATCTGACATTGCGCCATGACTTCCGCACGTACCGCCCGCCGTCGTCTGATTGCCTCTGCCGCGCTGCTGTGCGCCGGCCTGCCGCTGCTTGCCGCCGTGCCGGCGCACGCGCAGGACTATCCGGCCAAGCCGATCCGCATCATCGTCGCGTACCCGACCGGCGGCATTTCCGACAACGTGGCGCGTGCGCTGGGCGAAAAGCTGTCGTCGCAACTGGGCCAGCCGGTGGTGGTGGAAAACCGCGCCGGTGCCGGCGGCAGCATCGGCATGGACGCCGTGGCCAAGGCGCCGCCCGATGGCTACACGCTGGGCTTCTCGTCAGTCAGCCCGCTTACGCTCAACCCGCATTTCAGCAAGCTGCCGTACGACCCGCAGAAAGACATCGCGCCTGTGGCCAATGTCATGTACGCACCGATGATCCTGCTGGGCACGCCATCGTTCACGGGCAAGAGCTTTGCCGACATGCTGAGCCAGTCGCGCACCAAGCCGGGCTCGATCCGCTGGTCGACATCGGGCCTGGGTACGGTGGGGCATCTCGCGCTGGAGCAGATCAAGTCGCAGGCGCGCGTGGATATCACGCTCATCCCGTACAAGGGCGGTGGCCAGCAATTGACGGACGCGCTGGGTGGACAGGTGGAAGTCATGTCGACCAACGTCGGCCCGACCCTGATGCAACACATCACGAGCGGCAAGCTGCGCCCGCTCGCGGTGGGTGCGCCGCACCGGCTCGATGCGCTGCCGAACGTACCGACGTTCACCGAGCTGGGTTACGCCAAGGCGAACATGGCATCGACCTTTGGCGTGTTCGCGCCGGCCAAGACGCCCGCGCCCGTGATTGCTCGGCTGAACGCAGAGATCAACAAGGCGCTGGCTGCGCCCGATCTGCGCGAGCGCCTCATGCAGGCCGCCGTGGTGCCGGCCGGCGGCACGGCCGAGCAGTTTGCCGCGGCCATCCGCGCGGAATACGACAGCAACGGCCGCATCGTGCGCGCCGCGGGCATCAAGGAACAGTGAGCCGCGCTTGACTCCGTTTAAGCCCGCCTAAGCGGTAAAGCGGTACCCGACACCGACTTCGGTCAGCAGGTGCTCGGGCCGCGCCGGATCGCGTTCCAGCTTGTGGCGCAGATGGCCCATGTAGATGCGCAGATAGTGGCTGCTGTCGGAATGCGCGGGGCCCCAGACTTCGCGCAGCAGTTCGCGGTGCGTCATCACGGTGCCGCGGCGGCCGAGCAGCACTGCCAGCAGCCGGTATTCGATCGGGGTGAGATGCACGGCCTCGCCGCTGCGGCTGACCAGGCGGCGCGCCAGGTCGACTTCCACCTCGCCGAAGCGGATGATGCTCCCGCCGTCTTCGCCGCGCTTGGCGTGTCGCCGCAGCAGCACGCGCAAGCGCGCAACCAGCTCGCCCACGCCGAAGGGTTTGGTCAGGTAATCGTCCGCGCCGGCATCGAGCGCGTCGATCTTGTCGCGCTCATCCACGCGGGCCGAGAGCACGAGCACCGGCACTTCCGTCCAGGTGCGCAACTCGCGAATCAACTGCATTCCGTCGCCGTCGGGCAGACCGAGATCGAGGATCACCGCATCCGGCTGACGCGTGCCCGCTTCGATCAAGCCGCGTTCGACGCGGTCGGCTTCATGGACTTCGCAGCCTTCTTCCTCCAGTGCAGCGCGGACGAAGCGTCGGATGTGCGGTTCGTCGTCGATGACGAGAACGGTGGGCGTGAATGAGAACGGCATGGCACGCATTGTAGAGCGAGCGCCCATGAAAAAACGGACCCCGGAGGGTCCGTTTTTCATGGGCGCGATACTGCTTCGCTCAGGCCTTCTTTGCCCAGGCGCTGCACCAGCCCTTGTTGGCGACGTCTTTGCCGGCGAACAGCGGGCAACCGCCTTGCGCTGCCGTGCCGCCTTGATACAGAGCGCAGTTGCCGCAGTGCTGATCCGGCGTGTGCTTCGGGAACTTGGCCTTGTCGGCCTTGGTGGTGTCAGCCACGTAGCCCAGCGCCTTGGCTTGCGGGTCGGCTTCCGACACCATCGGTGCAGCCAGTGCCAGGTCCGACATCGACATGACGGCGCCCGCGGCGGCCACGATGGGGATGCTCTTCAGGAATTGACGACGATTGGACATGCTGATTCCTTTTGTGGGAGTGTGTTGTGTGGCGTCCCGTGCCGCCCGCGTAGTGCTCAGGCTCGCCCTAGGGGACAGCGGACGGCGTCGGCGCGCCGTTTACCCGCTCGTGCATTCTGGCACAGCAATCGGCCGGCAGCATCTGCGTACGGTCAATGTTCCGCATACCTCAGTGCAGCAATCGCTTGCGTTCGTGGCCTTCGATCCACACGGTGCCATGGCGCGGATGCACCGTGTGGTCAGGGACGGCAGCCACCTGCGCGGGTGCGGTCCCCCAATGGCTGGCCGACCCCGGTGGCAATTTGTCGCACACGCGTACGTGCTTACGCCAGCAGGCCCTGCAGCGCCTTTAAGAATGCGTCGCATTCATCGTCGGTGCCGACCGTGATGCGCAGATGTTGATCGATGCGCGCGAGCTTGAAGTGACGCACGAAGATGGCCTGCTCTTTCAGGCGAGCCGTCAGCGTTGCGGCGTCGTGGGCGGGATGCCGCGCGAAGACAAAGTTCGCCATCGATGGCACGACCTCGAACCCCAGCGACTGCAGCGATTGCGTCAACCGCGCGCGGCTCGCAATCACGCGCGCACACGTGGCGCGGAAGTACGCATCGTCTTCGTAAGCGGCCTGAGCGGCCGCCTGCGCGAGGCGATCCAGCGGATACGAGTTGAAGCTGTCTTTCACGCGATTGAGCGCTTCGACCAGTGCCGCGTGCCCGAACGCAAAGCCCACGCGCATGCCGGCCAGCGAGCGCGACTTCGACGTCGTGTGCACAACGAGCAGATTCGGATAGCGGTCGATGAGCCCAATGGCGGACGCCGCGCCGAAATCCACATAGGCTTCATCCACCACGACGACCGATGAGGGGTTCGCAGCGACGATCCGTTCGATCTCCGCCAGCGGCAACGCGTGGCCGGTCGGCGCGTTTGGGTTCGGGAACAGCACGCCGCCTGCGTCGCCAAGATAGTCATCGGCGCGGATGGAGAAGTCGTCCGCCAGCGGCACCACTTCGCACTGCACGCCGTACAGCCGCGCGTAGGTCGGATAGAAGCTGTACGAGATGTCGGGGAAGCGCAGCGGCTTGTCGTGCTTGAGCAGCGCCTGGAAGACGTGCGCCAACACTTCGTCCGAACCGTTGCCAGCAAAGACCTGCTCGGGCTTGAGGCCCACCTGGGCGGCCACTGTCTCGCGCAACCGGCGCGACAGCGGATCGGGATAGCGGCGCAGGGTCTCGCCCGTCTCCCCCAGCTCTGCCGAGATTGCCGCTACAACACGCGGCGACGGCGGGTATGGGTTCTCGTTGGTGTTTAGCTTGATGGGTCGCGCGATTGCCGGCTGCTCGCCCGGAACGTAGGGCACAAGTTGCTGAACGATATCGCTCCAGTAACGGCTCACGGCTCGACTCCTGACGGATGATGATTTCAGCATGCCCGCGGTGCGGTCGAGGGACCGAAAAATGCAGGGGGCTGAACAAGGTTCGGAAATAGGCAAACCGGTACGTTGCGGCAGAAGCGCGGTTCTGGCGGGGAAAAGCCGTACAAGTTCGGGTAAATCTTTGATTTTTGGCGCGCCCGGCTGGGATCGAACCAGCAACCCCTGCCTTCGGAGGGCAGTACTCTATCCATTGAGCTACGGGCGCATATCGGCACAGAACGCACCGAAAGAGAAGCCACGCAGGATAGCGCATTTGGCGGCAAGCGTCCATCGCACGCCCATGAACGCACCGGTACGAGGCGTGCTGCTGCGACGTTTCGTTGGGTTTTTGACGCAGGTCGAAAAGCGGCGCCTAGGGCTGTCCCGCGTGTCAAAGGCCTAGGCATTGCGGATATAATCGCGCGTTATTTGCCAGAAGAAAGACGGGGACAGGTCTATCTGGGCCGACGCGGCAATTGAATTGCCATGGTCTTCCTGCCCTCATCGCGATCCAATGCGGCCCCCACGCACTGCCGGCGATGCTCGTGACCTTGCCGGCGGCGCTCTGTGGGCTCCAAGAGCGGTTCCACCATCCTGAGAGTTGAGCATGAGCGACGCGCAACACGACGAACACGAGCCTCTGATCAAGACCCCCAAGCAGCTGATTATCGCGGTGATCGCCGCCTTTGTCGTTCCCATCCTCATCATCATCCTGCTGGCCAATTACGTTGGCCTGGGCGCCAAGGAGGGTGCGGGCGGTTCCGGCATGTCGGAAGAGGCCGTCAACGATCGCATCAAGCCCGTTGCCCAACTCGAACTGAAAGACCCGAACGCACCGCGCGTTTTCAAGACCGGCGAGCAACTCTATAAGGAAGTCTGCGCGACCTGCCACGCGGCAGGTGTGGCCGGTGCGCCCAAGTTTGGCGACGCGGCAAGCTGGGGGCCGCGCCTGTCGCAGGGCCTGGATGGCCTGACGAAGGTGGCGCTGGCCGGCAAGGGCGGCATGCCCGCACGCGGCGGCACGTCGCCGGATGACGTGAGCGACTACGAAATCGAACGCGCCATCGTCTACATGGCCAACTCCGCTGGCGGCAAGCTGCAGGAACCGGCTGCACCGGCGGGCGCGGGTGCAGCCCCGGCTGCAGCATCGGCATCGGAAGCTTCGGCTCCAGCGGCCGCCCCGGCTCCGGCGGCTGCTGCGCCGGCACCTGCTGCAGCGCCGGCCGCTGCTGCTGCACCGCAAGCCTCGGCGGGGGAGGTTGGCAAGAAGGTTTACGAGTCGACTTGCCAGATGTGCCACGCCGCCGGAGTGGCTGGCGCGCCCAAGTTTGGCGACAAGGCCGCCTGGGCGCCGCGCATTGCCCAAGGCAAGGCCAAGCTGTATGACTCCGCGCTGCACGGCAAGGGCGCGATGCCGCCCAAGGGCACTTATGCCGGCTCCGATGACGACGTGAAAGCTGCCGTTGACTACATGGCCGCCGCTGCCAAGTAAGCCGTCCCGCATCTCCGAAAAAGCCCGCCCCGTGCGGGCTTTTTTGTTGCCTGCCGCGGCAGTGGCACACGCGGGGCATGCCGTTTGCTACGCCTAGTTCGGATGTGCGGAGAACGATGCAGCCAGGCTGCTTCGCCCCGCATACGTCTGTGCAATGAGGCAAACGGAGGTTGCGATGCGAACGGAACGAACGACGCTGATCTACTGGGTGGCCGCTGTGCTGGCAATCGGTGGCTCGACGGCCATGGCGGCCGACAACTGGGTCAAGCTGGCCCCGCTGGCCGACAACGCCGGCTCGCTCTATCTGGACAAGGACTCCATCGAGCACAACACGGATGGCACCGTGCGTGCCACGGCGCGGGATGCCTATGACGTGCCGCGCAAGCTCTCAGACGGCAAGGCATATCAATACGACACGCGCACGTCCGTCTACGACTGCAAGGAGGGGCGCATCCTGCCGGTCAGCGCGCTGATCCAGGATAGCCAGCACGGCACGGTGCTCGCCAAGAGCATCGACAGCCCCCGCTGGGAGGCCGTCGTGCCGCGCTCAGAGGGCGAGGCGATCCTGCATGCTGTCTGCCAAAAGTAGTGCGCTGGCGACGGTGTTACTGGACGGCCGCGGCCGGTGCGAGGTCGACGCGCAGTGTGCCGTCCGCATCCATGCGCGTGGTGCCGCGCGCGGCGGCCTCGCGGTAGTGGTACAGGTCGAATCGCAGCGGCCCGCGCGTTGATGTATCGGTGACGAGCACGCGGCTGTTGGCCACGAGCACGTTGTACATCTTCAGGTCGCCGGACTGGATCCAGATGCGGCTGGCGGCGTCGGTTGGCGCGGACGCACACATGGCCGGCGCGGGGCCGAAGCTGAGCACCAGCCCGTCGGGCGTGACACGCGCCGTCTTCATCTGACCGATCAGGCGCGGCGGCGGAAACACCGTGTATTGGTCCAGCACCATGTCGTTGCCGTCCAGCTTGGCGCCGTTGCGATTGAGCGGCGCAAGCTGCGACAGCTCCAGCCCCATCCCCTTGAGCAGCGCCAGCGTCTGGATGCCCATCACGCGTGCCTCGGTGGGCGTATAGACGAGGTAGCGCGATTCCTTGAGCGCCAACGTGCCGCGCATGCCGAATGGCAGCCATACGCCAGGAAAATGATCGCGCAGCTTGAGCCCGCCCGACACGTCGAGCACGCCGTCGCCCGGCGTGAGCGACAACGCATTGAGCGAGCGCGGCGAATAGTCGAGCAGATATCGGTTGAACAGCGCGTCGAGGGAATTCTTGGGCACCGTCACTTCCCCGCCGAGGATGCGGATGTCGAACTGGCCCGGGTCGTCCATGTCGACGGGCTGCCCGGGCTTGTGCGGCACGAGTTGCGCGGTGAGTTGGTGCACGTGGAAGCCGATGTCGCCGGTGATGCGGAAATCCACCTCGCGCATCTGCACGACGGGCGGTGCGGTGCCCGAGTCGCGCGCGACGGCGGGGCCGCTGGCGTTGGGCGCGCCGGAGGACGGATCGCAGCGCTGCGCCCATTGCTGGCGCACGGTGATCAACTCCTTGCGCTGTGCGCTGGCCATCGGGGGCTCGCCGGCGCGGGCGAGCGCGCTGACAAAGAGGCTGGCCAGGCCGAGCGCCACCAACGCCAGGCGCAACATCACAGCGGCGAGAGCGAAGGCGGGGGCAATCATGGTGCGATCCTCTTGGCGAGTTGCAGGGCAGGTTTGCCGGCCTTGGCGACTGCAGTTGCCTTGGCGGCCTTGGCAGCGGTGAGCGTGTCGAACGACGGCATCAGCACGCAGATGCCGCCATCGGGCGAGAAGCGCAGCGACCCCGCCACAAGCTGATCGCGATAGCGGTACAGGTTGAACACGAAGGGCTTGGCCGGATCGGCCACGACGATATCGATGCGTGCGTTCATCGGCATCGAGCGCATGAAGCGGATGTCCCCGCCGCGGAAGAGGATGTACGGGCGCTGCGCGTCGGCGGCGTTGGCCAGCGGCGGCATCTGCGGGTTGCCATCGCCGATCTGCATGAGCAGCCCGTCACGCGTGATGCGGATGGCGGAGAGCTTCAAATCCAGCGCTGGCGGCGGAAACAGCTTGGGCACCTGCATGACGATCTCGCTGCCCGCCAACTGCACGGCGGGTGTTGACACCGGCAGCAGATCGGCCAGCTCGATATGCGCGGCGCCCATCAGCGCGCTGGCGTCCTGGCCGCGCACCTTGACCACGTTGGGGCGGAACACGATGGTTTGCGGATCGCGCAGTACCAGCGGACCACGCAGCTCGATCGGCACCCACGCGCCGCGCCGATGCATCTCGGCGCGCATGTCGAGCGAGCCGTCGTCGAGCGAGAAGCTGAAGTTGCGCAGCGGCGGATCTTCCCCAGGCCCGCGCGCAAAGACCACCGTATTGAACAGCGCGCTCATGCTCTGCGCCGTGACGCGCACCGAACCGTTCACCGGCTGCAGGCTGTAGGACGACACATCGTCGAGCCACACCGGGTCGCCTGGTGCGCGTGGCACCATGCGCAGCGCGAGCTGATCGACCAGAAACCCGACGCCACCATCGAAGCGGAAATCGACATGACGCAGATACGAGATCGCATCGGGCTGGCCGGAATCGCGCAGCGTGACCGGCCGCACCTCGCGCGTGGCGAGGTTGCCTGACTGGAACGGCGCACGCGCTTGGGTTCGTGCGTCTTGGAGCTGCTTGGCCTTATCGGCCTCGATGGCGCCGTGTCCGTCGCCGGCGGTGGCGCAGCTTTGCAGCAGCAGCGCCGCCACCACCGCGCCCGCAGCCCGGAACGCGCTATTACGATGACGCAAGGTCAAGTCCCACATCGACGGTCTCCTCGTCGCGAGAAACGCACCGGAAACGTTCCGGTAACCGACGCAGTCTGTCGCCGCGCTCGTGTAGAATTTTTTGCATGCCCGCCCGCAAACCAACCGGCGATGCCGGTCCGCCCGCTACTCCGCCTGCCCGCGAGTTCACCATCGATGAACTGGCGCGCGCGGCCGAAACCACTGTCCGCAACGTCCGCTCGTATCAGGACCGCGGCCTGATCGATCCGCCCGAGCGGCGCGGCCGCGTGGGCATCTACACGCAGGCGCATCTGGGGCGACTCAAGCTCATCAATCACCTGCTGGGGCGTGGCTACACGCTCTCCAACATCCAGGAACTGCTCAAGGCAATCGTCGAAGGCCATGACCTGCGCTCCATCCTCGGGCTCGAATCCGCCATTGCCAGCCCGTGGTCGGATGAGTCGCCCAAGCACTACTCGCTCCTGGCGCTGGCCAAGCTGTTTGGCCGCGCCATGTCGCGTCAGGCGCTGGCGCGGGCCATCTCGCTTGGCTTGCTTGAACCCGATGGCCTCGGCTATCTGGCACGCAGCCCGAAAGCGCTGCTGGCCGGCGCGCAGATGGCAAAGGCCGGTTTCCCGCTCGTTGAAGTGCTCGACATCATCGAGCGTGCCCGGCCGCATACGCAGGCGGTGGCCGACGATCTCGTGTCCATGGTCGTGCGCGAACTCGACAAGTACGGCAGCGATCTGCCGCCGGTCGAAGACGTGCCGCGTCTGGTCGACGTGATCTGGCGCATCCGCCCGCTGGCACTGGTGGCGGTCGAAGCCGAACTGATGCGCGCGCTTGAGACGGCCGCCAACAAATACCTGGGCGACCGCGTGGCGCAGGTCATCGAGCACATGCACGAACCGCCGGGCAACGCGCCCGGGCCGGACAAAGGCTAATGTCTCCGGCGCGCCCATGCGTGGGGCGCGCCTTATCTATTTCTAGTTTGATCCCAACGCCGCTGCGTTTGGCAATGACGGCAGGCGTTTTGAATGCCTGCTCAGGATCCGGCTGCACCTGCCGTCGACAGCTTGCGGCGGATCGAGGGCGACGGCGCTTCGCCATTGGCAGCCGCGTAGGCTTCGATTTCCGAGATCAGCTTGGGCAGGCGTTCGAGTGCATCACGATTGTCTTCATCCCACGGGTGGAATGAGGGTCGGAAAAAATCGAAGAACTCCGGAATGATCTTGCGCAGCGGGGCCGGGTGGATCCACAGGAAGTGGAACGCCTTGCCCAGGCCGAAGAACTTGTTCTTGCAGGTGCGATCCGCAAAGATCAGCCGCAGATGCACGTAGAACACCATCGACCAGAACATCAGTGTGGTCAGCAACATCGTCGAGGTGCGCAGGATATAGCGGCGCAGGCCGGGCTTGATGGCGAGATTCCAAACGTCGTAGCTGACCGCCTTGTGCTCGGTCTCTTCCATGGCGTGCCACAGCCAGACCTGGCGATAGCCCGGTTCCGAGCTGCGGCCCAGACCATCTTCATGTGAAAGCACCTGGCCGGCCAGCATGGCGGTGTAGTGCTCCAGCGCCACCGTCACGGCCAATTGGTGCGACTTGGGAGTCCACTTGCGCAGCACGTTCAGGAATTTGCCGACAAAGCGGTCGATACGCGTGGCGGGCAGGCCTGCGCGGTCGAGCAAATCGTTGTACAGCACATGCTCGCGCGTGTGCATGGCTTCCTGACCGATGAAGCCGGCCACGGCCTGCTTGAGTTCGGGGTCGGTCACCAGATGGCGGTAGTTGCGCACGCTGTCCATGAAGAAGCGCTCGCCGGTCGGGAAGAAGATCGACAGCGCGTTCAGGAAGTGGGTGACGTGCGTGCCTCGCTCGTGCCAGTTGCTGATGCGATCAGCCGGCAGGTGAGGATGCACGTCGCGGCGGACTGGCATCATGGGCGGTTCTCCTGGAATGTGGTCATTGGGGCACGCGTCGAAGCGCGCCCTTGATCGAGAAATGCACAGAGGTCGGTCCCCACGCGTACGGGGTCTTCCTCCATCGGGATATGGCCGAGTGCCGGATACATGCGCAGCGTGGCGCCGGGAATGCGGCGGGCAAATTCACCGGCATGCGCGGGCGGGATCCACCGGTCGCGCTGGCCCCACAGGATCAGCGTGGGCACTCGGATCGAGGCCAGCCCGCTGGTATCGACATCGTCAAAGCGGAACTTCGGCACCATCTTGCCGATGGCCTGTCGTGCACCGTCGGCGTAGAAGAAATCGGCGTAGCGGCGCAGCGTCGGTTCCGACACGCGCGACGGGTCGCCATACACATCGCGCGTGGCGGCGCGGATGATGCCCTCGGGCAGCATCCACGGCGACGTCATCCGCACGCTCAGGTGATTGAACAGATCGATGTAGATCGGCAGCTTCATCGGAAATCCGGCCGAGTCGATCAGCACGAGTTTTTCGACGCGGCCCGGGTGGCGCACGGCAAAGTCCCACGACACCATGCCGCCCAGCGAGTTGCCGATCAGCGTGAGTTTCGACAGGCCGAGCGTATCGACAAACGCGTCGATGAAGTCGCGATACAGCGGCAGCTCCATCGTGCGCGGGCGGCCTTGCGCATCGCGCAGCGGGCCGGTGATGCCGAACGGCGGCAGGTCCAGCCGGATGACGCGGTAGCGCCGCGTGAGCTGCGGCAGCACGCCGTCCCACGTGTGCAGCGACGCGCCAAAGCCGTGGATCAGCAGCAGCGTCCCGTCTGCGTTGGCGGCACCTTCATCGGTGTAATGCACGCGCGTGCCCAACAGCGGCAGGTAGCGCGATTGCGGTTTGGCGTAGCGCGCGATCAGCACATCGCGGCCGATGCTGCGCAGGCCGATGCGGCCGGGGCGCAGCATGGCACGTGCAACGTTGAGCAGGTTCGCGCGCGGGGGGCTGGCGAACAGTTCGCCGGTGGTGGCCGTGTTCATCGGCGGCCTCCTACTTTGCGCGCACGGTGGCCGGCGCGGTGTCGTCGCGCAGCGCCTTTTTGCGCGTGCGGCGGGCCTCGCGCACGACCAGCGCCTGGTAGGCGGCGGGCAGCACACGGGCCATCACATCTGCGGCGTACGCGTCAGGGCCGATCAGCACGCGGCGCTTGTTCTTGCGCACGCCATCCAGGATGACCTCTGCGGCCTTGTCCGCCGTGGTGATGAAGAACTTCTCAAACGCTTCCTTGCCCTGCTGTTCGTCACGCACCAGGAAGCCGTTCATGCTCGGCGAGACACGGCTCGACTTGGCGATGTTGGTCTTGATGCCACCCGGGTGCACACACGTGGCTGACACACCGCAGTTCATCAGATCCAGTTCCTGGCGCAGGGCTTCGGTGTAGCCGCGCACGGCGTACTTGCTCGCGTTGTAGGCGCCCATGCCGGGCTGCGCGAAGATGCCGAAGATGCTCGACGTGTTGATGATGTGGCCGTTGCCTGTCGCCTTGAGCAGCGGCAGAAACGCCTTGGTGCCGTGCACGACGCCCCAGAAATTGATGTTCATGATCCAGGCAAGCTCGTCGTCTTCCATGCCTTCGATCGTGCTGGACAGCGCCACGCCCGCGTTGTTGAAGATCAGGTTGACCTTGCCGTGTGCGGCGGCCGCTTCTTCGGCCCAGCGGTACACCGCGGCACGGTCGGCTACGTCGACCGCGTGCGTGGTCACGCGGATGCGGTCGCCTTCATGCGCGCGCACCAGTTGCAGCGTCTGCGCAAGCGCCGCTTCATTGCGATCGGCCAGCGCGAGGTGGCAGCCTTCACGTGCGAGCTGCAGCGCCAGCGAGCGGCCCATGCCCGACGCGGCGCCGGTGATGGCGGCAACCTGGTTGTTGAAAGACTTCATGGCGGGGTCTCCTTGGGGCTGGCGCGTGTCAGACGCGGTCAAGCGCTTCTTCGTTGGTGGTGTGTTGAGCAGCGGGCACGGTGCGGGCGGGTACGCGCAGGGGCACACCCTTGGGTACGGCCATCGGGCGCGTGCGGTAATCCGCCAGCCGGAAGTGCGCGGTGGCGCGGCGGAACTGCCACGTGAATCCCGGCCACAACGTCGTGTTCTTGCCGGTCTTCGGATCGAGGTACCAGCTCACGCAGCCGCCGGCTGACCAGATCGCATTCGACAGCCGTTTCTGGATGCCGTCGTTGAAGCGGCGCTGCACGTCGGGGCGTACGTCGATGGCCGCCACGTTGTGCGCGCGCATCGACTTCAGCGCGTCAACGATGTACGCCACCTGCGACTCGATCATGAACACCATCGACGAGTGGCCGAGCCCCGTGTTCGGCCCCACCACCATGAAGAAATTCGGGAAGCCCGACACGGTGGTGCCCAGGTAGGCCTCGGCGCCGTGCTTGTCCCATGCATCGACAATGTCCACGCCTTGGCTGCCAAGCAGCACGCCGCGCGGGAACGGGTCGGTGGCATGAAAGCCCGTGCCGAAGATCAGGCAATCAACCTCACGCCGCGTGCCGTCGGTGGTGACGATGGCGTTGGGTTCGACACGTGCGATGCCGGAGGTGATCACGTCGACGTTTTCGCGCGTGAGCGCCGGGTAATAGTCGTTCGAGATCAGGATGCGCTTGCAGCCGATCGTGTAGTTCGGCGTGACCTTCTCGCGCAGTACGGGGTCGGCAATGCGGCGCTTGATGTGGCCGCGCGCCATGCGCTCCACTGCCTTCATCAGCTTCGGATGCATCACAAAACCGAGTACCCGTGACTCGAGCATCCAGTAGATGCCGGTGCGCATGAGCTTTTGCGTGAACGGCAGGTGGCGGAACAGCCAATGCTCGGCGCGTGAGACCTTCCGGTCGGGCTTGGGCAGAATCCACGGCGGGGTGCGCTGATACAGGTCGAGGCGGCCGACCTTGGGTGCAATCTGCGGCACGAACTGGATGGCCGAGGCACCTGTGCCGATCACGGCGACGCGCTTGCCGCGCAGGTCGTAGTCGTGTTCCCACAGTTGCGAGTGGAATGCCTTCCCCTGGAAGGTTTCGATGCCAGGAATGTTCGGCCAGGCCGGACGGCTCAGGCCACCCATGCCGGAGATCAGCGTCCGGGCGCGGTACCGGCGGCCGTCGGCCATTTCCAGATTCCACACACCAGCGGCTTCGTCAAAGGCCGCGCGCACCAGCTCGTGGTTGAAGCGCACATGTGGGCGCACGCCAAACTCATCGGTGCAGCGCTCCAGATAGGCACGGATTTCCGGTTGCGGCGAATACATGCGCGACCAGTCCGGATTGGGCGCGAATGAAAATGAATAGAGATGCGATTGCACATCGCACGCGCAGCCCGGGTAGTGGTTGTCACGCCACGTGCCACCCACAGACCCCGCCTTTTCGAAGACCAGGAAGTTGTCGATGCCGTTCTGCTTGAGCTGGATCGCCATACCCAGGCCGGCGAAGCCCGTCCCGATAATGGCGGCATCGACGAGGGCGGGGGCGTCAGGGCTGTGCGAGGCCGGCGCAAGGGCGTCGGCGCGCGGAAAATCGGTCCGTGCGTTCACGTGGTGTCTCCGTGGGCACCACCTGGGCGCCTCTTAATGTGACATTGATCGATGTCATCGTAGGAGGCGGCCTGGACCGAGTCAATCGACCGATTGGAACGGTTCATCTAAAAGCGATGCATCGATCGCTTGAAACGGATTTCCCTTATGAATCCGTCATTTGCATGCGTCACCCAACCTGGGCGGATGCCGGTACGAAGTCGCTTAACAATGCGTTGAGGTGCGCAAGAAGCCGCATGACACGCATCCCGGCGACGCGGATGCCGCGCTGGCTGCCATTCTGCACGGCATGGCGGAAGGCTTCCGCCACGGCGTCGACGCTTGGGCTGTGCAGCAGCGCCAGTGCGCCGCTGGTGCGATGGACCCACTGGCGCAGCGCCGGGCGGTCCATCGCGTCCAGCAGTGGCTGGAGCCGCTTCGCATCATCGGCCAGCGACGAGAGGAAGACCTGCGCCAAGCCGGCCGCGGCGGGGTCGGTTCCGAGCGCGGCGTGCAGATCGTCAAGCGACAGGGCGAAGGGTTCCTCCACGGTGGCTTCTGCGGCCGCGGGGGCACCAGGGCTCCACAGCGCAGACAGCGCTTCCTGCAGCGTGGCGAGTGTGGTCGGCTTCAGCAGGCTCGCGTCCATTCCCACGGCACGGCAGCGCGCATGCTCCTCGGCGAGCGTCGTTGCCGTGATGGCGATGATGGGCAGGCGGGACCCGCCGCCGCGCTCTTCGTGGCGAATGTGCCGGGCCAGGTCGAAGCCGTCCATGCGGGGCATGTGGCAGTCTGTGAGCAACGCGTCGAAACGGTGTTCGCGCAGCCGCTCGAGCGCGACGACGCCGTCTTCGGCCAGCGTGACCCGATAGCCCAGCAGCCGGAGTTGCTTGGCGATCAGTTCGCGGTTGATCGGATGGTCTTCCGCCACGAGGATGTGCGCACCGGGCGCATCACTGGGCACGGCGGCGGGGGGCGTGCGTACCGTCGCGCTGGCCGCTTGCATGTGTTCAGCCTGCGGGAGCGCACGCTCGCACGCCTGCACGAACGCGTGCCAGCTCAGCGGATTGATGCTCAGCGCGTTACCCGGTTCGGCATAGCTGGCGTCGGTGATGCGGATGGCATGCTCCGGTGCCTGCGCCGTCGTGGCCAAGAGGATATCGGCGTCGGGTGCCTCGGCAGGTTGCAGCCCGGCCGCCATCGCAAGCTGCGCGAGGCTGTGCCGCACGACCGGGTCGTCCACGGTAATGGCAACGCTGCGGCCCGCCAGCCGCGGCAGCGCATACCGCGCCGCAAGAACCGGTACGGCCAGTTGCAGCGTGACGGCGGTGCCGTGCCCGGGGGCGCTCTCCATGACGAGCTGGCCGCCCATCAGACCGGCAAGCTGGCGAGAGATCGCCAGGCCCAGGCCCGTGCCGCCATAGCGGCGCGTGGTCGAGCGCTCGGCCTGCACGAACGGCGCGAACAGCGTGGCCTGCACCTCCGGCGAGATCCCGATGCCCGTATCCGTGACGCTGATGGCGAGATGCGCCGTGTCGTCCGTGATCTGCGTGCATTCCGCCGAAAGCCGCACGCTGCCGGCGTCGGTGAACTTGATGGCGTTGGAGAGCAGGTTGAACAGGATCTGCCGTAGGCGAATGCTGTCGACCGAGACGCTGGCCGGCACGTCGGCGGCCACATCCACGTGCACGGTGAGCGACTTCTCGTGTGCGCGGCTTGCCAGCAGGCCGACCGTGCCGTCAAAGACCTCGCGAAGGTCCGTGGCCGCCGGCGAGATATCCAGACGGCCGGCCTCGACCTTTGCGTAATCGAGGATGTCATCGAGGATATGCAGCAGGGCCCGCCCCGAATCCTGCACCAACGAGACCATCTGTTTCTGCTCGCCCTCGAGCTTCGTCTGCTGCAGCAGTTCGACCAGGCCCAGCACACCGTTCATGGGCGTGCGGATTTCGTGGCTCATCATGGCCAGGAAACGGTCTTTGGCGTGCAACGCCGATTCCGCCGCGTTCTTGGCCGCCTCGAGCGCGTCGGCCTGCTCGCGCTCCGTGGTGACGTCGCTCAGGTAGCCGTTCCAGACCGTGCGGCCGTCGGGTTCGCGATGCGGGATCGAACGCGCGTGCAGCCAGCGCACCGCGCCGTCTTCGCAGACATGGCGGAATTGCTGGTCAAACGGCGTCAGTTGCTGCGCCGAGACGAGCACCGTGTCGAGCATGCGCTGCCGGTCCTCCTCGTGAATGAGCAGCGCCGGCGTGGACAGATAGTTCAGCAGATCGCGAGGTTGGACCCCGAGCGTTTCGTGGGCCTTGCCCGCCACGTATGTGATGCGCCCCTGGGTATGGCCCGGTTGCAGTTCAAACTGATACACCAACGCCGGAAGCGATTCGGTCACCTCCCGCAGGCGCTGTTCCAGGCTCAGTGCCCGCGCTTGCGCTTCGCGGATCTCGCTGATGTCGACCATGGAAGCGACCGTGCCGGCAGGCAGGCCGTCCGGCAAATGGAACGGCTCGATCCAATACAGCACATTGCGCGATTGCCCATCGGGCGTTTCGATCACCATTTCCTCGCGTGCGCTCTCACTCGTTTCCACTGCCCGTTGATCGATTTGGAAGAGGCTTGAATTCTCGTGCGCGGAATACAAACCAAGCTGGCTGGGTGTGCAGCCCAGCAGTGACTCGCGTGGCCGCCCGAACATAGTGCAGAACGCGGCATTGACCGCGACGTATCGATGCTCGGCATCTTTGGCGACCAGGGGGAACGGCACGGCTTCCATCAGGGCACGCTGAAAGCGGAGCTGTTGCGCGAGCGATTGCTCTGCAAGACGCCGTTGCCTATTTTCGCGCCGCAACTGCATTTGCTTGAAGAACAGAGTCACAAGGGCGACCAGCATGAGTGCCGCGGCAGGCGCGAACTTCGTGAGGATGGCCGAAGCCGAGGGTCCGAGCTGGTAACTGACCGTCAGCCACTTGTTGCGAATACTGACTTGCTCGCCCTCGGGCATGGCGAACAACGCTCGATTGATGAGCGGTAGCAGGGCGGCATACCGCGCCGAGACACCCACACCGATGTTCTCGACCGTGTTGGCGGACCCCGTGACTTTTAGCTCCCCCGGGAAATGGTGGCGGATCAGCGCGTCGGCCACGGGCAGGTTAACGATGGTGAAATCGGCCTGGGTGGCGGCCACCATTGACAAGGCATCGTGCACCGACGCCGCCGGAATGATGCGGATCTTCGGCACGTTCTGATGCAGCAGATCGGCAAGCGTGTCGCTCGCCGGCAGCGCGACGGTTTTACCTGACAGTTCGGGTAGCGCCGCCACCGTGACGGCGTTGTTGCGGCCCACGATCACCATGGGCGTGGTGTCGATGGCTTGACTCAGTGCGAAGCCGGCCGGTGCGGACTCCTGGTCTGACATGCCCAGCAGGATATCGATCGAACCGGCGCGCGCCTTCTCGATTGCCTCGGACCAATCCTGAACGGCGACCCGCTCAAACCGGAGTCCGAGCGTGCGGGATAGGAAGCTCTGATACTCCGGCACCATACCGATGACATCCCCACCCGGCTCACTGAATGTGTATGGCATGTAGTCCGGGTCGGCCGCGTAGCGCAGCGGCGGCAACGATGCCAGCATGGTCCGTTCCCTTGCAGAGAGCTGAGGCCCGGCGCCGAGCGTGCCCGCCGGGGTGATCCAGCGCGCGCGAAGCTGGCCCATTGTGGCGTCCGGCAACTGGGCAAGATGGCGGTCGAGGTAACGGATCAGCATTGCACGGTCGCGTGGCGCGGCGAAGTGCAGCGCATCCACCTGCTGGTTCACGAGCTGCACGATCGAGAGGGGCCTGTAGCGTGACTGCGACATCAGCTCGCGCGTCGTGTATGTGACTCCGACGTAAGCATCTGCCGCCCCGTGCAATACAGCGTCGAGGGCGTCGGCTGCCGTGGGCGTGCTGACGATGCGGATGGTCGGGTACTGCTTCGCCAGCTCGTCTTCGAGCGAGGAGCCCTGCT
Organism: Ralstonia psammae; assembly: GCF_958405935.1. Lineage (NCBI taxonomy): Bacteria > Pseudomonadati > Pseudomonadota > Betaproteobacteria > Burkholderiales > Burkholderiaceae > Ralstonia > Ralstonia psammae. The sequence goes on from NZ_CATZBU010000005.1 coordinate 383,157, forward strand.
CGACGGCGATCCTCGTTCCTGTGGCAAAAGGGTTCTGCGCCAACTCGGTCTGGTCGTCGCGCGCCACTACCGCGATGGGGCGCTCCAGGTAGGGTGCCGAATACATCAGGCAGTGATCGTATTGCGAGCGCGGCGCCACGCTCATGACGATGTCGACTTCCCCATTGCATGCCGCCCGGAGGAGCTCGTCTCGCCGTGTGAATATGTGCGGCACGATGCGTACCTGATCCTGCGGAATCAGGTGCATCAGCAAATCGCCGGAGAAGCCGCTGAGGTGGTCTGCCTCCACGCCCTCCAATGGCGTCATCGCGTCACCGATCACGCCTACGGAAAGCTCAGACGGAAACTGGTTCAGGCGCTGGACCGATCGTTCCGCACCCTCCGCCTCGGCTTCGCGCGCGTTTCCCAGCCAACACAGTGCGCCCGCGCAGACGAGCAGGCCTGCACCTATAGCGATGCGCAGCCGGGTCGCGGTCGAGAGGCGAACACACGCTTTCATGGGTTCAAACCTCGCCGCTGCCAAGCAGCCCGTGGCGCACGGCAAAGTCGAACAGCGCCGCCTCGGTGCCAAGCTCGAGCTTGCGCATGGCCGTCTGCTTCTGCGAGCTGATGGTCTTGACGCTGCGGTTGAGTTGCACGGCGATCTCGCTGACCGTCTTGCCGGTCACGTACATGCGCAGCACTTCCAGCTCGCGTTTGCCGAGCTTGCTGACCGGGTCGTCCTTCGTGGGCTGTGGCTCGCCGGTGCGGCAGAGCAGCTTGGCATTGAGCAGCGGCGAGAGATAGATGCGTCCGTCCACCGCCGCCCGCATGCCTTCGAGAATGTGCTGCGGCTCGTCGGATTTGCTGACGATGACCTTGATGCCCGCGCGCAGGATGTTGCTCATCAGCGTGCGGGTCTCAAGCATGGTGAGCACCATCACGCGCAGGTCCGGGTGACGGCGCACGAGGAATTCGAGCAGGATGATGCCGTCGCCATAGCGGCTGCCGGGCATGGCGTAGTCAGTGATGGCGAGGTCGCAGCGCACGCGGCCCAGCACGGCGAGCAGCTCATCGGCGCTGCTGGCTTCGCCCACCACCTCGAAGCCGTCGACTGCCGAGACGAGGCGCCGCACGGCAGCCACCACGCCCGGGTGATCATCTGCAATGACGAGTTGGATGGGGGCTTGCATGTCGACGAATCTCCGAGCGTGTAACGTCCGGCAACCTGTTTGCCGGATTGCTGAGAATCGCCGAAGCCGCAAGCGCGGAACATCGGAAAACTCCTATTAGTACGCCCCGATCTGCGCTCTTGTGGTGCAAATTTGTCGCGGCGCGTTGTGATCGCAGCCATGCGTCCGGAGCAAGGGGGGGCGCTTCGGTGCGTGGCACAATGCTCGCGATTGCTTCGCACGCTTGAACGCACCGATTTCCCATGACGCCCACTTCTCCGACAGTACCTTCTGCGGCCGCGCGCCGGCAGAGCGCCGAACGCTCCACGCTGGTGAGCGCGGGCGTCAATTGCCTGCTCTCGGCGGGGCAGATTGCGGCGGGGCTGTGGTCGCATTCGCAGGGCCTGGTGGCCGACGGGCTGCATACGCTGTCGGACTTGATCGCCGATGGCATCGTCTTCATCGCCAACCGCAACAGCCACAAGGGGCCGGACGAAGACCACCAGTACGGCCACGCACGCTACGAGAACGCTGCGTCGCTGGGGCTGGGGTTGCTGCTCGTCGGGGCGGGCGCGGGCATGATCTGGGCCGCGGTGGAGAGCCTGCGCTCGCCGCAGGGGCCGGCGCCGGTGCATGGTCTGGCGCTGGTGGTGGCGCTGATCGCGCTGGCGGCCAAGGAGGGGCTGTTCCGCTACATGCTGGCCGTGGCCAAGCGCATCAACTCACGCATGCTGATTGCGAATGCGTGGCATGCGCGTTCCGATGCAGTGTCGTCGTTGGTGGCGGCCATTGGCGTGGCGGGCAACCTGATGGGCTATCACTGGCTCGACCCCGTGGCTGCCTGCGTCGTCGGGCTGATGATCGGCCGGGTGGGCGTGCGCTTTGGGTGGGAAGCGCTCAATGACCTCATGGACCGGGCCTTGCCGCCCGCGCAGGTGGAGGCGATTCGCGCCAGCCTGGAAGCCACACCCGGCGTGATCAACGTGCACGATCTGCGTACACGTGTGACCGGAGACCAGGCATTGGTGGATGCGCATATCGAGGTGGACCCGCGTGTCTCCGTGAGCGAAGGCCATGCGATTGCCGTCCGCGCCCGCACCAACGTACTGACTGCACATACGGCCATGGCGGTGCTCGACGTGCAGATCCACGTCGACCCGCGCGAGCACATCGCGACCGACCCCGTCCCGCTACCCGACCGCGATGCGCTGCACGCCGTGCTGGCACAACTGCTGCCACCCGGCACGCCGCTGGACGCGCGCCACTGCGTCCTGCATTACGTCGACGGCGCGGTGGAGGTCGACTTGATCCTGCCGCCTGCACTGGCCGCCGAACTCGCCCGCATTGCCGATGCCATCCACGCCAAGTGGGATGGTCTGGTACGCCTGCGCGTGCTCGTGACCGACGCTTGAGCTTTTCGCGCTAGCGGCACTGGTCGACCGCGTTGGCCGGTTGCGCCTTGGTGGGGTCGAAATGCAGCTGCTCCAACCCCTTTTCCGTGAGCGACATCCAGTCGATTGCGCCCGACGTGCGCAGCAAACCGGTGCTGCCCACCGGGCGCCATTGCACGCGCTGGCCGTCGGTGTTCATCAGCGTGGCAGATAGGGTGAGCGAATCCGGCTCTGCCTGGAGTTGCAGCAGACGGCCATCGGCGGCCGGCGTGTAGGCGGTATTCTGGTTCACCGCAATGCCTCCCTCGCGCACCGTTGCCGGCATGCACGGAATGGACGCGCGCACCTTGCCCGTGGTGTCGATCAGATCGGCAAAGCCGTTGCCCTTGGCCACGCCCACCAGCAGGAAGCGTTCGACAGCCGGTAGCCACGCGACGCTGTAGGTGTAGTACTGCAGATGCTTGTGCAGAAGCTGCTCGCCGGTCACGCGTGCGCTGACCGGATCAAAGATGGCGATCTTCAGATTGGCTTCGGTCTGGCCTGGCACGAACTGCTGCCAGGCGAGCAGCGCATGGGTGCTGCCGCCTGCCACCATGGGCCACCATTCGCGCCGGCCATCGGCAACATCGACGTTGTGCAGGCGGCGGCCGTGCCCGTCGTAGACCTTCAGGTAGACGCCGTTCCCGCTGCCGAGGTTATCGACGCCGCCGCCGGTGATCCAGCCGTCGGAATAGAACACCACGAAGCGGTCGCCCACGGCGGTGATATGGCCCGAGTGCCCGCCTGATTCCACCAGTTGCGGATACGGCTTGATGGGCCGCAGCGCGGTGTCGTAGATGCCGAAGCGCTGGTTGACGTTTTCCGGCGCATTCCAGCCGTCTTCAAACGACACCATCACCTGGCCCGCGCGGTTGCGTGCCACCGTCACAGGCTCCTGTGCCTCGGGCTTCTGGATGAAGATGCGCGGGGCATCGAGCACGCCCGTGTCTGCATGCCATTGCGCGACATAGACGTCATGCGGCCAGCTGCCGCTGCGATCGGCACCCCGTGGTGGCAGACCCGAGGCACTGAAGAACACGTTGAAGGTGTTGGCCGTTGCGCCAGGCACCGCACCGATGCCATGCATGTATTGACGCGGGTCGGGGGGGGGGGGGGGGGGGGGGGGGGGGGGGGGGGGGGGGGGGGGGGGGGGGGGGGGGGGGGGGGGGGGGGGGGGGGGGGGGGGGGGGGG